>PFNE01000041.1:24073-59407 GCA_002791835.1 Alphaproteobacteria bacterium CG_4_10_14_0_8_um_filter_37_21 | reverse complement strand
TTTTCTGTAGATTTTCAAGTTTACTGCACCACTATAAACCTTATTCACGGTCATTTCTATACTCCTGGAAATAGCAAAGAGCCGAAAATTTGCCAGTTGAAGTGCTATCGATTCTAATATGGGGTCATAAATTGTTAAATGGTTTGCGCTTTGACCTTCAAGCCATTTATAAATTGAGAAAGGATACGGATAATCTTTAGAAGGTGCTCCCATTTTAATTGGCTCAGGAATAATGACACTTAATTGTGAAGCTAGCTTTGGCAGAAACTTGTGTTCTGTAGGCACTTTTAATGCATAAGATCCTGCTACTGGCATGCGAATTAGAAAATCTGCCCCTAAACGATAAGTACGATTATCATGACCTTGTTTTTCAACTGAAACAATATCTAAATTTGCATACTCAGGAAATTGATTGGCTATTAGCTTTTTTGCAAGTTCAAGTGTAATCATAAAATATCCTTATGCTTTAATTCTGAAATTAATCCCCGAAATGTTAGAATGCAACATACCAATAAAGATGACTATAAAATTAGTGCTGTCCTTTTTATGGTTGCAGATAATCATCCACCATTTCAAACATATCTTTTTCAGTAATATCAGCCTTAAACATAATTTCTTTTTGTCTATTACCGTAAGGGAAGGTCACCGAATATGCATGTAAATGCAGGCGGTTTTTTTGCTTATTTTTTGGCGCACCATACTTATAGTCCCCAACGATGGGATAACCAAGGTGTTGCATATGAACACGCAATTGATGGGTTCTACCCGTTAAAGGTTGCAGTTGAACAAGCGTTAGGCGCCCATTTTTTGCAAGTTCTCTATACTTGGTGATGGCCTCTTTTCCATCATCGGATACAATCATTTTTTCAATGTCATCACACATATCTTTTTTTAGCGGGGCGTCAATTGTGCCTTTTTGGTTTTTAATACGCCCATGAACCAAAGCTAAATAGGACTTTTGAATTTTCCGTGTTTTAAATAAATTTGCAAAATACTGCGCTGTTTCAGCTGTTTTCGCTAAGATTAATACGCCACTGGTATCGCGATCTAAGCGATGAACTAAACGATATGTAATACCCTCTTTGAAATATTTAAACAAACCATCTACATGTCGCTTAATACCGCTTCCACCCTGAACAGCAAGACCAGATGGTTTATTAAACACACAAAAATCTTCATCCTCAAAAATAATGCGGTCTTCAATAAATTGACGGTCAGTTTTTGACAAAACGCGCGTTTCGGTTTGATCAACTACCGTTTCAAACTGCGCGTAATCTTTTAAAAAGGATACTTGATCTTCTTTCTTCAACCGATCATTACTTTTTGCTTTTAGGTCATTTACTTTTATGTGCTTACCACGCAAGGCTTTTTCTAAAATACTTTGTGGAAAATTTGGAAAGTGCCTTCTGACAAAACGATCAACGCGAATATCATCTTGATCACATGTTAATACCTTAGATAGCATGATTATATTTTCCCTACATATATCCCAAGCCCTTGGGCTGTTTTTACTAAAATATCATTTTTATTAACTGCTTGATAACCAGCAATAGCATCTTGAATAGGAACCTCTATAATTTCTCTATTAGACCAAGCAACCATATGATCGTATTTTTGTTTATAAATCAGGTCAACAGCTCCCATTCCCAAGGCTGATGCCATAATCCTATCCCACGCAGAAGGTTGACCACCACGCTGAACATGCCCTAAAACAGTGACACGTGTTTCGGCATTAATACAATGTTCAATCTGTTCATTCAAATAATGGCCAATGCCCCCGTAACGCTGACGATCCCCATCTTTATTAACAGTTGCAGACTCTCCTGATTCTTTTTTAACAGATTCAGCAACAACTATAAGGGCAAAATTACGGCCACCCATTTTAATTTTTTTAATATGGTCACAAACCCCTTCTACTGAATAAGGAATTTCAGGAATTAAAATAACATCTGCGCCACCAGCAAGACCTGCATTTAAAGCAATATGGCCGGCATCACGCCCCATAACTTCTAATATCATCACGCGCTGATGGCTTGCTGCTGTTGCTTGCAAGCGATCCAAAGCTTCTGTTGCAACCTCAACCGCCGTTGTAAAGCCAATAGCCTTTTCGGTATGACCTAAATCATTATCAATGGTCTTTGGAATTGTTACTAAATTAAGATTGCCAATTTGTGCTAAATTGCGCAGTATCTTCATACTGCCATCACCACCAATGCCAATTAAAGCATCTAGTCCCAGTTCTTGATAACCTTTTACAAAGTTTTGCGCATAGTCTGAGGGTGATCCATCACGATTAAATATATCTGCAGATCGATTGGTACTACCAAGCATTGTGCCACCACTGCGCATCATCGCTGTTGAACACATGTTTTCATCTAATTCTAAGGCATATACAGGCGTTGCTAATGTACCATTACGAATGCCAAAAACATCCCAGTTATAGTCACCCTTTGCATGCAATACAATAGATCGTATGCATGCATTAAGCCCTGCACAATCACCACCACTCGTTAAAACACCAATACGCTTTTTAGACATAATCTTTTAAAATTTTCATAAGTATGCATTTAATACTATCACATTACTTAAACATCATGGTTGTTATTTTTACAAATGCTGCGTTACGGCGCTTTTTTATAAGCTGGCAGAAAACAATAATTAGGGGCAAGCTGAATAGCCTTAATCCAATCTGATTTATTTTGTATCGCCATGTCATAAAGAATTTTCCCCAAATTTACAGTATCACTTTCATTGGGGCGTATAAGCGACACGTCTGTTTCTTGTGCAGGCAGCTGAATAGGTTCACCCAAAAAACCGTCTTTCACGCTGACGGCTGGTAGAAGTGCTGCTTTATTTTGAACAGCAATCGTACCATTTTGAATAGTATACGCATTTTTTAGCAAATCAAAATGAGAGCATGCATAAATAGGAATCCCCCACCCTGTGCATAAACCCTGAACAAAAGCTAAAGTTACACGCAAGCTGGTAAAGGCACCTGGACCATTTTGCAAAGCAATGCAAGAAAATTTAGAGTCTTGGGTAATTTTTTTTAGTAAAATTGGCAGCTGTATACTTAAAGCCCGCTCTTCAAAAATAAGTTGTTCTTCATAAAATACCTGCTGACCGTCAGACATATATATATGCACGTTATTTAAATGCGTGTAGAGTCCTAGAATTTTCATATGCTATTAATAAAAATGGTGCGCCCTAGAGGATTCGAACCTCTGACCTACGGCTTAGAAGGCCGCCGCTCTATCCAGCTGAGCTAAGGGCGCAAAAAATGTGTTTAATACTTAAACATCTAAACATATTTTATCCTATCACGTAAAGGTTTGCAAAACCTTAATAATATAAAAGTCTATCTATTGGCCACAGTTTTAAACGCGCGCTCTTGTTTCCCCCTATATAATTGACGCGGACGACCAATTTTTTGGCTTGGATCTTCAATCATTTCACGCCACTGTGCAATCCACCCAACAGTGCGCCCAACAGCAAATAAAACCGTAAACATAGAAGCAGGAATACCCATCGCTTTATAAATAATCCCAGAATAAAAATCAACGTTGGGGTATAATTTACGTTCAATAAAATATTGATCTTGGAGGGCTATACGCTCAAGCTCCATAGCCAGTTCTAATAACGGGTCTTGATCACCACCGACTTCTTTTAAGACTTCATGAGCCGTTTCACGAATAATAGTGGCACGTGGATCATAGTTTTTATAAACACGATGACCAAAACCCATCAACCTGAACGGGTCATTTTTATCTTTAGCGCGTTTTATAAATTCTGGAATATTTTTTTTGTCGCCAATTTCTTCTAGCATATTTAAAACTGCTTCATTAGCGCCACCATGTGCCGGCCCCCAAAGGGCTGCTATTCCAGATGCTATACAGGCAAATGGATTTGCCATACTAGACCCTGCAAGCCTGACCGTTGACGTTGATGCATTTTGTTCATGGTCAGCGTGAAGTGTAAAAATACGGTCCATGGCTTTTTCAAATACAGGGTTCATAGCATAATCTTCCGTTGGCATAGCAAACATCATATGAAGAAAATTAGCAGAGTAGCTTAATGTGTTTTTAGGATAAACAAAGGGCAATCCCATGCTGTATCTATAGGCCATAGCAGCAAGTGTTGGCAGCTTTGCAATCATTCGGTAAGTTGCAAGATCACGTTGTTCAGGGTCTTTAATATCTAAGCTGTCATGGTAAAAAGCAGATAATGCCCCAACAACACCAATTAATATGGCCATAGGGTGTGCGTCACGACGGAACCCTTTGAAAAAATTATGCATTTGATCGTGGACCATGGAGTGCTTATTAATTTCTTTTACAAAATCTTTACGCTCTACATCTGTTGGCAGTTCACCCTTTAGCAATAAATAGCAAACCTCCATAAAGTCACAACTTTTTGCAAGATCAGCTATGTTATACCCACGGTATAATAAGCGGCCAATTTCACCATCAATAAAGGTGATGTTTGAATGACAAGACGCAGTAGATGTAAATCCAGGGTCATAGGTAAAAACATCCAATTCTTTATACAAGGCGCGAATATCAAGAACTGTCGTTCCCTCCGTTGCTTTTAAAGCAGGTAAATCAATTGTTTTACCTTTATACGTTAGCGTTGCACTATCAAAAGACATTATATAACTCTTATAAACCCTATAACATTTACTCTAACATGAAATATCACCAAGGCTAAATATCATTAGAAAATTAAAACTATTTTTTTTCAAACATTTAAATATTTTTAAACAGAGCACAATAAAAAAGGCAGCGTGTCACACTTATTACGTTGAATTTTATTTTTATTTTATCCAAATATAATATTTATCAAAGCTTTGTTGTATTTAGACCGATAAAATCAAGAACATATTAGGGGGTATATTCGTTCATATAACCACAATCAGAGGTGACAAATAATTTCTAGGCCAGCAACTTAGTGGCCTTTTATCTATAGAACATCTGCAAAAATCTAAAATAACATAAAAATTGTTAAAAATATTTAATGCCACATAAAATTTTTCTATGGTTGTAAAATTGCACCCGATCCAAGACCCAGTTTTTTCTTAAGATCAACAACAGCCATAACGGATTGTGATGCTTCCCCACCTTTGTTCCCTGCCTGAGGATTAGAAACAGACATCGCTTGTTCCACTGTATTTGTCACAACAAGACCGTAAGATACAGGCACTGTATAATAACAAGAAAGATCAGTTAAAGACCGCAACACTTCTTGATACACCAAGTCTGCACAGCCAATTTCTGCACGAAGCAAGGTGCCAAGTACAACATACCCATCTGGCTTACGCCATTCCGTGCTGACCATACTGCCATTTTTTGTGGCTTCAATAACCGTGCGAACGGCTATAGGTAAATCCAGCATATTAGGCACAGTAATACGGCTATGTGCAATTCCATGATGTTCTAATTCTAAAGCGGCACCCCGATATAATTCATCTGCAATTTCAGTATATGAACGCGCTTCAACAATAACGATATGTGGTGCAGCCGATGAATAAGACATAATTTTAAATAATTTTATTTCAAACCTTAAATATTAGTATAAGAGTTTTTTATAAAAAAATCGAATAAATATGAAAATTACATGAATATAGTGTATTTATTTCCTTAAACAGCGGCGGCGGCTAAAGTTTGGTGTTGTTTAGCATCCCCAAAGACTTTTAGCATATGACGGATAACTTTTCCAGAATAATGCGCAAAGGGGACTGATCCTTTATGTTCTTCAACAACTGATAGAGCCTTTGCACCCTCAGTATGGGTAACACGGTGCGATCCGTCCTGTGTTTCATGAAATTTAATATCATTTTTTGTTAGGTGTTCGTGAAAAGATTTCAGCACAAGTCTTCTATCATGATGACGTCCTTTAATTTTCGCAAGAAAAGATTCACATACTTCCTTACGGACGGTTTCCAATTTATCTTGCAAACATTTTTGTTCTGCATCACGATCATTTTTAGCTTTAGCTGTTGCTTTGCGTGATAGTTTTTTACCCCCCATAATACCAGGCTGGCTTCTATCAACTATTTGCGCAGATATTTTTGCTTGCTCATCGGCTATCGTTTGTTGGTACTCAGCTTCATGAAGCGCAAGCAACTTTCCTTCTATGGTCGCAATCAAAGTTTCAGGTTTTGCTTCATACTCTCTGCTCAAATCAGCCAACCTTTTTTCTGCGGCACTTTTTTTTTCTAAACACTTTGCACGTTTTTCATCATTTTCCTTTTGTTGATCAATATCATCAACCTGATCTGGTATGAAGTTCAGTAAAAAGGTCATACGATCAATTACCACCAGTGCTTCTTGCGCCTGAAAAAAATCTTCACCGTAAGAAGCTTCTTCCTGTTCCTGTGATGTTAAGGGAAAAGGGATAAAAACTATTTCTCCAACTTTACGTATCTTTTGCAATTGATCAAGCCCCCCTATTTTTTCAGCTAATGCTGACATCGCAAAAACTATCAATTGATTGTTCTGTTCAGATAGATAACGACTAAATTCCTGCATGTTATCTAAATTAGAATATACAATATGACTACCCCCCATTTGATAACCTGGCTTCCCTGCATATGCTCCAAAAGCCAATGAATAGCCTTCAGAATTATCTAAATCATAATAAAATCCAGACGAATGATTTGCTATATTGCCTGAGTATACCAAATCTACATTTCTAATTGCTCCATCTGTGCATATGGATAGTTCTCTTACATATGAATGCAGCATAGCGTCAACGGGTTCCACACGAGGAATACAAAGAAAATTAGAACCACAGGGTGTTTTTAAATGTACTAATCGCGGCAAAATATTATTATCTAATACTCCTTCAGGAAGAACACCTGATTTTACTTCAGGAAAAACATCTAATATTCCTTCAGGAATATCACCTTGATAATATATTAACGCATAGTGCACGCATAAATTGTGAATTAATAACAATTCATTTTTGTAGAAGGCCATTGTTTTTTCTTTGGCACTTTTAGCGGTTTTAACGGTATATTTAGGTGAAGTAAACTTGTCATCTAGGAAAACATTGAACGTTACCAGTAAACCTGTACAGTCCTTTAGCACACGAAGAGCATTTTCAGCAGTCACTTTTGGATTAAGAAGCGTACAATTTAATTTTAAAATCAGATTTTTTTTCACGTCCTCTGGCAACCCCGATTTTGCAAGCATTTCTTTTTGATTTATTTTTTTCATGTATTCTAATGGTGTTTCGGTCAAGCTAAAATTCCCTTGAGCTGGGTTTGTAGCAAAACCATTAACCGCCATAACACTTAATGCTAAAAATATTTTTTTAATCATGCCTAATTTTCCATTTTATCTTATTTAATTTTGTTATTTTGGCATAAAATAAATAAGTTAATCAATAAAAAAACACTTCGTGCATAATAAACCTTTTATTAACAAAAACTTAACAAAACCAAAGAATTTAATGAAAATTTTAATAAATTTTTTTATATACCCCTTGATTTGATGCACACTTCCGTGAAAACATATTTATATAGGGTTTATTATTCAAATGCACATGTCGTTTCCATACAATAGTCCACTGCACAACACCAGCTTCAATGAACCTGTACCCGATTTAAAAGATATTTTATTTCATTCACAAAACGAATCAGGGACGTTAACACCAACATGGATGTTAAAAATGGATGATGTCTACGAAGATATGTCCGCAATGGAAGTAGATGGCGAAACAATGTTTAATCCCTGCTTTGGATTTAAAATGTTTGCCCGTCGTCAAGTAAGCGGCTATCGTATGACACAAAACTACGCCAATTCACGTGTTCATCATTCGCGCATCTGGTTTATCGTACCCCTTGATAACAGTACACCAACACTTTTTAACTATATGCATAACGGAAAAATCATCGAATCAACCTCCATTGTGCGTCTTATTAATATTGGCGGTGAAGAATACAACCAAATTATGTGGCAAGCAACTTTTGAAAACTCTCACCTAGAACATGTTGAAATTATACGTGATTACGTCATGATTGCTTTGTCTGTTTCAACAGGTGAGCAAAAAGTATTTAAATATAATAAAGATGGCACCAAAGGTGGACAAGCTGTCTCAAGCTATGACTATGCAACCAATACTGGTGAGAGAGAATAAACACGAACACAACTGCTTAATACATCACTCTGGAGTTATTTTTTTAAGGACTTATCCTTATGCGCATTCAAATTATTGGCCCCTTAGAAGGCTATGGAACCGAAGCCGCTAAAATGGCTATGGATAAAGGTGCGCAAGTATTTTCTTGTATCAGTATCGAAGAAAGCTTAAGCAATTTACGACAAAATAGTAACTGTGACTTAGTCCTTGTGGACGTGAGTCTCGATATAAAATCATTTATAAAGTCATTAAAAGAAGAAAGATTTTACCTTGATGTCGTTGGGTGTGGAGTAAAGCCAGATCCTAAAAAAGCGGCAGCTGCCATTCGCGCCGGCGCTAAAGAATATATCCCCCTTCCCCCCGATCCACAAATGATAGCAGCATTATTGCAGTCAATATCTCCCCCACCAGAACAATCTATTATTGCAAACGACCCAACAATTAAAAGGGTGTTACACCTAGCCGATCGTGTTGCCCCCAGTGAAGCCAATATTTTGCTTACTGGCAAATCTGGAACGGGCAAAGAAGTTTTAGCAAACTATATTCATCAAAAATCTAAACGTCATAAAAATCCTTTTATTGCTATCAATTGTGCTGCCATACCCGATAATCTATTAGAATCTGAGCTGTTTGGCCATGAAAAAGGAGCATTTACTGGCGCTTTAACACAACGCATTGGAAAGTTTGAATCCGCAAATGGCGGCACCCTGCTGTTAGATGAAATCACAGAAATGCCCCTTCAGATGCAGGCAAAATTACTACGTGCAATTCAAGAAAAAATTATTGATCGCGTTGGGGGAACAAAGCCTGTTTCAGTGAACATTAGAATTCTTGCAACCAGCAACCGCGACATGTTAGCGGCCGTTAAAGGTGGTAACTTTAGAGAAGATTTATATTACAGGTTAAATGTTGTTAATCTGGCGCTACCAACCTTAAAGGAAAGACCGGCAGATATTATTCCTTTAGCAAAATATTTTATCCAAAAATACGCAAAAATAAATCAGCTTTATGTAAAAGAATTATCCATAACCGCCGAACAAGCTCTCCTTAAATGGCCGTGGAACGGTAATGTTCGTGAGTTGGAAAATTTAATGCATAGATCTGTTCTTTTGGCAGATGACAAAATTCAACCAACAGATATATTTGGTTATGAGTACTGCCAAACAACTCATTCTACAATCAATGATAATTCACAAATAGAAACCAATGGCCTTATCGGCAAAAGCATTCAAGATGTTGAAAAAGAACTTATATTGCAAACACTAGACCATTGCACAGGGCGCAAAAATAATGCTGCAGAAATTTTAGGCATTTCGATCAGAACGCTTCAAAATAAACTTAAAGAATATGAACAAAATACGTCTTTATAAAAGGTAATAACAATTGATGGCAGACAGTATTAACCTTTCCAGCGGAAAAAGTGCATCAAATGGTTTTGATTTAGCTTCTTTAAGCCAACGAACCGATTTAATGTTTGCATTAGCTTTTATGGCTGTTATTGCTGTTTTGATTATGCCGCTTCCAAAATTTATGCTAGATGGCTGTCTTGCAATCTCTATTGCTTTTTCTTTCATGATTTTAATGACAGCACTATTCATTGAAAAACCCTTAGAATTTTCATCGTTTCCAACAATCTTACTGGTATCTACCATGCTACGTTTATCCTTAAACGTTGCCTCTACCCGTCTTATTTTAAGCCACGGACATGAAGGAACAAACGCTGCTGGCCGTGTGATTGAAGCTTTTGGTCATTTTGTTATGGGCGGGAATTTTGTTATTGGTATTATTGTTTTTATAATCTTATTGATTGTGAACTTTATTGTTATCACAAAAGGGTCATCACGCATTGCTGAAGTTTCAGCCCGTTTTAGTTTGGACGCCATGCCTGGCAAACAAATGGCGGTCGATGCTGATTTATCGTCAGGCCTTATTGATGAAGATGAGGCGAAACGCCGCCGTAAAGAATTAGAGGGTGAAAGCAACTTTTTTGGTTCTATGGATGGTGCAGCGAAATTTGTGCGCGGAGACGCTATTGCAGGGCTCCTCATCACACTTATTAATATTATTGGTGGCATTATTATTGGTGTTGCTCAACAAGGCATCAGCCTATCAGACGCCGCACATTCATATTTAATTTTAAGCGTTGGCGACGGTCTTGTCACTCAAATACCAGCCATTATTGTCTCTACATCTGCTGGTATGATGGTCTCAAAAGCTGGCGTTGAAGGCACGGCAGATAAAGCCATGTTCCAGCAACTATCTGCAAATCCATCTGCCTTGGGGATGAGCTCTTTCTTAATGGGGTGCATTGCCCTACTACCCGGCATGCCTATGCTACCATTTATTGTACTGAGTGGTTTAACAGGATTTGGCGCCTGGTTTATGAATGAGAAACAAAAAAATGATCAAAAAACAATTCAAAGAAAAGAGAGAGAAACCAAAGCCAAAGAAAAAGAACAAGCACTAGAAGCCCAAACGCAAGATGAAACATTGAATCCTGTCGATTCTATTCGTATTGAAATGGGTTTTGGGCTTCTGTCTTTATTAAACGGTGATGCTAAACGAAAGGCTTTATCTGAACAAATAAAGATACTGCGCAAGCAAATGCTTGGTGACATCGGCATTATTTTGCCATCAGTCCGTATTCAAGATAACTTACAATTAGACAAAGAAGCATACTCTATTAAAATTAAAGAAATTGAAGCCGGTTCAGGGTCGCTTCGACCAAACCACTATCTTGTCATGGACCCCGAAACAAACACTATTCATATTCCTGGCGAAAAAACTATAGAGCCAAGTTTTGGCCTGCCTGCTCTTTGGGTAGCAGAAGAATATAAAGAGGAAGCGGAGGCAAAAAATTACACTGTGGTTGACCCTGCCATGGTTTTAGCAACGCATTTGTCTGAAATTGTAAAAGATAATATTGGTGAACTTTTATCTTACGGCGACGTTCAAAAAGTATTAGATCAAGTTCCTGAATCCTATAAAAAATTACTATCTGATATTGTACCTGTCAATATTACTGTTGGGGGTATTCAGCGGGTACTGCAGTCCCTTGTAAGTGAGCGTGTTTCCATCCGCGATATTGGTACAATTTTAGAAGGCATTGCGGAAGCAACTGGATTTTCTAAAAATACTGACGGTATTGCAGAGCATGTTCGCCATAAGTTATCCCGCCAAATTAGCTTTGGTAATTTAGATGATAATGGCATTTTACCTGTTTTAACACTCGCACAAGAATGGGAAGAAGCCTTTCACCGTTCTTTAGCAGGTGACAATGAAAACAGATACCTTGCTATGGCGCCAACTGAATCGCACCTATTTATGAAAAAAGTGGCAGATGAATATGACCGCCTTTCCATGATTGGCGAAATGCCGGTTATCATCACCAGCAGCCCGATACGCACTCATGTAAGATCTTTAACAGAGCGCGTTCGCCCAGCCATACAAGTGATGAGCCAAAACGAACTGCACCCTAAATGCAAAATCAGGAATTTAGGCCAAATTAACATGGGTTAAATTTATTCAGGTTTTTGCGCTCCTGCCATATGCCCACCTGTTCTTTGATTGAATTGATTCACCTGAACACTTTTACTTTGTGCATCGGAAAGATCCACGATAATTCAAGATAGTAAATCTAACCGCAATATTCTAGAATGAAGCATAGCCAGCTAAGTAGAATACTATCGTTGAAACAGACACCTAACAAAATATATATTATTGCAGGCGAAGCATCTGGTGATCAGATCGGTGCCAAATTAATGTGGGCCCTTAAAGAACGTGATGCATCTTATGAATTTTACGGCATTGGTGGCGACAATATGCAAGCTGCAGGGCTGAAATCACTCTTTCCCATGCAAGAACTTTCTATCATGGGGCTTGCTGAAATAATACCCCACATAAGACGTATTTTTAAACGTATAAAACTAACAGTTAGTCACCTTATTGCAGTCCAGCCAGCAGTACTTATTACAATAGATTCCTCTGGTTTTACGCACCGCGTTATTAAACGCGTTAAAAAACAAATAAAAAGGCTCAATCTTCCATATATACCCTCTGTTCATTACGCAGCGCCCCCTGTTTGGGCTTGGCGCCCATGGCGCGCAAAAAGTGTTGCCAAGTTTTTAGACCATCTTTTATGTTTGTATCCCTTTGAGCCCCCCTACTTTACAAAACACGGACTAAAAGCAACTTTTGTAGGGCATCCCATAACTGAAAACCTTATCACTATAGATAATCAGACTGATAACAAAGAAAAAAAATTTCTTATTTTACCTGGTAGCCGAACATCAGAAATAAAATTGCTGCTGCCTACATTTTTAGAAGTAGCACAAAAAATATATAGCCATCAAAAATGTCAGTTTTTACTACCTACCCTGCCACACTTAATTGATAACGTTAAAGCAATCATTCCGAAAGGTCTACCCGTTCAGGTAACAACAGACTTCATTGAGAAAGATAAAATGTTTAAGAAAGCCAACAGTGCCATTGCAGCTAGTGGCACAGTGTCATTAGAACTGGCGCAATATCAAATTCCGCATGTCATCGCTTATAAAGCATCTGCTATCACCGCCTTCTTGTTAAAAATATTGGTCAAAACACGTTTTGTTGCCCTCCCCAATATTCTTGCGCATAAATATATCGTACCAGAACTGTTACAAGGACACTGTCGTACCGAAAATATTTATGAGGCTTTTCAGGCAATTGATACAAATAGTCAAAAAAAAGCTTTGAAAGAAGTGTTTGAAACATTGTATTGTAAACAAAATGACTTAATGCCAAGCCAGTACGCGGCCCAAATAATAGAGAACCTTATAAATGAACAATCTTGCAAAAGCACCTGACAATAAGACACTTGATATTAAAATCAAGAAATTACACCAAAATGCATCGCCGCCAACATATGGAACAGTTGAAAGCGCTGGTGCCGACTTATATGCATGCCTTGAAGATGATATTCTATTAAAACCAGGAAAGCGCGTCGTGATTTCCCATGGTTTTTCAATGGAACTTCCTGTGGGGTTTGAAGCACAAATAAGATCACGATCAGGTCTCGCATTTAACAATGGCATCATCGTTTTAAATTCTCCCGGTACTGTAGACTCCGATTTTAGAGGAGAGCTCAAAACACTTCTGATCCATTTAGGTGAAGATGAATTTGTAATTAAAAATGGTATGCGCATTTCACAAATGGTGATTACCCGCCACACAACTGCAAATTGGGTTGAAACATCTGATTTGAGTAACACACAACGTGGATCTGGCGGATACGGATCAACTGGCGTTTAATTCTTTACTTTAAGCGACTTTAACCTTACTTGTTTTTATGATATACTTAAATAAGTTCAAGAAAGCAAAGGAATTGCTATTGCTTCTTGGTATAAACACTTATGAAATTGACTTTTGAACTATGATCCAACTTTTATTTTTTTTACTCAGTTTGTCACATTGCGCAGATGCCTACGCAAAAACAGGACTTCCTTGCCCACGCTTTGCGTCCTTTAGGTCAAACAAAGCTAATGTACATGTTGGCCCAGGAAAGCAGTATCCTGTTGAATGGGTATATGTTAGACAGTTTTTACCTGTCGAAATTATTGCAGAGTTTGAGCATTGGCGACAAATTCGTGATATGGATGGCGCTGTTTCTTGGGCACATGTTAGCTTGCTATCGGGCAGGCGTTACGGTATTTTAACTGGAAAAACCCACAGTATAAAAGAAAAGCCAAATGACACGTCAAATACACTTGCCCGCATAGAAGCCGGCGTTATTCTTTCCATCAAAAAAGCACAAGGAGAGTGGCTACAGGTAGAATCACGATCAGAACAAGGTAAGTTCAAAGGTTGGGTTAAAGGGAAATTTGTCTGGGGCTACTACCCAAATGAAACAAATTTTTAGCATTGATATTTTTTTCTATTCAACGCACCTTTCACCAAGCCATAAAACTATATATAAGAACCTAATAATTTTTCATAAGTTAACATAATAAGTAAAAATACTGAAAAGCTTCGGGACCCATGGCTTTTAATGTATTTTTAAAAAATTATAGATTTTTTAGTGAGGGGTAGAAAATATAAAGGCCTTTACCCAGCTAAATCATATGCTTTTTTGTACCATTGGTTATCGGCGTAGTTGTGCCCTAAAATTGCTAAATGGTTTTTCGCCTGATCTTCAACACCAAGTGCTTTGTAAGCTTCTACTAAACGATACAATGCTTCTGGAACATGTGTTGTTGTTTGGAAGTTATCGACAACAGATTTGAATCTATTAATGGCTGCAACATAAGCATATCGTGATATATAATAACGGGCAATATTCATTTCTTTTGCTGCCATATGGTCTTTTGCCAAAACGATTTTAAGCTTTGCATCTTTTGCGTAGCTAGAACTTGGGAATCGCCTCAAAATTTCTTCAAAATAATAGACAGCGCGACCCGCATCTTCTTGATCGCGCTCTACAATTGGAAGTTGTTCATAAGCGCACATACCCATCATATACAATGAATATGGAACCTCGTCATGCCCTGGGTGCAGCTGTGCAAACAAACTAAATCCTTCAGATGCCTCATCATACTTACCAGCCTCATAATAGGCATACGCTGAGTATAGTTGGGCTTTTACGGCGAGGTTAGAATATGGATAATGGCGCTCTACCTCTAAAAAAGTTTTGGCTGCAGCCCTGTAATCTGTTTTCTTCATTTGCGTCATAGCAATATCATAAATATCTTCCACTTTTTTATCGGCATAATTGACGTCACTATCAGAGCATGATGACAATGCAGCAACACCAGCTGTTAGTAAAAAATATTTTTTTATTGATAATTGTTTTACGTGCATGAAGGTTTCCAGTAAGTGTAAAGGTATTTATTTTTTAACATATTAAAAGCTAAAAATCAAAGAATAGCTTTCAATACAACATATTTTATTCATTTATTGCTATAGCAGAAAATGTTTTTGATAACATCCTAATTTCTTTTCGCATTTCATCCGTTATTTTAGAACGACCATTTGATAGCTCGTCTAATATATTTTGGGCGGTGCATTCAATAATTTTAATCGATTTTTTACTAGATTCATCATTGTGCACATGTAAAAGGCGTGCGACTTGTTGTTGCAATTCAAAGTGCTGATGCGTTAACTGATCCATATGTGATAAGTTTGCTTTCATAACTTCGTTTAATTGTAAAATATTTCCAGAAAAGCTCAACAATGCTTTTGATGTTTGATTGCGCCCCTCTTCCGCTTTATCTAGCTGTGTTTGAAAAGCATTCATTGCCTCTGCAAGTCGCTCAACTAAAGCCTCTCCATAAGCAGGTCCAGATGCTGGCGTTAGTGTATTTGCACTATTTTTTTGTGAAAAAGCAGACAGTGTTTTTTCAACAGATTGGTAAAATTTAGAAAAAGCACTGGATACTTGAACATCTAAAAAACTAAGAGCTAAAGATCCCAAAAGACCAAATAGAGATGAACTAAAAGCATAGCCCATTCCAACCAATGGCGCCTGTAGACCCGCTTTTAAGTTTTGGAAAGCATCTTTAATATCTGTCGCATCAACGTCAATTCCACTAATCACATTTGCGATAGCACCAATTGTTTTAGAAAGCCCCCAAAAAGTACCAACAAGCCCTAGAAAAACACATAACCCTATAAGATAACGATTCAGTTCACGTTTTTCATCTAAACGTTGTTCCACACTAGACAACAAGCTTTTCATTGAAAGCAGTGTTAACACACCCTTAGGCGTATCCTTTAGCGTATAATTTAATGGCGCTAAAATCTTAGGCCCGGTACTTTCCAAAAAGCTAACTTTACCCTTTGAAAAATTTTCCAACCATACATATTCACGATTCAAACTAAAGACTTGAAAAAAACATAAGGCAACACCTATTATAAAAGCGCCTATTATAATAATATTTAGCCAGAAATTATGATTAAAAACATCAACCAGCTTTCCACCAACAAAGAAACAACCAAGCATTATAAGGCCTAGAAAAATACTTTGTATTGTTAACGTGCGCATTGGTACGGTCATATAAAAAATTTTCTAATAGTAAACTCTATTTAAGTGTAAAGAAATTAACAAAAAATGTAAAATAGATATAAAAAAACCTGGTGAAATTTGCCTGGCTTTTTTAGTTTTTAATTATGTTTATTCAGCATGTTCTGCTTCAACTTCAGAAAGAGAGACCTGAAATTTATTTTTAAAACCGCCATGCTCTTCAGTAAGACCTAACGGACTAACTACAAAACCTTTTGCCTTTAAGTTAGCAAACAGCGGCCCATAAGCAGCGCCTCTTTCCATTCTAAAACTGAGTTCAATAGCTTTCAATTGCGTTCCCAAAAATTGTGGTGCGCCAGGCATTTGATACGTTTTAAAAACTTGCACAATAGCATCAGAAAGCATATTCGGAATTTCAAGTGTCATGTGTTTATCATCAGCAAGCCATGCCAACTGAGCAACACCTGCTTTTAATCCACCTAATCTAAATAGCCCGCTAACTTTACCTGACGCATCAGCTATTATATAACGTGGCAATTTATCTCCTTGATTTAAGTTACGGCTATCCAACCCTAAATGTGCTAATAGTTTTTTAATGAGTGGCATTCTACCATCTTCAACAAGCCCCAGAATTTGTTCTTGATGTTGAGATACTGCAGTCGCTACATCTCCAGAAAAGCGCCCTAAGACAGATGCGTCGGCATGTGCAAGAACAACATAAGATAATACTTGAGAGTCAGACAAACCGGCTAGACCTAAACCTTCAAGTTTTTCCTGCCAGACTTTCATCTCTCCAGCATTTGCATCCCAACTATCACCTGTATGGAATAATTTTGCAGCATCTGAGGTGAAAAAATTATATAAAAATCCTAAATACTCAGGCAATAACTCATCTTTGTTTTCTGCAGTAAAACTCGTCATTACATAATTTGTGCTTGTCATAACTGGTGGATAATGATTTTGTGCACCCTCTG
This sequence comes from Alphaproteobacteria bacterium CG_4_10_14_0_8_um_filter_37_21, assembly GCA_002791835.1. Lineage (GTDB taxonomy): Bacteria > Pseudomonadota > Alphaproteobacteria > Paracaedibacterales > UBA11393 > UBA11393. The sequence continues at coordinate 42,298 of PFNE01000041.1, read as the reverse complement.
CCGAATCTAAAGTCGTACAAAAAGCTTGGGACAGTGCAAAAGCACCGACGCATAGTGATTTTATATTCATATAAATCTCCTTTTTTTGATAAGCTTCTAAAGAGTTAGAAGCTTATCAGGATTATACGTCAATATTAACGACTTTTAAGGCATTGGTTTGAATAAATTCACGGCGTGGCTCAACAACATCGCCCATTAAAGTAGAAAAAATGGCATCTGCTTCTTCAACATGGGGTATTTTAACTTGTAGTAAAGTACGTGCTTCTGGATCCAAAGTTGTTTCCCATAACTGTTCTGGATCCATTTCACCAAGACCCTTATAGCGGCTAATATTAATACCTTTTCTAGCAGATTCAAACATGTTATCTATCATGGATGATGGGCCATTGTGGGTTGTAAAGTCTTCCCTATCTGCATGCAAATACAACTTTGCAGCACCCATAAATGTAGACTTCATAACTTCTAACAAATTAATTAAGGACTTAATTTCTGGCGTGTTGATAATCGTTTCATCCACAGACCACGTTGCGCTGACGCCTGCTTCTATTTGTTCAACAGATAAACGTTCACCAAAAGTCACAATCCATTTTTCATTAAACGCAGATAATGCATCTAATCGTTTTTGTAATATTTTGGCATTTTCGTGCGACTGTTCTTTCATATAGCCAGAAAACAACACCTGTTCTAACAAAGAAACATTTGAAAACCGGTGGGTCAATTGGTGAATAGTTGTGTGGAATTTAGCTAAATCATTTGCAAAATTACGCAGGTCTTTTCCTGTACGTACAGCACCATTTTCTTCAACTATTTTGGCATTTTGACACGATGAATCTAACAAATATTGACGCATTGCAGTTTCATCTTTTAAATACACTTCCGATTTACCACGCATTACTTTATAAAGTGGTGGCTGTGCTATGTATAAATATCCACGTTCAATAATTTCCCTCATGTGGCGGTAAAAGAAGGTCAATAAAAGCGTTCTAATATGGCTTCCATCAACGTCAGCGTCGGTCATGATAACAATTTTATGGTAACGTAGTTTTTCAACATTAAATTCTTCACGTCCAATACTGGTTCCAAGGGCTGTAATAATGGTGCCAATTTGATCAGATACTATCATACGGTCAAAACGTGCACGCTCAACGTTTAAAATTTTACCACGAATAGGTAAAATTGCTTGATACTTACTATCCCTTGCCATTTTGGCTGATCCACCCGCAGAATCCCCCTCAACAATGAACATTTCACTTAAAGCAGGATCTTTTTCGCGGCAATCTGCAAGCTTTCCTGGAAGCGATGCAATATCTAAAGCCCCCTTACGGCGCGTTAATTCACGCGCACGTTTCGCTGCTTCACGTGCTGCTGTTGCTTCTTGAACTTTTGCAACAATTAATTTTGCTTGCGATGGGTTTTCTTCTAACCATTGTTCCAGTGCTTCGCTAATACAGCTTTCAACAACAGGCCTTACTTCAGATGAAACTAATTTATCTTTTGTTTGGGATGAAAATTTAGGATCAGGAACTTTAACTGATAAGACACAGCTTAACCCCTCACGAATATCATCACCTTGCATAGAGCTTTTGTTATCTTTTTTTGAATGGCGTTGAATATAAGCACCAACGGATCGTGTTAACGCCCCCCTAAACCCGGCTAAGTGAGATCCACCATCGCGCTGTGGAATATTATTTGTAAAGCACAGCATGGTTTCATGATAACTATCCGTCCATTCCATCGCAACTTCAACGGTAATATCATTTTTAAATGTTTTAACAAAAATTGTTGGTTCATGAAGGGCCGTTTTTCCCTTGTTTATATAGCGAACGAATTCGACCAAACCACCATCATATTTTAAGTTGTTTTCATAAAGTGTATCTGCCCGTTCATCCACAACTTTAATGTGAACACCCGAGTTTAAAAACGCCAGTTCACGCAATCGATGTTCAATGGTTCCACGATTAAATTCTGTAATTTTAAACGTTTCTGCAGAAGGCCAAAAACGTATGGTTGTTCCTGATCTACCGTTCCAAGGTCCAACAACTTTTAATGGGGCATCTGGCACACCATGTGAAAACGTCATTTTATGTTCTTGCCCACTACGGTAAATAGTCATTTCTAATTTTGATGACAAAGCATTGACAACAGACACACCAACGCCATGCAAACCACCGGAAACCTTATACGAATTTTGATCAAACTTACCACCAGCGTGAAGCTGTGTCATAATAACTTCTGCTGCTGACACACCCATTTCTTCGTGAATACCTGTTGGAATTCCTCGTCCATTATCAGAAACCGAAACAGATCCATCATCATGGATGGTAACGATTGCCAAATCACAATGACCAGCTAAAGATTCATCAATTGCATTATCCACAACTTCATACACCATATGGTGCAAGCCGGTACCATCGTCAGTATCACCAATATACATACCTGGACGCTTACGAACAGCATCAAGCCCTTTTAATACTTTAATTGAATCAGCGGTATATTGTGGATCAGTCATTGTTGAATCATCTTTCATTTGCGCGTTTGTCATTTACTATTTACAAAAACATTAAGAAGTTACCATTTACACTAGCATATTTAACACTGTTTTTGTGGAAAAGTTTTAATCCCTCAATATTTTTTAATATAAAATCACATTAAAGGACTTGCCCTAAATGGTACAGTGAGATTATATCTAGCTGTTGATGGTTATTTTATTATATAACGACATACAATTACGTTTATTGCAGCCATAAAAACTTCATATAAATGCATCCTGCAATTTAAAACATGTCCATCTGAAATTTATAGATATTCACCTGCAATTGCCCCACTTCAACTTACTATGCTAAAATTTTAGTAAGTTTTATCTTAAGGCCAATCTTCATGCTCAAACTGCTAGGCTTATTTTTATCCGCGCTTACCTTTAGCTTTGCTTCAGGAATTCCAAAACCCTGGCAAATTGGTTTTCAAGAAGCAAGATCACCGCTTATGGGGGTTATTAACGATGTGCACAACTTGTTATTATATATTATTTTTGCAATTGCCTTAGTTGTGATGCTTTTGATGGGATACACCATATATAAATTCAGAGCATCAAAAAACCCAATCCCCGCAACTTTTACCCACCATACAGCTTTAGAAATAACCTGGACCGTCATACCCGTTTTAATACTTGTGGTTATTTTGATTCCATCTATGAAAATTCTTTATGTTTTTGATAAAATTGAAAACCCAGACATGACCATTAAAGTTATTGGTCATCAGTGGTATTGGACTTACGAATACCCACATGATGAAGAAGCAAAAACAATAACCTTTGACAGCTATATGATTCCAACAAAGGATTTGAAACCTGGGCAACTACGTTTATTAGATGTTGATAAACCACTTGTGATTCCACAAGGAAAAACAGTTCGCGTTCTTGTGACCTCACAAGACGTGATCCACAGTTTTGCGGTACCATCTTTTGGTATTAAAATTGATAGCATCCCAGGGCGTACAAATGAAACATGGATGCGCGTTGATAAACCGGGTATGTATTACGGACAGTGTTCAGAACTGTGCGGTAAAGATCACGGTTTTATGCCAATTGCCGTAAAAGTTGTCCCACAAAACGAATATGACGCATGGCATGCATCGCAAATAGAACCCGCTTCAAAATCTATGACAGCGAAAAAGGAAAATATAAATGAGTAATACGCAAGATTTCGATCACCCAACAGGATGGCGCCGTTGGTTACTATCAACAAATCATAAAGATATTGGCACGCTTTATATAATATTTTCTATCGCGTGTGCTATTTTTGGTGGTTTTTTATCTATGCTTATGCGTACACAACTTGCAATACCTGGTAACGAGTTTTTTCAAGACTATCAACTTTATAATGTTGTCATGACGATGCATGGGTTTGTCATGGTTTTTTATGTTGTTATGCCAGGTCTGATCGGTGGATTTGGCAACTGGTTTGTGCCCTTACATATTGGGGCCCCTGACATGGCTTTTCCAAGACTAAATAATATTAGTTTTTGGCTGCTTGTACCATCGTTTACCCTACTATGTTTGTCGGCTTGTGTTGGGATGGGCATAGGAACTGGGTGGACACTATATCCACCTCTATCTTCATTAATTGGTCATAATGACATGGCCGTAGACTTTTTAATACAAGCGCTACTGATTGCTGGAATTTCTTCTGTTCTTGGTGCTATTAATTTTGTCACAACAATTTTTAATATGCGCGCACCAGGCATGGGCATGTTTAAAATGCCACTATTTGTTTGGGGCATGCTGATTACTTCCTTTTTATTAATCTTAACGTTGCCCGTTCTTGCAGGGGGTTTAACAATGTTACTGACAGACCGTAACTTTGGCACCAGCTTTTTTGAGCCTTCTAAAGGTGGAGATCCTGTTTTATTTCAGCATCTGTTCTGGTTTTTTGGCCATCCAGAAGTGTATGTGATGATTCTTCCAGGGTTTGGTATTATCAGCCAAGTTATTGCAACCTTTTCACGCAAAAAAGTTTTTGGTTATAAACCTATGGTTTACGCGATGCTTGCCATTGGTGCTTTTGGAACCATTGTTTGGGCACACCACATGTTTACAACAGGGATGAGCGCAAATATTAAAGCCTATTTTACAATTGCAACCCTTATTATTGGTATACCAACAGGCATTAAGGTGTTTAGCTGGATTGCAACCATGTGGGGCGGCAGCATAACCTTTAACACACCCATGTTATTTGCAACAGGATTTATTTTATTATTCACATTTGGCGGGTTAACAGGTGTAGTTCTTGCAAATGGCGGCATCAACAGGTCTTTACATGACACATATTATGTTGTGGCACATTTTCATTATGTACTTTCTATGGGGGCTGTGTTTTCTCTATTTGCAGGATTTTATTACTGGATTAGCAAAATGTCTGGCTATCAATACCGTGAATCTTTAGGAAAAATACATTTTTGGTTAACATTTATCGGTGTTAACTTGTTGTTTTTACCCCAGCACTTCTTAGGGTTAGCAGGCATGCCAAGACGTGTACCAGATTATCCAGATGCTTATGCCGGCTGGAACAAAGTATCATCACTTGGTGGCGCACTTTCAGGCTTTGCTGCACTTTTCTTTATTTATGTAATTTTTATAATTTTTTGGGATAAGAAAAAAGCAGCAGGCAATCCTTGGGGAGAAAGTGCAGATACTTTGGAATGGACATTACCATCCCCGGCCCCATTTCATTGTTTTGAAACACCCCCCGTTATCAAATGATATCTAAAGTTTACACAGTTGCCTTTGAAGGCGTTAGCGCAAATGTCGTTACGGTCGAAACACAGTTTTCACCGGGTCTGCCTAGTTTTTCTATCGTGGGGCTTGCCAACAAGGCCGTTAGCGAATCAAAAGAACGTATACGTGCATGTTTTCAAACCTTAGGGTTCTCTCTACCCTGCCAGCGTATTACGGTAAATTTAGCGCCAGCTGATTTACAAAAAGAAGGAAGTCATTACGATTTACCCATAGCACTAGGCTTAATGTCAGCCCTTGGTATTGTTGACAGGTTTGAATTAGAAAAATATATCGTTTTAGGTGAAATTAGACTAGACGGCAACATAGCAGCCGTCAATGGCGTATTACCAGCGGCCATAAAAGCTGGTGAAAACAATCAAGGTATCATCATACCAAAAGCGTGTGCAAAAGAGGCTGCATGGGCAGGAGAAATTCCCATTCTTGCTGCAGATAACATCATTAAAATTGTCAATCACTTTAAAGGAAAACAAGTTTTAAGCCAACCACAGCCTGTAAAAATGTTAGTACGTGATACAAAACATGGTGATTTTCAGGAAATAAAAGGCCAAGCACAAGCAAAACGCGCTGTAGAAATTGCGGCCGCTGGTGGACATAATCTTCTTTTAATCGGACCGCCAGGTTCTGGAAAATCAATGTTAGCAGCAAGACTGCCGTCAATTTTACCAGATCTTAGTCCCCGTGAGGCCTTAGAAGTTACCATGCTTCACAGTTTATGTGGAATTGTACCTGAAAGCGGCCTTGTAACAGCAAGACCATACCGGGCGCCACACCACTCTGCATCACTCCCTGCTATGGTTGGCGGTGGGTCAAAAGCAAAACCGGGGGAAATTTCTTTAAGCCATCATGGTGTTTTATTTTTGGATGAAATGCCCGAATTTAACAGACAAACTTTAGAAGCTTTACGGCAACCACTAGAAACAAACGAAATTGCCGTTGCACGCGTTAACAAGCACATAACCTACCCGGCTAACATACAATTAATAGCTGCAATGAACCCCTGCCGTTGTGGCTTTTATGGGCAAGAGGAAAAACAGTGCCACCGTGCGCCAACCTGTGCAAAAGACTATCAGTCAAAGATTTCAGGCCCCCTTCTTGATAGATTTGATATTATTTTAAATGTACAGCCCGTCAAAGCAGAAGACCTTAAAAACCCCAACATCATTTGCGGAGACTCAAGCAAAATAATAGCAGAGCGCGTCACCATGGCAAGAGCGCTTCAAAACACGCGAAACAAAACTTCACCAGATGCATCACCTGGTGTTCTTAATAGCAATCTTGACGGTAAGAATCTATATGAACAGTTAAAATTAACACCCAATGCCAAAATAATACTGGATAAAGCATTAGATAAGTTAGGTTTGTCTGCGCGTGCTTATCACCGCATCATGCGTGTTTCCCGCACTATAGCAGATTTAGATCAATCAGAAAACACTGATCATCCACACGTAGCCGAAGCCCTAAGCTATAGGCAAATGATTATAGGCCGTTAACATTATGAATAATGCAATTGTTTTTTAGGTGCTATCTTCAAAATCAAGAACAATCCTGCGCTTTGTTATGCAGGTAAAGCACATAAATTTTACCTATACTTATTCTATATGACAAGAAAGACTTTCAAATTGGGGGCGCATCTAATCTAAGCTTTGTCTTGATCATTCATTCAATAGCTTAGAAAAACAGTTAGATCATAATGCGGTTTAACGCTGGCAATCCTTACCCAAAGCCACTTCTTAATTTAGCCAAAATAAGCCCCTATGAGCTGTTTAGGATTTTCTACGATAAACAGTCGTTAAACAGATGCTAAAACCGACCACAACCATTGGTAGGGTGAGAATTTGACCGTAAGACAACACATATTGACCCAATAACGTGAATTCGCCATCACTAGGTTCCCGCACATATTCAATCATGAACCGTACAACGCCATAAACAATAAAGAACATACCATATATGAAACCATTTAAGCGAAATTTTACTGCATAAGGAAACAATAATCGCAGCACAGAAAATAAAAATATACCTTCAAAAAATGCTTCATAAAGCTGACTTGGGTGCCGTGGATATACGTGACCTGGAAAAATAACACCCCATTTTGAATCTGTAATACGACCGACGAGTTCGGCATTTATAAAATTGGCAATACGGACAAAAAACAATCCAACAGGCACAACGAGAGAAATAAGATCTGCTACAATATTAAAAGAAATTTTATGGCGTTTACCATACAAATAACAAGCAACAATGCATCCCGCTAATCCACCGTGAAAAGCCATGCCCCCTTCCCATGTTTTAAAAATAGAAAGCGGACTTTGTATCATACGATCAAAATCATAAAAAACCATATGCCCAAGGCGACCACCCAAAATGATACCAATAATACCGTACGTCAACATATTATCAAAATGACTATTATCAATTTGTTGAAGGGAATCGCTATAGTACTTTGTATTATAGAACTTCACCAAAAATAGCCCAGTGATAAAGGCTATAAAATAAGATATGCCGTACCAACGAACAGGCCAACTAAAAATATAAAAAGCTATCGGGTCAATATTTGGAAATGTAAATAACATAAATACAATCTGTGTGTTGCGCGCGGTTTAAAATTTTTAGTAGATTCTGCTAAATGGATGTAGAGAAACAAAACGATTGTCTGATGGGCCTCCGCAAGCTACCACAAAATTCACGCCTCCGCCTCCTCCACCACAAAGCTGCAATCTCCCCGTATCCTAAAAACCGTTAATTTTTGGTTAATAAGTTACGGCGTATAGACAGTTTAACATCTTACGCAAAGTGTGTATACTTAGCTTGAATTCAAAGCTTTATGTATACTCAATATAGGATCGAGGGCATTATTCCCACAGAACTGTAGGTATGATTGCCGCCAAGGAATCACAAATAATTCCTCCTCCACCAAATCAGTGGCCCTCTAATTTAAATGTAGCAACATAAGATTAATATTTAATGAATATTTGAACATATCATCCTATCAAGAAATATACATTTTTTAATTTTAAGAAAATTTTAATATTTAACTAGTAAAATAAATTTAAGACCACAATAAATGGGTTATTACACGTAATGAAACCAATATACTTTAAATTTTTAATACTGCTTATTGGAATTTTTGTATCAAACGCACATTTGCATGCTGAAGACTACCCATCAGGAAACACCACAGAAGCAGAAAATAGCGATAAATCCCCACAAGAAAGCATTAAGACTCCATATCCAGAGGATAATAGCAAGGATATGACGCCACCCAAAGGAGAAACATTAACGGCGGCACAACGAGAAATTTTAGAGGCAGCACAAGCTAGAAATCAGGCATTAAAAAGGCGCGCAACAATAGAATTTTCACGCCATCCGCCCAAAACTTCAGCTAACTTGGTAATGCCAAAACTTCCTAAATTTATTAAAAATATACCAAGCGTCCGCCAAAAAAAAAGTAAAGAAAAAAAGAATTTAAGCCCACCTAAAATAAAATCAAAAACGCGATACAACAACAATATAGAAACAAAAAAAACACTGCCACTATCAAATAGAAAATGTCATGTTGTTTGTGGTCAATATAGTAATTATATTTATGCGACCTTAATTTCCAGTATTGCCCAGTCATCAAGCGTGATGAGCGATGAAATTATACAAAATGTAACAAAATTTACAGGTGGTCAAATAAAAAATAAAACGCAGTGTACTGCTGAAGCGCTAACGCCTCATTTATCTGGGAAAAATGAATTATACTCTAAAAATCGTTTTTTTCCTGGCATGCCAAGACCTAGGCTATTTCATCGTGTTTGTAAAAAACAATGTTTAAGTGGCAAAAATGGTATTATTTATAAAAAATCTAACCCAATTATTATAGAGCTGATAAAACAGTATGACTTTAAGCATGGTGAAAAAGAAGATAAAGCACTAGCAATTATTGCTGCAAGTGGTAACGGTGGCTTTTAAGCTGAAATAGCAAAACCTACGCCAAGCAAAAAAAAGAAACAAAAATTCCACCAACCTGCCGCGAAGAAATCAGTAAAACATCTACCTTAGCCTCGCTCAAAACGTTCTCAATATTTCTGTCAGACTCAGCATAAAAAACAGTATGAGCATCGGCAGCACCTTGCCGTTTTAAACTTAATATTACACCTAAATAAAGATCTGTCCGTTTAAAGGGGGGGTCAAGAAAAACTAAATGAAAGTACTGTTTTGTCGTGATTTTAGATACATCATTACAAACTAAACTGATATCAATTTCTTCCAAGTTCTTAATAGTGGATTGAATATTTTTAAGCAAAACCTGCGCAACACTTTTAGCTTTTTCAACAAACAAACATTTTTCAGCCCCCCTAGATAACGCCTCTAGCCCTAAAGCGCCACTGCCAGCAAAAGCATCTAAAACAGATAAACCAACAAAACCGTTCTCTAATATAGAATGCTCTAACATATTAAAAACAGCTTGTCGCACTTTATCTGATGTGGGGCGGGTTAATAACCGATCAGGTTCCAGCAAACGTAACCCCTTATATTTTCCTGAAATAATACGCATTTTTATGTTTAAACAACAGAATAAAAGGTATTACTCTCATCTTCTATCGTTAAAAGACTAAGAATGGTATTAAAAATTTTTTCTGGTGTAATAACATTATGGTCATTCTTCAAATCATTCAACTCCTTAAGATAAATTGGATGATATTGAAGTTTAGGACTTAACAAACCAAAATTATTTAAAACGCGCAAAACATGTGAAGATAACCCTCCTGATGCATTTTCTTCAACAGACACAATCAAATCATGTTCATTGGAAAGGTTAACCAACATACGCTCATCAAGTGGTTTTAAAAATCGGGCGTCAGCAACTGTTGTACTTACCCCTTTGGCCTCTAAAAGTTCAGAAGCCTCTAAGCAATCCTGCAAAACATTACCATAAGATAAAAGTGCAACTTTATCGCCCTTTTTAATTATATTTCCAAGACCTAATTCAACTGGTTTTTTAATATCTAACGATAAAGATAGTTCCCGTGACAACCTTATGACACAAGGAGACGTCAAATCTTTTGCCGAAAACTGAATCATAGATTCAATATCTTCTTGAGAACCGGGCGACATCAGCACCAAATTAGACAAACTGCCTAAAAATGTAGAATCAAAAAATCCAGCATGCTGAGATGAATGGAATAAAATACTACTATGATCAATAATAAAACGCACAGGGTAACTTTGAACGCAAGCATCAACCAAAGCTTGGTCTAAAACGCGCTGCAACATATTTGAATATAAAATGACATAAGGCTTAAATCCCTGTGTTGCCAGCGTACATGCCAAAGATATTGCATGACCTTCAGACACGCCCGCATCTATATAGCGCTCTGGAAACAAATCTTTAAACGCTAGAAATGGGGAGCTATAGTTTGCCATTGAAAGCGAAACAACAACAATCTTAGGGTCAAGATGTGCTACTTCAATAAGCGATTTACATGCAAAAAATGGTGGTTCTTTATCTGTTTTTTTATTTTGAAAATGATGAAGGGCTCTATCAAAATGCAAAATATTATTCGAATAATTTGCATCCGCTTCAGCAGGTGGGTGTCCCTTACCTTTTTTTGTTTTTATGTGCAAAAAGAAAGGGGTTTGCTCTTTAGAATTTTTAATGTCTTTAAAAATACGGATTAATTCCTCTATATTATGCCCATCAACAGGACCAATATAATTAAAACCTAAGTCTTCAAACAAACAAGGTTGATCTGTAAAATGTTTACTATGAAGTTGTTTTAAATAGTAACCAAATGCCCCCCCATAATTATCAATACTGTCAACATTGTCATTAAGAATCACCAACATTTTGGCAGCAATACTGCCAGCATGATTCATGGCCTCAAACGCCTGACCACTTGACATGGACATATCGCCCACAACACTAACAATATCATAACTTCTCTTTTTCATATCCCGGCTAACAGCATGCCCAACAGCTTTTGACAATACACAAGCCGGCTTTGCAGAAGAAACCGGATCGGGGTCTACGATACCAGTTTTTTCCACTAAGATTTTATACGATTTTTTTTGATGGCCAATATCCCACAATACCTTATCTTGATGCTCGTTAAACACGTAATTTAAAGCTATTGACAGTTCAACCACCCCTAAAGATGATCCAAGAAAATGTGATTTTTCTGCAACAATAATACGACGTATTTCGCATGCTAAATCTTCCAACTCTGGAATCATTAACTGTTTCAGACTTTTAATAGAGTTTATTTTATCTAGATAAGGCGTGCTGTACATAAAAAAGCTCTTAAATCGGTGTTATTTTTGCAAAAGGATTAATGATTTTTGTAATATGTCTCTATGAAAAACATTGTTATTTTTTTGTTTTTCAAAAAATAACCTCAAATCGGTCGTCAGCACCTTAGAAAAATATTGTAGCGATTCATTTTCAAAACGCTGTACCATATTTGAATAAGTTGTATCAATTTGGGAAAGGTGATTCTGCGATAAAATTTCCATATCTTTTATATAAACATTTTTTATGTTTTCTGCATGTTCTAAAGAAGTTTCATGAATTTTTTTCAAGTCATCTTTAAAGATTGCATGATTAGATACGACTAATTCTAACTCATTCTGTAAATCTAACTTCTTAGTTTCTACAATGTTAAATTGTTTTTTTATCTTTGCGATATCTTCTCTTAAAATTTTAGAAATATCAGGCCATATTTTTCTATATCCAACATATAAAAAAATTATAAAGCTTAAAAGAATAAAAAAGTAGGTATTATTTAACATGGGCGCTACCATTAGATGTAATTTCCTGCTGAATTATACTTAAGTAGTTTTCTACATTTTGTGCATATTCTGCTTTCGCGGCGATGGTCTTTTTTGTCAATAGACGTTCAAACGAAGCAACTTTATCATTCATTTTTTCATCTAAAGAATCGACATACTGTTTTTTTTCAACTTCAAGATCTTTTTTTACAGTCAACAAAAAGTTATGCGCTTTTTCTTCTGCTATCTGAATCTCTTCTTGTCGTTTTACTTTAATATCACTCAATTGTTTTTCTAACGCACGTATTGCTTCTTTTTCTTTATCTAAGAAATTTTTTCTATGTTTGAAAATGATTTCAATTCTTGGAAGCAAAACAAACCGCACAAAGCAAACAAGCGCAAAACCAGAAACAAATAACCAAAAAATTTGACTTGAAAAAGTTGAATAATCAAACTGTGGCATATATCAAAAACTTATTTAAAAAGAATTAACAAAGACACGATAAAGGCTAACAAAGCCACAGATTCTGTTAACGCAAAACCTAAAATAGCTTTTGAGAACAGCTCCTTACTAGCTTCTGGGTTACGCGAAATACCAGTTAGTAAACTGGAAAAAATATTACCAAGCCCAATACCAACACCCAAAAGGGCAAATACTGCAAGTCCTGCACCGATCATTTTTGCTGCTTCAACGTCCATAATTCATACTCCAATTCTTGTTTAAATACTAATGTAATTTCAGCGCATCGTTTAAATAAATGCATGATAAAATCGTAAAAACATACGCTTGCAGTAATGCTACTACAACTTCAAAAAAAGTTACAGCTGTATTTACAATCAAAGGCAAAATAGAAAGCGGCAAAAAAGCTGTTCCAGCAATCATCACTGCAAAGGATGCAAAAATTTTTATCATAACGTGCCCTGCAACCATATTGGCAAACAACCGAATTGCCAAACTAACAGGACGCATAAAATAGGATAAAATCTCAACAGGCACCAAAATTGGCACAACATAAAATGGCACACCATCAGGTAAAAACAACCTAAAAAATTTAAAGCCATGCTTTATAAGCCCAATAATTGTGACAGACACAAATACCGTTAAAGCTAAAGTACCCGTTACAACAAGCTGGCTTGTTGATGTAAAGGCACCGGGTACCAAACCCAACAAGTTAGAGAAGAGAACGAAAATAAACAAACTAAATATATAGGGGAAGTATTTAAGCCCCTCTTCGCCACAAAATTCTTGTAGCAGGCTATTTAAAAACGTATACGCATTTTCAACAAGAGATTGCATTTTTGTTGGCACAAGAGAGCGAGATCTTGTTGCCATCAAGCTAAGAATACAAAACAAGCCAACACTTAACACCATAAATAATGACGCGTTCGTGACAGATATATCTATCCCTAAAAAGCTTAAAGGGATATACGTTTTCACTTGAAATTGATTTAGCGGATCCATATTTCCAGATCAATAAAAATCACTTACACACATGTTACCGCGCAAACTTAATACACGCAAGAAGTAAAATAGTTTTTACAGCCACCAAGCAAAAAAATAAAAAAGATATACCCTAAACGGCGGGGACGACCGTGCCCACATTATTTATAAGATCGCCAAGAACACCCTTCACCGAAAACAGCTGTATGCAGGCATTTTTCTACTTTATAATTCCTTACGCATTACTGAAATAAAGAAGCCATCCGTTTTATGATCCAACGGTGTTAACTGAAGGCCTTCAGCATCTTGTTTTTGCTTAAGCTTCTCGATCACTTCAGGATGCTTTTCACCAACAGGTTCAATACTAAATTCTGGATTATTATCTAAAAATTTTCTAATTTGATCGTGGTTTTCAGCACGCCATATAGAACATGTTGCATACACAAACAACCCGCCTGGGCGAATATATTTTTTAGCTGTTTCTAAAATATCTTGCTGCTTTACAAGAAGTTCTTTTAAATCTTTTGGCTTAAAAGTTATTTTAAGATCTGGGTTTCGACGCCAAGTTCCAGAACCTGAACACGGAACATCAATCAATACACAATCAAAATAATTGTGATGACGTTTCCACCATTTTTTATCATCCAGCTCTTTTGCTTGAACATTATGAACACCTGCACGCCTGTAGCGTTTGACGCCTTGTTTTAAGCGCCATGGCAACAAATCTGTTGCGACCAATCTGCCCTTATTTTGCATCATTGCAGACATTAAAAGTGTTTTACCACCTGCACCTGCACAATAATCAAGAACATTTTCACCAGGTTTTACATTAGCAAATAAAGATACAAGTTGTGCACCTTCATCTTGAACTTCGATGATGCCCTTTTTCCAAATAGACATTTCTTGTAGCGGAATTCTATTTTTAAGACGCATACCAAATGGGCTTAAGTCCGTTGCCTCAGCCGCAATACCGTTGCGTTTAAATGTATCTAACACTTCTTCGCGATTACCATTGAATGGGTTTACCCGAATATCGAAAGGCGCCTGCTCGTGTAGCGCTTTTAAATGGTCATCTAAATTACCAGGTAAATCTTGAAAATAGGGAGCAAACCACTTTGGAATGATGATTTGATTTTCAGCAAAAACAGAAAGTGCTTTTTCTATGATGGTTTTTTCATGTTCGTTTGGAAGTTTTATGCCATAACGCTGTGAATAAGGTCTGGGGTCATTGGCAAAATCATCTTTCATCACATCAAAATGCAATCCGTTCTTAAACCCCCAATACGTAAGGGTTAATAATCTGGGCGTTAACGCACCCTTTAGGGCATTGGCGTAACCATGGTAAAAGCGCAAAATTTCAAAAAAAGAATCACCAAGGTATTTGCGATCATGCGACCCCATGAAACGGCGTTCCCGGCAGTAGTTTACAAAGATGTTATCTGCAGGTGCCTTATTCTCAGCATCTAAAATATAGGTTAGTAATTCTTCTATAGACCGCAGTCTTGCACTTTGTTTCATTGCTTCTACTCACATTACGAATACCGTATTGTAGCATTTTATTTAATATTGTGGTGGTAAAAGTTTTAGAGTGTCTAAAAATGACCATCCTTTTAACTGGATGGCCAACTTGAAATATGAGCGCACTCTCATCATCATTTATTTTACAGGAGTCAGAACACCTTGAAATACAGTATTACCTTCTTTAACTTCAGCTAGTTTTACAGGTGATTTTGCAAACATCTTATCTGGGTGTGTTAGCATAAATACTTTATCCGTTACTAAACGATCGCCTTCTTGCATAAATTTCACAAATACTAACTGACCCGCTTCATTTAAAGGAAGCGTAATAAAAGTACCAAAGTCACTCTTTTTCAACTCAACAAGGGCATCAATGCCACCTGTTTCACTCTTAAATACTGTATTTTTTAAACTGCCTTTATATCTTGAGCTTTGATTAGGTAATAATTCTATTTTTTCAATCTTACTTTCAGGCATGACAGCATCTGGTAAACTTTTCTGAATATCTTTAATTAAAATAAAGTTTATCTTTACCTTATTCTTCTTCAGTTCTTCTTCCTACTTGAATCGAATGGAATCGACGGTTGATTGAGTTTGTTTTATCTCTGCCCCTGTAAGTCCTGTAACTTGAGCAGCATTAATTGCATCGCGTTCTTCATCGCGCAATTTTTCTAAGCGTTTTTGCAAATCTAGATCCAATTGATCTGCAGGCATGGCACCAGCAAGACCACCGCGCTCACCGAAATTTTCTTGATCACGTAAAAAATCTGCGCGCCTTGCTAAAGAATCCTGCAACGCTTCTATTTGATCAAGCTCAATCCTTATCTCATGAACACGAAGATCTTGAGCCGACAAAGTATTGACCATGAATACACTACACCATGCTAATATATTTTTTTTCATTCTATTAATTCACTTGTAAAGTAAAGGCTACTTACATTATATGGGAGAAATTCGTTAACAATACGTTAATATTGGGCATTACACGCTAGCATGCTAAACTGCATATAATAATTATCAAAAAACATCATAGAATGCTGCACCCACTTCTTTATGAACAAGCAAACCAAAAGCATATTCCCTTTAAATTGGTTAGCAGCTATACACCGCAAGGTGACCAACCCAGCGCCATTAAAGAATTAGTAGAAGGTCTAAATGATAATATTCGTGATCAAGTTTTATTAGGGGTAACAGGTTCTGGCAAAACATTTACTATGGCCAACGTTATTGAAACCACACAACGCCCTGCCCTTATTATGGCCCCTAATAAAACACTAGCGGCGCAGCTGTACCAGGAAATGAAAACGTTTTTTCCTGAAAATGCAGTTGAGTACTTTGTATCATACTATGATTATTATCAACCAGAAGCTTATGTAGCCCGCTCAGACACTTATATAGAAAAAACAGCAGCAATTAATGAAGAAATTGATCGTATGCGACACAGTGCAACACGCGCATTGTTAACCAGGCGCGATGTTATTTTAGTTGCTAGTGTTTCGTGTATATACGGTATTGGCGGCGTTGAAGCCTACGCAGAAATGACCTACCCCTTAAAAGTTGGCGACCAAATCGGACCAGATGTCATAACCCGCAAATTAATAGACCTTCACTATACACGCAATGATCTTAATTTTACACGCGGTACATTTCGTAAAAAGGGCGATGTATTAGAAATATACCCCTCTCACAGTGAAAGCCGTTCATGGCGCCTCAGCTTTTTTGGTGATGAAATAGAATCAATTGCAGAGTATGATTCTTTAACAGGTGAAAAATTTGGTAAACTCGACACAATTCTAATTTTTGCAAATTCGCACTATGTAACACCTGGTCCAACACTACAACAAGCAATCAAACATATTCAAGCAGAGCGCATCGCCCGCTTAAAAGAATTTGAACAAGAAAAAAAACTTGTCGAGCATCAACGCCTTGATCAGCGGATTCAATTCGATCTGGAAATGATGGCATCAACTGGCACGTGTTCAGGTATTGAAAATTATTCACGTTATTTAACAGGACGTGCCCCTGGGGATCCACCGCCCACATTGTTTGAATACTTACCCAAAGATGCCCTATTATTTGTTGATGAATCCCACGTTGGGGTGCCGCAAATTAATGGCATGTTCAAGGGAGACAGAGCACGAAAAACCAATCTTGCAGAACATGGATTTAGGCTGCCATCTTGTTTAGATAATAGGCCTTTGAAATTTGAAGAATGGAACAAAATGCGGCCACAAACTGTTTTTGTAACAGCAACCCCAGGCCCATTTGAATTAAATCAAACTCAAGGAGTGTTTACAGAACAAGTTATCCGTCCAACAGGCCTTGTTGATCCTTACTACAGTATTCGCCCATGCGAAAATCAAATTGACGACCTCATGCATGAATGCCGAAAAACAATTCAAAAAGGATTTCGCATTTTAGTCACAACACTTACAAAAAAAATGGCAGAAGCACTGACCGAATATTTAATAGAATCTGGTCTTAAAGTGGAATACATGCACTCTGACATTGACACATTACAACGCATTGAAATTATCCGTGGGTTAAGGGCAGGAGAACATGATATTTTAATTGGTATCAATTTATTAAGGGAGGGATTAGATATTCCCGAGTGCGGCTTAGTTGCCATTTTAGATGCTGATAAAGAAGGTTTTTTAAGATCAAAAACATCATTAATACAAACAATAGGTCGCGCTGCACGAAATTCTGAAAGCCATGTCATTTTATATGCAGATCATAAAACAGGCTCAATGACAGAAGCCTTATTAGAAACGGATAGACGGCGCACAAAACAACAAGAACACAATAAAAAACATAATATTACACCACAAACTGTAAAACGCACACTTGAGAAAGTATCTGCTGAACATGCATCAACACCTACTAAACTGACCAGCGGTCTTATTGATAGAAAATCAGGGGCACTGAAATCTGCAAAAATGCTAGAGAAGGAAAAAGTAATCTTCATTAAGAAAATGGAAAAACACGCAGAAAATCTTGAATTCGAAGAAGCAGCAAAATGCCGTGATAAAATTAAAAAAATTGATGATATTTTACTAGCATAAACAAAAATAGATTTCAATTTACCTGACTGTATGAACCATTTTTGCCATAAGATAAACGCCCCTAAGACGCTTATAAAATACAGTTTGATTATATTAAAAGTCTTGATTGCAATGACTTTTCTGAACGACCTTTAAAAATTTTATATATTTCAAAA
>PFNE01000041.1:0-24059 GCA_002791835.1 Alphaproteobacteria bacterium CG_4_10_14_0_8_um_filter_37_21 | reverse complement strand
ATAATTTACTTACTGTTTAGCGCCCGTAGCTCAATTGGATAGAGCGTCAGACTACGGATCTGAAGGTTAGGAGTTCGACTCTCTTCGGGCGCACCACTTATTTATAAGGCACTTTAGGAATTTATTATGGCCAAGAAGTCACCTGTTATTAATTTAAAAATGTTGTCTACTGCAGATACTGGTTTTTTTTATGTAGCAAAACGTAATCCACGTCAGAAACCTGAAAAAATGGAAATGCGTAAATACGATCCAGTTGTTCGTAAACACGTTATTTTTAAAGAAGCTAAAATTAAATAGCTTCAACTATTTTTTTTAAAGCCTGCTTTGTGCAGGCTTTTTTATATTATACTCACCTATATATTCTATGCTAAACGTTAGAAATCTTTATGATTCACGCATAAAAAACAGCACAACTAACCCTATTAGCTTTCAAATAAAACCAGGAGAATCACTGGCTGTGAAAGGCACTAATGGCGTTGGTAAAACCACCCTACTGCGCTTAATCACCAATATTATAACACCACCCGATGATACTGAAGTCATCATGACGGAGGCGCATCAATATTTAGGCGCAAAAAACGGCTTATTTCAAAATCTTAAAATCCACCACTACTTAAAAGAAGCAAAGGGTGTTTTTTCTAAAAAAGATTTAAATAAAAATATCTGCGATCTATCCACAGGCATGCAACGTCAACTTGCGCTATCTTGCTTATATCAACAACACAAAGACTTGTGGATTATAGATGAACCAACAGCACATTTGGATGAAGCTGCTAAAAATTTATTCTATAAAAACCTTGAATTACATGTTGCAACTGGGGGGTCAGCCCTTATTGCAACTCATGATAGAACCCCTTGCACGATAAGAATCCTCAATATAGGTAGTGAGCGCACAGCATAATCTGCTAAGATAAGATACAAACCAATAATTGATATGCTAAATTAGCGCAACTATGATTACATTTAAGTCTGTATCCTTTTCATACCCTAAAAGACCACAACCCGTTTTTAACAATTCAACATTCACCTCTAAAATTAAAAGCGGTGATTGTATTGCAATCGTTGGGGCAAATGGATCTGGAAAGACGACATTTTTAAAATTAATATCAGGCTTGCTAACGCCCTATAATGGGACAGCACACATTGATAAAGGTCTGAAGTTTTCTTATCTGACACAGCTTCAACATTATGACCGAATATACCCCTTAACAGTTTTTGATGTCGTTAATATGGCCCATCCCATCCCAAAATTATCTTGGACGAAACCGACAAATAAGCAGAAAGAATTAACGGAAAAAGCACTCGAAACAGTTAGCTTGATTGACAAAAAAAACGGCCACATCTCTAACTTAAGTGGTGGGGAATTTCAACGCATGTTATTTGCCAGAACACTCGCAGAAGACAGTAATATTATATTACTGGACGAGCCTTTTACCTCTATCGATGAAACGACAATAGAAACATTATTAGGGCTGATGTCTAAAACAACGAAGCAGCTAAACAAAACTATTTTATGCATATGCCACGACCTAAATTTTGCACAAGAATATTTTACGCATATTTTACACATAAAAAAACAACAACCAATTTTATATACACAAAGTGACTGGCGCCTATTTTTAAAAAAAAATGGAGGACGTTATGCCCTTTAACATACTATATGAAACATTATACTTACCTTTTGCTGAGTATGATTTTATGCGCTCTGCCCTTGCAGCGTGCATATGCTTAACGCTTTCAACATCTATACTGGGAACTTTTATTGTATTTAAACGGATGAGCCTTATGGGAGAGGCCCTATCCCACGGCATTTTACCAGGCATTGCTGTTGCTTTCATGGTATCTGGGCTATCAACTCTAAGCCTGACAATTGGGGGCATGATAGCGGGCATTTTAGTCGTCTTACTTAGTTTTACGCTCTCAAGCAAATCTAACATTCCAGAAGATTCAAGCTTATCTGCTATGTATATTATATTTTTAAGTATTGGTTTTTTATTATTATCATCTGCAAACAGTGGGGTACATTTAACACATATTTTATTTGGCAATATACTTGCTATTGATACCGACACGCTCTGGTTAATTATCATCATCTCAATTAGCACTTTGTGCACAATGTTATTTTTAACAAAACCTCTTCTTTATGCATCATTTGACCCAGTTCTGTTAAAACTAAAAGGATACTCGGTATCCCTTATTCAAAGCATATTTTTAGTACTTGTTGTCCTCAATTTAGTTGCAGCATGTCAAGCAATAGGAACACTTATGGCGCTTGGTGTTATGTTACTGCCAGCAATCACAAGCCGCATATTAGCAACACGCTTTAAGCACATCATTTTCCTAAGTATTGCCCTTGGTATATGCGGTAATTTAATAGGCCTCCTCGTATCTTACCATTTCAATCTATCTTCCGGCCCAACAATTGTACTGGCGCTGGGTGCATTCTTCCTATTAAGTACTGTTTACAGTCAAAAAAACAGCCCGTTTAGAAACAAACAAGCCACTATCAAACACAGACCTTAATAAATATATTAAAAAATAGTTAATTAACACTTGTTTTTTTTGAATTTTAAGCCATATTAAAGGTAAGGGGAAATTAATACGTATTTTTTGGAGAGAACATAATGACTATTGGACTTGTTGACCCAAAAACTAAATTTAACATTTTAGTGCAGCGCAAAACCTCAATAGAAAAAGAGTTGTCCGATCACGCTGATTCACCTAAAGGCACGTTAGACTTTACGCTACATAAACTGAACAAAGAAAGATCGCGCATCAAACAAGATTTAGCTGTTGTTAGTTTTCGCTACACCCCTGACACGATTGCCTAGCTTTCTAAATTGAGTAGCTTTCTAACAATTTTTTCTAAAACATCCCTATAAAAAACAGTTTGCAAAAAAAACATAAACACTGCATAATGTGAACAGTAAATTTAATTACATAGTGAAAATGGCTTTAGAGAGAAAAATGAAATTACCAGAAGAAAAAACAGACTATAAAATTTTGGTTTCAGCAAGGGAATTATTCGTAAAACACGGTTTCTCAGGAACGTCTATGGGTAAAATTGCCATGAAGGCAAATGTAAACCATAGCCTTATCTTCCATCACTTTGGAAACAAACAAAAATTGTGGCAAGCTGTAAAAGATAATATTATTGAAGAAGGTAAGAAACTTTACGCGCATGTTCCTGAAACAAAGCTTCAATTTTCTGACTTTCTAGAAATTCTTATTAAAAGAGCCACAGATTTTTACAAAAACAATCCAGACATCGTGCGCATGATTAACTGGCAACGTGTTGATATTGCAGCTGGCGATATTATAGGGCTGAACCTGTCTCCTGAATCAAAAGAATGGTTAGAAGCATGTAAGCATTACCAGACGACAGGCGATATTAACAAAAAGCATAAACCTGAATATGTTGTCACAATGATTTTAGCTGTGATCAGCTCTTTATCAATGGATCCAAATAACTTTGTGAATGATTCAAAAGCAAAAGAAGAATATACAGATTTTTGCGTATCTACACTTTTAAGCGCATTAAAAGTTTAGTTTTGATTGAGCCTAATTGTGCATGAAAAAACTTCCCATTTCCGCATTTATAATATGTTGCAATGAGAAAGATAGGATCTACCATACTATTAATAGTTTGGTAGATCTTGTTTGTGAAATTATTGTTGTTGATAGTGGTAGTACCGACGGCACTATAGAATACTTGAAATCTGTAGGTATAACACCGGTTTTTAAAAAATGGGAAGGCTATGTTTCTCAAAAAATATATGCAGAAAACTTATGCTCGAATGACTGGGTTTTAAACCTTGACGCGGACGAAGCCTTAAGCGAAAAACTTATTGAGGAAATTCGTCATATATTTAACACAGACACCCTAAAACCCAACGGATACAAAATAAAAAAAGTTTTCGTAGATCCACTGAAAAACAAATTAAATTCATTTAATCCCTACCTACATTTTATTCTTCTATACCATAAATCTGTGGCCAGCTATCAAGCATGCCACGGAAGCTTATATAAAGATTCTGTTAAAATGCTAGATGCTAACAACAAACCACAACAACTAAAGAACCCAATTTGGCACAGATCAAAAGTATCACTACACCAAATGCTTGCTAAAATGAACGATTACACAGAGCTGCAAGCCACTGAAATGGTTCAAAAAAATCGTCATTTCAGCGCTATACGCTCTCTTATAGAAATACCTTTTACCATATTTAAATATTTCATCCTAAGACGTTACTTTATGCTTGGACGTGCCGGCTTTCATGACAGTGTTTGTTGGGCATTTGGGCGCTTTATAAAACAAGCAAAAACCTGGGAAAAACACCAAAAACAAAAAAATGGAGATCAATAATGCAATTTTTTTTAGATACAGCAAACGTAGATGACCTAAAACCCTTTTTAGAAACAGGCCTTATTGATGGTATAACGACAAACCCAAGCCTTATTGCGCAACAGGGAAAAAAATTGTCTGATGTTATCAAGCAATTTTGCGATTTAGTAGATGGCCCTATAAGTGCAGAGGTTATGGGCAAGACATCAAAAGAAATGATTAAAGAAGGTTTAGAACTTTCCAAAATTAACAAAAATGTAACCATAAAGCTTCCTTTAACAATAGAAGGCTTAAAGGCATGTTATGCACTTTCCAATGAAGAAATCATGACAAATGTCACACTGTGTTTTTCAGTGACACAGGCCCTGATGGCAGCAAAAGCCGGCGCAACATTTATATCGCCCTTTATTGGCCGCCTTGATGACATATCTAGCAACGGATCATCACTTATTAAAGATATTGCAGAAACTTTCGCCATACAACAAATGGATACACTTGTTCTTGCAGCTTCTATCAGAACACCCTATCATGCAATGCAAGCGGCAAAAGATGGTGCTGAAGTTGCGACCATTCCCCCAAAAGTGCTACAACAAATGATACACCATCCTTTAACTGATAAAGGGCTAGAGATTTTTGAAAAAGATTGGCTAGCGTCACAAAAATAGGAAAAAAACATGGATTTAGTGACACAAGGGCTATTGGGCGCAACGGTTGGTTACGCTGTCTCGGGGAAAAGCCTAGGGGCAAAAAAAACGCTTATATATGGTGCGTTATGCGGCCTGCTTCCAGATGTGGACATGTTTGTATCTTATATATCCCACAATCCCTTGGCTGAAGCTATTCACCATCGGGGTATTACGCATTCTTTGTTTTTCGCCCCTATTTTTGCTGCTATCATAGGCTTTATTGCAAAATTTGCGTATCATAAGGATTTTAAACCTTGGTTTAAACTGGCTTTTTGGTCAATTGTCACCCACCCGATTCTTGATCTATTTACAACTTATGGCACACAGCTTTTAATGCCCTTCTCCAATAATCGATTTTCTCTAAATGCTGTACCCGTTATTGATTTTACCTATTCAATTCCACTTACAATTTCGATCTTTGTCATTGCCTTATGTAAAAATGAACATGTCAGCCGCATCATAAATTATATAATTCTATTCATCACGAGTTGCTATTTGATTATGGGCATTGCGCAATACGATAAAGCAATGGAGCGCGTACAAGCAGAAGCCCAAGCACACAATTGGTGTGGCCGAACAGAAGTATTTACGGGCATTTTTTCAATTTTCAACCGCCGCGCTGTTGTATATGAAGGCGACAATGTTCATATCGCACACTTTAATAACCTCAATGATAGGCCCATCCAGTGGACAACATTTAAGCAAGACAAACTTGATATCACATCAAAAGATATTGAATTTTTCAAATGGTTCTCTAAAGGTCATATTTTAATTCAAAAACATGACGATGGGTATTTGTTGCGCGATGTACGTTTTGGTATATTCCCGCACCCGATGGACGGCTTATGGGGAATAGAAATTGATGCAAACGGTTACTACAAGGACTGGGAAAAATTTACAGACTTAAAGCGTTTCCTAAAACAAAACCCAGACTTATTAGAATGGATACTGGCACAGGTAGACTTTAAATTTTATTCATAAATGCCATAACTTGTACAAAATACTACCTAGATAACCCAATTAAAACAAAATGTCTATATACCATTGAAACACTTTATTTATAAAGCATTCTTCTTCTTATCTTATTAAAGATGGTGCATGAACTCATTTTTTAATAGCATAAAAAGATATGGTGGCAACTATTCAAAGAGTATGCCTTCTCTTACTCAATCATTTTATCCCGCATCCTTTAATCCTTATGAAGGCCCAAGCATTATCCAAAACTAATACCCTACTTTTCAGTAGTTTTGGTTATAAGACCTCGTGCTATTAAATAGCACTAGCTGCAACCAAGGCATAAAAGTCTACCTGGCATGTAAAAAGGGGGCATTAATGCCCCCCCTTCCTTCGTATGCAAATAAATAGTTATCTTGGAATTATGCGTGAACGACCTTTTTTACCCTCGTTAATTGCACTAAATCCATCGGTGCGCATATTTTCAACAATATAAACTGGCGCCCCAACTGGAATATTTGGCTCAGCACCCTGCCCGATTGTTAACACTTCACCCGTGCGTTCCATACGAACTTGGTACTCAAACCCTTCTTGATGCGTTAAGCCTTGTTCTGCAAAGTGCCCTGCAAACGCACCTGCTAAGCCACCTATACCCATCGCAAGCAAACTTCCATTACCTTGCCCAATAGTACTACCCGCTAATGCACCAGTAACACCACCAACTCCCGCACCTGTTCCAGCTTGTGACGGATCAGTTGCATTAATTTGAATAACGCGCTTGGATATAACAACACCAGGTAGTGAGCGTGAAATATCACCGACGTTTGCAACACTATAATCACTTCCACCCAATTTTGGTGCGCACCCTGTTGTTATTAAAGCGGCAGCACATGCCGTAGATATTAAAATTTTAGTTTTCATTTTTTCCTCAAATATAAACTGACAGTATAATTAATAATAACATGACGTATTCAATTTTCAAGTCTTTTTTTCAATCACAGGCCACAAACGTTGAGTGGCTCTGTGTTTAAGCTGTTGAAAAAAAATAAACTCAAATAAATAGGTTAACTTGCGAACTGTTCTTTTAATATGCGGTCTTCAAGGCAGGTATTTGGATTGAACAATAATTTAAACTCACGCTCTTTATTAATTTTCACTTTAATAGATTTAATATTTTCTATCATATTGTTGTCATAGGTCATGTTTACACGACGCTTTTCAGGTGTATTAATGATAAATTCAATATCATCATTATCCTTTAAAATAGCACCCTTCCAATTACGTGGGTGATAAACTGAAAGCGGCGTTAAGGCAAGCAAATGAACCCCTAAAGGAAGAATTGGCCCATGTGCAGAGGCATTATATGCAGTACTACCTGCAGGTGTTGAAAGCAACAATCCATCACCGCTACAAACAATGCGTTGCGTTGATTTTATATAAACTGAAATATTCGATGCCATCGACGTTTGTCGCATAAAAGCAACTTCATTAATAGCGTAATCATGAATCACTTCATTATGAATTGTTTTTAATTGAAAATCCAAAACAGGTAATGTTGAACTACAGGTATTTTTCAAAAGACTCATAAAATTACGAGGGTCTATTTCATCAATACTATTCATTAAAAAACCAACATTACCGCAATTAATACCATAAAATGGCTTATTATATTGTTGGTGAGAACGCATCATTTTCAACATAAAACCGTCCCCACCAAAGACGACAAAAACATCTGCATCTTTTGCTGATACACTTTCAATGTGCGCAAAATCTTCTGCAACAGCAATTGCTTTCGGGCTTTGTGCATTAAAAAAATGAACTTTCATTTTAATTACGCACGTTTTTGTTTGATATCAGGAAGCTGAATCATTTCCATAAGGGTTGTTAGTTCTTGCTTTGCAGCTATATGAGACAAGCTAATATTTGTACGTATTTCAGACAAATCAAGTAAAGTAATACCGTTTAAGAATAATTCACGAAAAATAACACGTTCACCAAAACCAGATGCAAGGCGGTAACCAATTCGGCGCGATAAAGACGTTAGTACACGCTCAATTTCTTGCTTATTCCTTGAATTTAAGCTACTTAAACGGTTGCGCACCACAATCCAATCTATTGAACCACGACTACGAATCGCTTTTTGTTTTTTTTGTTCCCATACCATTTCAGAATATGTACTTGGTTTAATAATATCTAATGATTCAGCATTTAATCTAACCAGCATATCAAGGTCAATAAAACTATCATTTAAAGGTGTAATAAGCGTATCAGCAAAAGAATGCGCAAATCTAGATAAATGCATGTCACTTCCAGGTGTATCAAACACAACATAATCGCAATCGCTAAAATCTTTCATTGCCTGATTAATAGATTCTTTTTCTACGGCTTCTGCCTCACTAACATTATCTAACGTACTTCTAAAAATTGGTCTGTGTTCAGGTATTAGCAAATCTTCTTTTAAGTTTTGAATGCGATTTTGTCTATTTTCAACATACCTTGTAAGCGTTCCTTGCCTTGCATCGACATCAATAGAGGCAACTTTGTAATTTTGTTTCAATAAGTATGTAATCACATGCATGGATAAAGTGGATTTTCCTGTACCCCCTTTTTCATTTCCAAGAACGATTACATAAGGTTTTTTCATTTTTTCGGTTGCCATAAAACTGTTAATATACTTGAGATAATTAATTATACAAACAGAGATACCTGTTGTCCAACAATAGCTGCATCTTATTTATATTCCTTTTTAATTTAATATAATTACCATATTAGATAAAATTTAAATATTGTTATCGACTTGATCATTTTAGCCATTCAATGCAAACTAATATTAGGTTGATAATATATAGATATTTTATGGATTTAAGTTCTATAGCAAGGCAAGCATCTGTTCTTAAAAAAACGACCACAAAAAAAATAAAAACATCGAACAACGAATTTAATATTGTAGATGAAGATGCCCAAGATTCAACCAATTCAATAGGTAAAACATCTGCGCCCAGGACATCTATCCCTGTTTTTTTTAAGGAAGAGCCATCATCACAAAACAAAAAGCACTTTATGCAAGGCAGAGCCATGTTAGATGAATTAAAAAAATTACGTCTAGAATTAATACAAGGTCGCGTTACAAAAGATACGTTAAGACACCTAGATAACCTGATTCAAGGTAAAAAAAATGATTCGACGCCTTTAAGTGAGGAATTAAAAAATATTTTAGATGATATTGAAACACGCGTAACGGTTGAACTTGAAAAACTCCATCTTCGCAAACAAGTGGAAAATCTTTAAAAGACCTTCCACTTTTACGAATACGTTTTATGAGTTAACAGATTGCATAACCTTACTTGGCCAAATAGCAGCGGTTGACTCTTTCTTCTCAGCACTATTAATCAGATCCCTGTATTCTATCAAACTGCCTCTAAACCGCTCTTTAATAATCATTTCTTCTGTTTCATAGTCGCCCTTTGTGCCCAAAAATGGGTTACCATCAAGTAAATCTAGTGCATGTGATGGCATCGTTGTTAACAGCACATTTGCCATTAACTGCGCGGTTCCAATATCTATATTTTCACCATCTTCTCTGACATGGGGTGGAACTTGGTTTATCCACGGCAGATAGTTATACGTCATGACACCTGCATGATAATGTTCAATAGAATCTGTATAAATAAACATTGTCAAAAGTTTCTTTAACCCATTTGTGTGAAGCATTGAACTTGCGCCAAGGTTTACATAAGATTCTACTTGTCCATTTGGAATATATTCTGTTAAAGCTTTGTACCATGCCTGAACTTGCAAATCTTGCGTTATACTTTCTTCATTTTTATAGTAAAGATCAACATACTCTGTTGTATATTGCCTTATGAAATCCCAAAACATTTTCCCTTGCTTTGCATATGGGTATACCATACCAGCAGGAAGCTGATCCATCCCACGTTTTTCCACATCCTCATAAATGTCCATCTTGCTCATCTGAAAATTTTCAACATACTTTTGCATGTAATTTAAAGTATTTTCCAGGTCAAAACTAAAAAGTGCGGGAAACATTGTATTCTTGCCACCCAACAAAATAGGAATATTGTAATTATTAATAGAAAGTGTGCCAGCGGTGTGGGGGTGTAAAAAACGGCGCAACGGGTGTTGTGCTTTAAAATGCTTATTTGTAAGGGCACTTATTGTTCCCGCAATAATCATATGGGTATTTAGAAGGTGGCGGATAACTGTTGTATCAGTTGACATGCCAGCCATGATGATATCTTGATATTTACTCCATTTATCATCACTTGGATAAAACCATGATGTGTATTGGGTCTTATCTGTATATTGTATAGCTAGCGTGTTTAATTGTTTTGTGTCGGGATTGTGTCGTAAAATTGCTTTACCCCCAAGGCGCATCAGATGATCCTTAGGCGTTATGCTACCGAGAACACCGAGATCTATTTTAAATGTATTATTACTCAATGCCGCATCATAGAGTACTTTAGATCCTTCTAGGTCGCTGCTGTCGGCACGCTGAATGTATCCAGCAAAGGGCCCAGAAAGTGCACAACCCGCAATGCGGTCAGTTCTATTCACAAATTCTGGTGGGAATTCAGGTACAGCCAAAAGTTCACGATGTTTTTTTGGCCACATAATCGCAGCTAACACCTGTGGGTCATTTGGAATTTTGGGTTGATTGTCATCGTTTAAATGGAATGTATTCAGCAGCCCTGCAATAATTTTTGGGCTCACTTTTCCAAAAAATGATTGTTCGTCAATCGGTGGATTTTTTGACGTAAAAACACCCTGAAGATTATACCCTAAAGTTGAATATGGAATGATAGTCACAGCTTCATCTTGTGGGGGATATACTGAATCTTGATCATAGCCAAGCTGTTCTTTCTTTGCTTTATCTACTTGTCCTTCTCTTGCAGATCTGAATGCCGCATTAAAAACGCTGCTTTTAAACTGCCACCAATAAGATGCACTATTGATTATGTTTTCAGCTTCCTTAAACGCTGAATTGTCAGATAAAACAGCCACTGCAGCTTTTCCCGCTTGCGCAGGAGCCATACCCTGTAATTCTGTGCCAACACAGGTGAAGGCAGCAATGATCATCGTACTAACATCAAATACTCTTTTTTTGTTCATAACAATTCCCTTAAGAAACAAACCGCAATTATTTACAGTATTTCATAATAATTATTAATAAATAGTTAATGATTACATTAACTATTTTTTTTAGTTTTATTCAATATATTGTATATTTAAATCGTAAAATTTTTTGTAACATACAAAAATCTAGTATTTTCACATCAAATACCCTATATTTGTAGGATAAAGTATACATTTAAGAAAAAATAATATGTGTGGAATTGTTGGTATAATGAGCCGATCAAATGTCGTTGAACGTCTTGTAGAAGGCTTAAAACGCCTTGAATATAGGGGGTATGATTCAGCAGGTGTTGCCATCACCACTGATAATTTGATCGATCGCCGACGTGCTGCTGGTAAAATTATTAACCTTGAAGCTGAGCTTGCTAAAAACCCCTTAAATGGCAATAAAGGTATTGGACACACACGCTGGGCAACCCACGGTGAGGCACACGCCCATAATGCACACCCACACTCAAGTGACAAAGTCGCCATTGTTCATAACGGTATTATTGAAAACTTTGCAGACCTTAAAAAAGATTTACAAGAAAAAGGACATACTTTTGAATCTGAAACAGATACTGAAGTCGTCGTACACCAAATTACTGATTTTTTAACGACAAATAATGACCCTTTATTAGCGGTAAAACAAACGCTTAAAAAGCTTCATGGTGCTTTTTCTCTTGTGATTATCTTTAAGGAATATAATGACTTAATGATTTGCACCCGTTCTGGCAGCCCGCTTGTTTTAGGCTATAGCGAAGAAGATATTTATGTTGGCTCAGACGCCTTAGCCCTTGCAGCTTGGACGCAAGACCTTGTGTACTTAAAAGAAAAAGATTTAGCAGTTATCAAAGATGAAGGACAGCATTTTAGTGTGACCATTTATGATGAACAAGACATTATTGTTGAACGCCCGCATCATCAATCTCGTCTTAATATAGATGCCGTAAACAAAGGCTCATATAATCACTACATGCTAAAAGAAATTTACGAACAACCATTTGTGATAGGTGAAACATTTAACAGCTTAGTAGAAAATTCTACCCATGTGCCGCATGTCATACGCGAAACATTAACACAGTTGCCCTTAGCAGAAGTAAATCGCATTGCAATTATTGCTTGTGGCACATCTTATTACGCAGGTATGACAGCAAAATATTGGCTTGAATCATATGCAAAAATAAGTGTAGATGTTGATATAGCGTCTGAGTTTCGATACCGAGAACCGCTTATAACACAATATGATCTCGTGATTTTCATCTCGCAATCTGGTGAAACAATTGATACATTGTCCGCACTCAGACTGGTGAAAGAACAAAATGTTAAAGTTGCATCTATTCTTAATATGCCTGAAAGCTCTATGGCGCGTGAGTCTGATTATGTCATTCAAACACAAGCTGGACCAGAAATTGGCGTTGCATCTACAAAAGCATTTACCTGTCAATTATTAACACTAGCAATGATTACATTACAAGCAGCACACGCAAAAGGCCATCTTTCAACTAAAAAATTAGAAGAAGAACTAAACACCCTTCTTCATTTGCCATCTAAAATATTAAACGTTTTACAGCATGATGAGGCGATTCAAGAAATTAGCAAGCAGTTTGTTGAAAAAAGGGATGTTTTATATTTAGGTCGTGGAACAAATTATCCCATTGCGCTAGAAGGTGCCTTAAAGCTAAAGGAATTATCTTATATTCATGCAGAAGCGTATCCTGCAGGTGAATTAAAACATGGCCCAATTGCCTTAATTGACCATCAATTACCTGTTGTTGTACTCGCACCTTATGATAAATGGTTTGAAAAAACTTTATCTAATGTTCAAGAAGTTATCGCACGCGGTGCTTATGTTGTTGCAATTACTGATACAAAAGGTGCTGCACTATTTAAAAATCAGGGCATGAAAAATACGCATATTATTGAAATTCCCATTGAAAATCATATGCTGGTGTCACCCATTGCATATTCAATACCAATGCAATTACTCTCCTACTACACAGCATATTTTAAAGGTACAGATGTTGATCAGCCAAGAAATCTTGCAAAATCAGTGACTGTTGAATAACCCTAAGCACAAAGTTATACGGCATGCAAGATCCTCTTTTGTCAAAAAAAACCAGGGCCTGACAAAAACCTTAGATATTTTTGAAGCGTTCGTGCTTACTAAGCATTTTCATAAGTTCATCAGGTGTTTGAATAACATCAAAGATATTTTTATGTTCTGGACGTGCAAAGTTATGCGCGATAATATGGTCCATAAGCTTTAACAAAGGTTCCCAGTAACCATGTGCATTCATAATGATAATGGGCTTATGGTGAATACCAAGCTGTTTCCAGGTCATGATTTCAAAAAATTCATCCATACTGCCGAACCCACCAGGAAGAACAAGAAAGCCATCAGAATTTTCTGCCATGTGCATTTTTCTGGTATGCATGGTGTCAACAATATGAATATCTTCAATATCGCTATGCCCGCCTTCAGATTCATTTAAATGTCCGGGGATATAGCCTGTTGCGTGACCGCCATTTGCTGTAACGCTGCTTGCAACTGCCCCCATCATGCTAAGCTTACCCCCGCCAAAAACCAGACCAATATTATTTTTAGCCATAATACGGCCCGTTTCGTCCGCAATATCTTTGAACTTTTGATCAATTTTTTCTGATGCACTACAAAAAACACATAATTTCATTAAAAAACTTTCATTTTATCATTACCCCCCTCGACAAAAAGGGGTATACAGTACCAGAATATAGTAAAGTCCTTAAAAAATCCTTTATAAAATATGACGTTTTTGACGACGCAAAAAAATATAGATCTTCAAATGCTTACAAAGCTTGGAAAAGATAAGCTGATCATTGAAGAATTAACTGTAGAGGAACACTTGCATGATTTGTTTGATATAAAAATTATTGCGCATTCTACAGATATTGATATTGATTTAAATGATTCATTGGGCAAACCCATGATTGTGCGTTTCAATACCAATAGCGGCAAGCGTTATTTTTCTGGTGTTGTTGCGCGGTTTGAGCAAATACATACAACTGTTTTAGATCAAAAGAAAAAACTTGTTGCATTTTATCACATTCGCCTTGTCCCTCAGTTTTGGTTATTAAAGCATTCAAAAGACTACCGTATTTTTCAAAAAAAATCGACTCAAGATATAGTTAAAGAAATCATGGATGAAAATAAAATCACAGATTTTTCTTATACAGCAAAAAAGGGTGCGTCTAAAAAAAGAGAGTTTTGTGTGCAATATGGTGAAAGCAACTTTGATTTTATTGTGCGACTATGCGAAGAAGAAGGTGTATTCTTTTATATTGAACATACAAATAGAACACATAAATTACATTTTGTCGACGCAGCAACTGTACCTAAAAAAATAGAAGATGGTGAATTTCCTTATTCACAAAAAATGCCGTCAACTATGTTAATGAATACAATTTATGAATGTGTGTCAGGAGAACAAGTTAAAGGGGCTAAATTAAAGACAAGCGATTATAATTATTTAAAACCCGCAACACCATTAAAAGCCGAAACAGCTGGCAGCGGTGCTGGTGGAACGTATTTTGATTATCCAGGCTTATTTGAAGAAAAAGCCGATGGAGATACAAAAGCAAAAGATTTATTTGCTTCTTTAAATTGGGCTGGAAAAACCCTTCAGGGAACCTCTAGTATCCCTTCCCTTACACCTTTTCAATCTTTTAAAATGAAAGCGCATCCGCGAAAATCTTTAAATGCTGAATATGTCGTATATCGTGTTTGCCATAAAATTGCACAAACACAGCTTAAAAATGATTCAGGCGAAGCTGCCTACGATAGAACTTATGAAAATAGATTCTGGTCATACCCCGCTAACGAAAAATGCAAACCAGAACTAACACAAAAAAAACCACGTATCCACAGTCTACAAACAGCAACAGTTACAGGTCCTGAAGGGGAAGAAATTTATTCTGATAAATATGGCCGCGTTAAAGTTAAATTCCACTGGGATAGCCGTGGAAAAGATGATGATAAAAGTTCTTGCTGGATTCGTGTTGCACAAAATTGGGCAGGCAGTTCGTGGGGTGGCTTGGTACTACCCCGTATTGGCATGGAAGTTGTGGTATCATTTATGGACGGCGATCCGGATAGACCACTTATTATGGGGTGCGTCTATAATGGGGATAATATGCCACCATATGAAGGAACAGAAAATACAAAATCAACTTTTATGACAAATTCTTCTAAAGATGGAGAAGGTTATAATGAATTATGTTTTGAAGATAAAAAAAATGAGGAAAAAATTTTCATTCATGCACAAAAAGATATGAATCTTGTGATTGAAAATGAAAGAACAGAAGAAATAGTAGAAGGCGACGATACGTTAACCATAACAGCAGGCAGCAAAACAATATCGCTTGACGGTGAAAGTACACGTTACTTGGTTGAAATCAAAGATGGCGATAAAGATCTTGAAATAACAAAGGGTAACCATAAAATTACTTTATCAAAAGGCGACCTTAAAATTCAGGTAACAGGAAAAATTGATATTAAGGCAACAGATAACATTACAATAGAATCTGAGAAAAAAGTTATGATCACAGGTAAAACTGGTGTTGATATTCAATCTGATGCTGATATTACAAATAAAGCTAAAAATATTCAAAATACTGCTGATGCCCAATTTAAAAATGTTGGGAAAATGTTTGATATTGAAGCAAAAGCAAATCTTAAGATAAAAGCTGCTAAGATGGATAGCACTGTAGATGGCCCTGTTATGAATAAGGCTGCGGCAATTACAACAAATGTAGATGGTGCAATCACAAACAAGGCAGGTGTCATGACAACGAATGTAGATGGTGCTTTTACTGTAAAAGGTGCCGCTGCAACTATCGGCGCCCAAGGTGCGGTATCAGTTGTGGCACAAGGAGTTGCAACTGTTAAGGGCGCTTCGGTGATATTAGGTTAAAATCATGACAATAATTTTGGGCATAGATCCAGGTTTAGTCACAACAGGATATGGGGTGATTAAACAAACCAACAATACAATTACACCAGTTGCATACGGGGTCATTAAGCCCGATGCTAAAGCACCGATGGCTGAACGTTTAAGAACTTTAAATTTAAAGCTTCTTGATATTATAAATCTGTACTGCCCTGATGAAGCCGCAATTGAAGAAACATTTGTGAATAAAAATCCAGCTAGTGCTTTAAAACTGGCCATGGCACGTGGTGTTCTTTTAATGACACCTGCCCTTAAAGAAATTCCCGTTTATGAATATGGTGCCAATCAAATTAAAAAAACTGTTATTGGTGTGGGTCATGCTGATAAAAATCAGATAATGATGATGGTGAAACGCTTACTGCCTAAAATAACGGGAAAATTAACACCAGATAGTGCTGATGCACTGGCTGTTGCTTTGTGTCACGTTCAACATGCTTTGCTTAGAAAAATCTAATTTTATTCAAAAAATACGTTGACAAGTACCGCAAATGAATGCTATTAATAAAGGCAAAGTGAATTTTAATTATTTAACGATTAGGTCTTAAAACACAGATGTCAAACAGAATTAGTGCAAAACATAAAATTGATCGTCGCCTGGGTGTTAACCTTTGGGGTCGCGCGAAAAGCCCTTTAAATACAAGAAACTATGGCCCTGGTCAACACGGTAAAGCTAGAGGTCGTCCTTCTGATTATGGTGTACAGTTACGTGCAAAACAGAAACTAAAAGGTTACTACGGTAACGTTTCTGAAAAGCAGTTTAAACGCCTATACTTCGAAGCAGTAAGACGTCGTGGTGATACATCAGAAAACTTGATCGAGCTTCTAGAACGTCGTCTAGATGCTGTTGTGTACCGTATGAAATTTGTATCAACAGTTTTTGCAGCACGTCAAATGGTAAACCATTGTCATATTCTTGTGAACGGCAATCGTGTTAATATTCCATCATATTCTGTAAAAGATGGTGATGAAATTCAAATGATTGAACGCATGAAAGAAAATGCAAACGTGATGATTGCTGTTGAATCTGGCGAACGTGAAGTTCCTGAATATATTACAGTAGATCATAAAGCAATGAAGGGTTCATTCGTTCGCGGACCAAAATTGCAAGATGTTCCCTACCCAGTTCAAATGGAACCACACCTAGTGGTTGAATTTTATTCACGTTAATTTGTGATAAATATATTTTTTCAAAGCCCCGTTTTGGGGCTTTTTTATTATGGAGATTAATATGCACCAACATACAGACGCTTGTAATCATGATCATACACCAGAAGATAAACGTGAAATTCCTATCAACGATGAATCCGGCTTTGAAGGCATGCGTAAAGCAGGCAAGTTGGCAGCGCAAGTTTTAGATTATATAACACCCCATATTAAAGCAGGAATCACGACTGGCGAAATTAATGATTTAGCACATGACTTTATTATTAAAAATGGTGCACGTCCAGCACCACTTGGTTATCATGGGTTTCCAAAATCTGTCTGCACATCTTTAAATCATGTTGTTTGCCACGGCATACCAGGCGATAAAAAACTAAAAACAGGTGATATTTTAAACGTTGATACAACGGTAGAACTTGATGGATGGCACGGCGACACAAGCCGCATGTTCGCTATCGGTAAAATCGGTGTGCGCGCCGAAAAACTGATCAACGTTACATATGAAGCAATGATGCTTGCTATTGATATGGTAAAACCTGGCGTACAGCTTGGTGACCTGGGGCACGCAATGCAATCTTTCATTGAAAAAAATGGATTTTCTGTTGTACGCGACTTTTGCGGCCATGGTGTTGGCCGTGCAATGCATATGGCACCATCTGTACCCCATTATGGCACCCCTGGAACTGGTGTTGAGCTTAAGGAAGGTATGTTTATTACAATAGAACCCATGGTTAACGCGGGTAAATATCCTATTAAAGTTTTAGATGACCAATGGACGGCAGTTACACGCGACAAATCTTTATCAGCACAGTTTGAACACTCTATGGGGGTTACAAAAAATGGTGTTGAGATTTTCACGCTTTCCTAAATAAATAGTCAAAACAGTCCTTAAAATAAAGACATATTTTTTAGATAGGCTCACTGTATTTATTAAATTACCTTTAGTCTAATAAATCATCCATTGTAACTATTTTTTCAGCTTTAATAACGCGTTCTTTTTTGACTGTTAATTTGATTTTTTCTGAACCATCGCTTTGTACTTTTTTTTGATTGTTGTTTGTATTTGTCTTTGGTATATCTTCAGGTGGAATTTTACCCATTAAAAAAGCTTTTGCAATTTTTAGGGGCATATTCGACCCTAATGATGCTTTATGCATCAGTTTTAAGTTATCGTTTCCAACCCAAACGCCGCATGCAACATCTCGGATGCCATGCTCTGTTGTATCTTCATTAAACGTACCACCACGATAGCCAATGAAATATGCATCTTTGTTGTCATTAGATCCGGTTTTCCCCATCATCGTGTCGTCCAGGTTAATGCGCCGTCCAGTTCCTTCCCTAATAACACGCCCTAACATTTCGCGCATATAAACCAAATGTTCGTCTTGAACAATTTGTCGCGATTTTAAAGGTTTTCTTATGTATAAAATGTTTCCTGCTTTATCACGAATTTCTTCAATGCCATAGCCATAAACTGGTTTTCCTTGGTTAGCAAAAACAGAAAATGCAGATACAAGTTCAAGTAATGTTACCTCCATTGTGCCAAGGGCAATACTAAGCGTTGGTAACATTTCGCTAGAAAAACCAAAACGATGCGATAAGTCTATAACTTTTTGGGGTGTAACTGCTTGACACACACGAATTGATACGGCATTGACTGATTTAATTAATCCCCATGCCATTGTGATGTCACCTTGGGATTCATATTTGTAATTTTTTGCTTCCCAGTCACCAATTTTTTGAGGGCTATCGTCAAATAAATGTTCGGGTGAAAAGCCGCTTTCTAAACCGGCAAGATACACAAACGGTTTGAAAGCCGATCCTGGTTGACGCAGCGCCTGTGTTACTCTGTTGAATTGAGATTTAGCGTATGACCTGCCACCCAACATAGAAACAATAGCACCGTCAGGTCGCATGGCAATCATCGCCGCTTGTGATGCACTTAGAACTTTTCCTAAAGTATCTACATAATGTTTTAAGACAAGTTCAGCGTGATTTTGTGCGTTAATATCAAGGGTTGTCGTGACAACGACATCTTTTGTAAGGCCACCAATATGGTCTGCAATAGACTCGTATACCCAATCTGTAAAATATCTGTAGCTCCTTTCTTCTCTGCTTTTAATCTGGTCTAGCTGTTTAGACCCTTCTTCTAAGTACGTTGTATAGTCGCGAATATAACCAAGGTCTTTCATCTTTGCCATAACAGAGGTCGCCCTTTTTTTTGAACGTTCTGGGTTTGCTGCTGGTGAATAACGTGATGGTGCCTGTAACAGACCAGCAATTAAGGCCGATTCAAAGACAGTTAATTCCCTGGCAGATTTTTGGAAAAACCGTTGCGCAGCAGCATCAATACCGTAGGTTCCTGATCCAAAATACACACGATTCAAATAAATCGTCATGATTTGATCTTTTGTAAAATGCCACTCAAGCCAAAAAGCCAGTAAAACTTCTTGAATTTTTCGCTTAATAGATCTGTCTGTAACGGGGAACAACTTTTGCGTTAGCAAGAAATTCTTTGCAAGCTGCTGTGTAATGGTAGATCCACCTTGTACAACACGACCAGCTTTATAATTGCTGTACATAGCACGCACTAGTCCAATAATATCTACGCCAAAGTGTGAGTAAAATCTGTTATCTTCTACGGCCATTAAGGCTTGTGGTAAATGGGGGGGCAGATCCTTGACACGCAAAACATCTTCACGAAGGTCTCCATAAGTTCCTATAACGGTACCATCACTTGCTTGGATGGTCACGCTTGGGCGCCGACCAGCTGTTTTTAAAGTGCTAACATCTGGTAATTCTTGAAATAACCAAAAAAGGATAAAACCACCAATCATTGCAACCCAAAGACCTACCATAAGTATGACCCTGATTAATTTTGATATAATGCCCCAACTTGTTTTTTTCTTTTTTTTGGTAGTTCTCTTCTTTATTTTTACCGTGCGTTTAGGTGCTTTCAATGTACTACGTGTCATTATTTCTTATCATATTTATATATGTATTTCATTTTATATTATTTTGCACAGAAATGGGAGCTTGATCTGCAGATATTTATGCTGACATTTTTTAATATGATTATTGATATGTTAGTGTTTTATTAACTTTTCTCAATCACAATAAAGTTATAATATTTTTTTGATTGGCTTTATATGAAAAAAAATGTATCTGTCATTGTTCTAAGCATGATGTTTTCAAATATGCATGGTGCAACAGCGTTAGAAAAAAAGCTTCTTCTCCTTGAATCACATTTTGATCAAATTATGCAAAAGCTACCCCATTATGGTATGCATATAGGATTAGTTGGATTATGGACGAGTGAAAAAGAGGAGATTATGCATGATCCGGAATATATTCAAAATAAATGGGAAGAATATGCATACGAACATGAATTGCCACCTGAACCAGAAGATCAAGATAAAAGAAAAAAGAAAATTCAGCAGGACAAGTTCGACAGTGAGTGGTATGAAACGATGCGTAAGGCACCATTAAGAGAGAGACTACGTGCACCTGGATCAATTGGAGAAGACGCCAGAAAAGAAGAACGCATGAATAAAGTGAGAGCAGGATTAGATTGGGATTAATTTATGCCCAACTTCCTACAACAAAAGTGGAATATTATTTAACGCAGATAAAATTATTCAAAATTACTTAGCTTACCGCTGATCAAGTTTAAATTCAATTCGTCGATTTTTTGAGCGTGCTTTTTCGTTGCTGCCCTTGATTAAGGGTTGAAATTGTCCAAACCCAGCAGCTACTAAATTTTTAGGGTTGATGCCTTGTTTCATTAAAAATTTCACAACGGAAATAGCACGTGCTGCTGACAGTTCCCAATTAGATGCAAAGGCATGCCGGATAGGGACATTGTCAGTATGACCGTCTACGCGTAGAACCCAATTAATATTTTTAGGTATTTTTTTTGTAATTTCTTTTAGTGTATTGCTCAGTTTTTCCAACTTCCCTTGCCCAACATCACCCAGATCAGTAGAACCAGGGGCAAACAGCAGTTCAGACTGAAAAATAAAACGATCACCTACAACCTGCATATTGTCCATATCGCCAATTGCTAATTTTAGTTTTGTAAAAAATTCAGAACGGTAAGCGTGAACACGTGTTAATTCCTTATGTGTTCCATTTTCTTCCTCAAGCTTGATATTTTGTTGTTTTATGGCTTCTAATTCTTGGGCTAATTTTTCTATGCCTTTATTCAAATCGCTGATCGTTATTTTGTCTTTCTTATTTACTGTTGCTTCTTCATCTAATAGATCAGAAACTTTTTTTAACTCATTAAACATATTTTCAAGTTTATTTTTTAAATCTTTTTTATCTTCAGATAGCTTTTGACTAATATCCAATTCTAAGGATAAATCATCTTCCATTTTTTTTAATTTTATGTGTGCATCTTTCAGGCGTTTTTTTTCAAGATCTAAATTTTGATCTAAAGAAGTTAATTTAGTATTTAAACTTTCAATAACACTATCTTTTCCAACAATGGAGTCGCTTAAATATATTTGTGACAAAACAAACGTCATCAAAACGAAAATTAAGACCATTAATACAGTTGCCAAAATATCGACATAAGCAGGCCATATATCAAAAGAATTACGTGTTTTTCTTGTCCGGAACATAGGCAGTTTTTTTTATAGTAATATGTATAAGCTTACATGAAATAAACACAAATTGAAAAGGAAATGGTGTTCCCGGCGGGATTCGAACCCACGGCCTCAGGATTAGGAATCCTGCGCTCTATCCTGCTGAGCTACGGGAACAAGAGTTATTTTTTGGATTCTATTTATACAATTCAAGTTTACTAAGCTGAGTCTTAATTGTAAAGCCAAATTCAGGAAAAAACAAGCTTTCTGAAACTGTTATACCATTAGCCTGTATCACTTTTGAAAGCGTGGATATCGGATCCATAACTTCTGTGTCATGCATAGGATAGATTGCAACTGTCATTTGATATGATTTTTTAAAATCAATGTCTGTGCCACCTTTTACATTAATAGACGGTTCTTTTGCACACATAACTGTATTCATCCGCAAAGGCATAAATTCAGTATTATAGTAACCAAAAAAATTACAGGTATTTGTCGTTGGTTTTTCTTGCGCATTTTTTAGTAATGTTTTCATTAAATGAATTGGAAACAAAGAGTTTTCATCAATATCGACACTATTATTACTTGGTGTTTTATATATGACTGTTGCATTATCTTCATCTATGACAGCTTTACCACGCGTTATAGATATATCCTCACTATTTAGTGCGGTTTTAAGGGTAAATCTGTAACTTTGGTGATCATATGTTTCAAAAGATGCTAATGTACTTTCATAATTGTCTTGCGTGCCATCATCATAAAAAATTTGAAGTTTTACATGGTATTCCAAAGTCCACCCAAAAGAATCAAGTATTCTAATGGTAACAGTGCCTTTAACATTACGGATATTTTCCGTTTGTTCTAACAATGAAATAGTATATTCAGCCTTGTGAGGCTTTAAATGACATTGTTTTTCTTGTCTGACATTTTCATCGTTCTTTGCCTTTTGTACACTATGCTGTGCATGAACCGTAAAACATAAGGCATAAAATAACAGCATGAAAAACTTTATGTTTTTATATAACGTCATTACTTCGTACCCTATCCTGGTTATAACTTCTTTTTGTAAACTTTTTATTTCTTGTCGGTTTGGAAGGTATCTTTTGCAATTTCTGCCAACCCACCAAGTGTTGCCATTAAGCCGCTTGTTTCCATCGGCATCATCACAATTTTTTGGTTTGGTGCTTTTGCAAGCGCACCAAATGCTTCTACGTACTTTTGTGCAACAAAGTAATTTAGTGCCTTTGCACCGCCATCTTGTGCTGCTTTTGATACCATTTTTGTAACATTAGCTTCAGCTTCACCCAAACGTTCTCTCGCTTCAGCATCCAGTTTTGCCGACTCCATGCGACCCTGTGCTTTTAAAATCATCGATTGTTTTATGCCTTCAGCTTCTAAAACTTGGGCTTGGCGTTCACCTTCAGATTCTAAGACAACTGCGCGTTTGTCGCGTTCTGCCTTCATCTGGCGGCCCATAGATTCAACAAGGTCTCTAGGTGGGCGAATATCTTTTATTTCAATACGCGTGACTTTTGTACCCCAAGGACCTGTTGCATCATCTACAACAGATAGTAACTTGGCATTAATAATTTCACGCTGTGATAACAACTCATCTAAATCCATAGAACCCATAACAGTTCTAATGTTTGTCATTGTAATATTTAAAACAGCGCGTGTTAATTGTGACACTTCATATGCTGACTTTGCAGCGTCTAGTACTTGAAAAAACAACACACCATCAACCGTTACAGCAGCGTTATCTTTTGTGATAACATCTTGAGATGGAACATCTAAAACTTGTTCCATCATATTTATTTTTGCACCAACAGCATCTACAAGGGGTACAATTAAATGAAGGCCTGGTCTAAGCGTATGTGTGTAAGCGCCAAAGCGTTCTATTGTATATTCATAACCTTGTGGCACCACTTGAACGGCACGAACAATAATAACGGCAACCATTACAACAAGTGCAATCACAAATACTGAAAAAATGTCCACAAACTTAACCCTTAGAAAAATCTTAATTATACACTTAAAATAGCATAAATAAGGTATGACAATGAAGTATATTATTTCATAAATAAATATACGTTGTCTTTAATAGAGGTGGTCCTAAGAAATCAGACAGGGTGTTAAGGTATAGTATCTGATTTAAAAAGGATCACACATAATGAGTAGAATACGAAAAAGCCACTCGGCT
>PFNE01000044.1 GCA_002791835.1 Alphaproteobacteria bacterium CG_4_10_14_0_8_um_filter_37_21 | reverse complement strand
ATCCTTTTTAAATCAGATACTATACCTTAACACCCTGTCTGATTTCTTAGGACCACCTCTTTGTGCTTAGTTTTTTGCGTAATAGTTTAGTCTGGAAGTCTTCGATTTATTGTTGCCCTAAAGGGGGCTCATACTTTTTGTGGCGTAGGTCCTGCAAAAGATGGTGTGATTTATATCTATACGTTTTATTGTTCTTTACCATCTGACCTTGATCGTATTTGTAATTTCTAGTTTAATATAAAATAGGGCCCTTTGTTATGTTTGCGTATCGTCATTGTGAAAAAAAATAAGACGAAACTTTATTGTTTGCTATGTGCTTTTCTTTTGGGCATAAATACATGTGGTGCCGATAGCCCCGAAGAAATAGAGATTCATAAAGTAGAGGATCTATCTAACTTGGAAACACAGGTCATTGCAGAGGCTGCAGAAAATGAAGATACCACCATTAGTGGTATTCCCTATTCTTTGCGATTTAAAGGTGATGCTTGTGCCAGTGTTATTGATGCATTGAAAAATGCGTCCATGTTGTTGCGGTTATCTAAACGCCTTCCAACATCGCTAACGGGTCTTGGTAAGCGTGCAGATGAGGATAAAAAAAAATTTAGGCGTGTTCTACATTCTCAAGGTTATTTAAACGGTAAAGTATCCTTTCGTATCAGTGCAAAGGCAGATCAAGCTGTGGTTAAATTTACCATTATCACAGGCGCACGTTATAAAATTTCAACGTTTGACATTAAAAGTGCAGATAATCCCACTATATTCAGCGGTTCAAAACAAGCTTTTTTAAACGATGTTTTAAATCTTTACCCTTCTGAGGATGTCGATCTTAAAAAAATTTTAGAATCTGCAAAAGCATTAAAGCATTACTTACAAGAACAAGGTTACCCCTTTGCAGTCGTTGAAGAACCTGTTGGTTATATAGACCATAAAAATAAAGGGCTTATTGTTCATTTTAAGATCATAACGGGCGTTTTAGTATTTATCAAAAATGCAAAAGTACAAGGTTTAAAGAATGTTGAAGAACAATTTATTAGAAATCGATTTCAGTGGACACCTGGTCAACAGTATTCTATTAAAACAATTGAAGAAACAAATAGTGCTTTAGCCCGTACACAGCTTGTCTCGACTTCAGAAATAGAACCATCTTTTTTTGACAGTTCGCCCTGCAAACTAGATGATAAGGGGTATCCTGTTGCGCAGCCCATTACATTGAATGCTAAAATGACAGAGGCAGCCCCTCGCTTTGTTGGTCTTGGTGTTCGCTATGCAACGGGAGAGGGGTTTGGAGGGCATTTTTTTTGGCATCATAATAACCTATTGGGGGGGCAAGAACACTTAGGGACATCCGTTAAAGTTTCAAGACGTCTTAAACGCGTAAAACTCAGTTTTGACCTGCGAGATTTTATTATTCCTTTGCAAGAGTTAAATACACAAGTTTTTATGCGTCGTGAAATTCAACGCGCTTATCGTGGCGATACCGTTGGCACATCTGTCATTGTGAGGCGCCCCATACTTGATATGATTCAATTGAAGGGTTATTTAGGTGTGTCTGCTGAAAAAGCAAACCTTCAAAAAAGTGACGTGCATCATTTGCATACCCTAGCTGGTTTGCCATTTGGCTTTACATTTGACACAACGAGTTCAAGGCTAGACCCGGCGTCAGGGTTAAAAGCCAGTGTCAACTTTACGCCCTATGCCGGTAAGCTTGAGGGCGCAAAAAGTTTAGGAATCTTTTTTACAGAAGCAGCTGCGTATTTGCCTTTAAGCAGAACAGAAACGGGTGAACCACGTTTTGTGTTGGCTGGTTTTATGAAATATGGCTCTATGTTTTTAAAAAAAGCAGCTTTTGCGCCTTTAAATAAGCGATTCTATGCTGGTGGTTCAGGGTCTATACGTGCGTATTCTTACCAAATGCTAGGCCCACTTGACAGCAATCTTACCCCTTTAGGAGGAAGATCTAAGATGGAATTAGGTGGTGAAGTGCGCTTTAGAACCAGTGGTGATTGGGGTGTTGTCGGTTTTATTGAGGGTGGAATTGTTAGCCGCGAAAAGGTGCCAAGCTTAAAGAAGGACCGTAAACACTTTTACTCAGG
This sequence comes from Alphaproteobacteria bacterium CG_4_10_14_0_8_um_filter_37_21, assembly GCA_002791835.1. Lineage (GTDB taxonomy): Bacteria > Pseudomonadota > Alphaproteobacteria > Paracaedibacterales > UBA11393 > UBA11393. The sequence continues at coordinate 34,118 of PFNE01000044.1, read as the reverse complement.
TTATGGTATAGGGGTACGCTATTTTACAAGCTTTGCGCCGATTCGTGTAGATGTTGCTATACCACAAAAAAGAAGGCGCTTAAATGGCAAAACTGTTGACGCACCATTCCAATTTTATATTAGTGTAGGGCAAGCCTTTTAATGATAAAAATATGTAAAAAAATTACCTGCTTTCTTTTAATTGTTTTTGTATTGCTAATTTTATGTCTGCAGTTGCCTTTTGTTCAAAAAAACATATTGAATAAGGCTGCAGTTTTTTTGCAAACAACGCATAATGTTACGCTTAAAGTGGATGAAATGGGGGGCATTTGGCCTTTCACATTTAAAGCTGGCAAAATAACAGTTGGCACAAACAATATAACCAGTGATTTAAAGACAGTTTTCATATCTTTAGATATTTGGTCTACTTTTACGTTTAGGCCTAATATTAATTTTATTCAAGTTAAAGAAAGTCTATTCACTGTTGATCATGTGAACAAATTAGAAGAACAGGAACAAGCTGACCCTGAACAGATGATTGAAAATATGCTTATGCTCATAAAGCAGACGTATATTAAACGTATTGAAATGGACCATATCCAGGTTAAAGGCTTTGAGACTTGTGTTCTTGCATGTCGTTATACACCAATTAAAAACGGTTCACATTTTACATTAGCGCCAGTTGGGTACAGTTCGCTTATAGATGCGCAAATTCGTCATAAAGATGGTTTTGCCATTGCAACATTTGATTATGATACGAAGAATGTCTCCTGTGTGCAAAATATGGTTGATTCTGTTTTTAGCAGTGTGCCAAAAAGTGTGCAGCAGTATGCAGAAAAATTAAAGAATCTTTCACTTGTTTTAAAGATGAAAAACTTTAATATGCCATCTTTGACAGCAGACTTTAAAGCACAAGCAAATTTTAGTGACGGAGAGGTTAACGTAACAGCTGCGATTCAAGATGGAAAATCTTATAAAATTGAAGCATACAATACAGCAGATTTTACATTACCCGTTTTTGGAAAACTAGAAACTATGTCTTTTGCTGGTTTCCTTGCAAAAAAACACACACTAGAAATAGACCACCTAAGTGTACATGCTTCTTTATTAAATGTGAATTTGTCAGGTACAGCACAAAGCAGTGCAACTGATAGTTTTATGTCCATGTTAACCTCGGTTGATCAAGCAAAAGGGGCGCTTAGTTTATCGGGGCCAATTGTTAAAAAATATTTAAATATTGATAGTTGTCAAATCGATCTTAAAACAAAGAGGGCGGAGGATAGAATTGAATCTGAGATCTTATTACCAGAAGAAATGTGGCACAGTACTATGCTTAACAAGGTGGTAATGGCTAAACAGCCGATTAAAATTATTTACGATAAAGGCGTCAAAGCTGAATTTAAATTAAATTATAATAATTTGTTCACATTGAACACAAATGAAGATTTTTCTCAAAATACCATTACCTTAAAAAGTGGTCATGAAGAATCCCTTTTTGAAGATAGTTCTATCTCAATCGGGATACAGAATAATACAATATCTATTAACGGTTCTATCATGCCACGCGGTGATAATAAAATAAAAATAGACTTGTTAACGGACGAACAATTTCGTGAATTTAATGGAAAAATTAATGTCGATATTAAAGATATGGCACCGATCACAACACTTTTTGATTTTGCAACAGTTGGGCATTTAGAAGGTGGTGTGCATTTTAATAAATATGCCCCCCAATCTAAAAAGGGAAAAATTAATGTTGATTTGCGTTCAAAATATTTCAATTCACCACGTTCAAAAACAGAGCTTGTCACAATAAAGGGTGATTTAAATGGAAACGGTGACCTTAATTTTACACAAACGATTGAACAGTTAGCGATTGGAAAATTATTTATAGCACAGACAGGCGATGTGTCTTTAAAAGGTAATATTTTTAATAACATATTTTTTTCTGTTAAAGCAAATTCACATAAAATTGGCTATTTAAGTTCACCTGTTATAATAGATGTCCAAGGTAGGTTCAATGCTGAAAAAAATGAGGCTGACTTAAATGTTTTTCACATTGAACATTTAAAGAAAAAGCTTCATTTGCAAAGTCCTGTTAGCATAAATTTATCGCCGCTAAAAATTACAAACGGCGTTTTGCAGTCAGATGGTGGCGACATTAGTTTTCAAAATATAGTACACCATATAAAAGGCAATTCACAAAAATGGACTGGCCTTATTAAAGTATCTAATTTGCCTGTTGGTATTATAAATTGGTTTTTATACAAAACGCTTTTAGTTGGGAAACTTAACGGTGAAATTTCTTTATTTGGAACAGACAGTTTACCCAACGTAAAAGCATCTATTTCGGGAAAAGGTCTTCAATGGGGGCAGTTAAATGTCTTTGCACCAGGTGTTGAAGAAACTCTGGATTGTGATTTTCAAGTCATGAAAAAAGCTGATCATGTTGAATGGAAAGCAAAAATTTTAGGAAAAAATATGGCAGACTTTATGGCTGATGGTAGTTTTTTTATCTCAAAAATTAAAGAAAAACCAATACATGCTTCCATGAAGGGATATTTTGATCTTTCCCTTATTTCTGCAATTGTGGCAACTGGCGATCGCCTTAGTGGCAAAATTGACTGTCAATTAGGCTTGAGTGGTAACGTACTGAATCCAATGCTGAATGGTGATATAAGGACAGAAAATGCCTATGTGGAATTGGCTGAATTCGGTACGGTTATTAGTAAAATCAATGCCCACCTAAAGGCCCAAGGTACAAAGATTAATATTGAATCGCTCTTTGCAACGGATGAACCGCTCGTTATACCTGGAAAGCGTTGGAATACTGGTCATTTAAAGATGTCTGGATCCATTGATTTTAAAAATTTATTAGAACCATATGTGAATATGAATTTTATTGTGCGTAATTTCTTGCTTGTAAATAGTGACAGCATTGTGGGCACAGGAAGTGGAGATCTAAAAATTCAAGGTGAGGGGATTTATTCAAGAATTACTGGCCATGCAGATATTGAAAAAATAGCCATTAATTTAAATGAAATTGATACAAGTGATGATATTCCGCTGATCCATCTAAAAGATCCGAAAAAGCGCAAATATGCGAAAGAATATCAAAAAGAACATAATTTGGTGAGTGAACGGGAAATTTTGCCATTAGACCTTACGTTAAAAACACATGGTAAGCTGGCGATACATGGTAATATTATTCGCCACAGTGTATGGGAAGGAGAAATGGGCGTCGTGGGGCCAATTGCTGGGCCGTCCCTTGACGGAAAATTGTTCTTAAAAAGTGGTGTTCTTGATTTTTTTGGCTCAGCTTTAAAAATTGACTCTGCACATGTTGCATTTTCAAAACAGAAACGAAATGATGTTTGGCTTTTAATGACAGCTGGTAAGACAGTACGCGATGTAGAGCTTAAAATGATTATTGATACCAATCAAGACGCGCCAGTATCCTTTAAATCCTCACCGTCATATGCACAAGACGAAGTGTTATCACTGATGTTATTTGGAAAGCTTGCTGGTTCTGTTAGTGCTGGGCAAAGTATTCAGCTTGCTGCTGCTTTAGGTCGGTTAAAGGGTAAAAAAGGCTTTAATATTATGGATGATATTCGAAAGGGTTTCGGCTTTGATACATTTGAAATTACGGAACAAATTGATTCGAATGCAGTGGTTGGTGATAACAGTGCAACAAATCATGCTGTGCGAATTGGCAAAAAAATCACTGATAATACGGAAGTTCTTGTTGAACAAGGTGCCGCTCAAGGCACCAGTAAATTGGCAATAGAGACCGCTATTACAGATAATTTATCTTTTGAAGCAGCGCTTGCTGCACAGCGTAAAAGTAATAATAATAGCGAATATGAAGAATCATCTACCGCTAGTTCTGCTGGCTTTGTCTGGTCGAAGCGATATTAACTGAAAAAGTTGTTTGAGCGTACTTTAAACATGCTAATATAAACTAAAGTTTATACTATAATTTTGATGATGTTTACCGATTTTGGGTTTAAGAATGTAGAGTCTGCCGTTAAAAAGAAGCTGGTACAGGGCGTCTTTAAAAATGTTGCATCAAACTATGATCGTATGAACGATGTGATGAGCGGTGGGCTTCATCGTTATTGGAAGGATTACTTCATTTCAAACCTTCCCATAGAAAAGTCAGCTTGCCAGGTGTTAGACCTTGCTGGCGGTACGGGTGATATTGCTTTTGGTATTGTAGAAAATTTCAACCATTTGATTCCAGAAATCACACTGTGTGACTTAACTTACGATATGATCGAAGTTGGCCAAAATCGTGCTATTAATAAGGGGATTTTACATAACCTAAATTGGACTGTTGGTAATGCTGAATCAACACCCTTTGAGGATGCGTCATTTGACCTTGTGACGATATCATTTGGATTGCGCAACTGTACATATAAAGAAAAAGTATTGTCAGATGCACTGCGTGTATTAAAGCCAGGCGGGTCTTTTTTTTGTTTAGAATTTTCTAAGCCAATATCCCGGGTGTTAAAACAGGCCTATGACTGCTATTCATTTTCAGTTATTCCTAAAATGGGAAAGTTGATTGCGCAAGACCAAGAATCTTATAAATACTTAGTGGAAAGTATTCGTAAATTTCCAGACCAAGAAACATTGAAAAATATGATGATGGATACAGGATTTATACATGCATCCTACAAAAATTTAACAGGTGGTATAGTTGCTATTCATAAAGCACAGAAAATAACAGAAAAAGAAACAATAATTGTGAAATCATCACAATTCTAAGCCTGATTGGGGATTTACATTGTGAAGTTATGCAGCTTAACCCCCCACCAAACCAATTTACTTATAAACTGCAGTAAGCTTATTCAGGCATTTTCACTACATTCGCCCAAGATAGAAGATTGGAAAAGTCTTGTTTACTGACCGTCACGAATCAGCGCATTCATTTTAGATGCTTCAGAAATGATTTTATTTTGTATATTCATCATTTCATCATCAGTGAGTGTTCTATCATCTGATTGTACCTTAATACGAATTGCAATAGATTTTTTATCTGCTGGCAGCTTATCCCCCTCATACACATCAAAAACTAAAACATCTTGAATAAGGTTTTGATCCACCTTTTTAATTGTGTTCATTAAAGTAGAAACAGGCGTTGCTTTGTCCATAATAAAGGCAAAATCGCGATTGACAGGCTGATACTGTGAAAACATTACCCCTTTGGTAACTTTTGCCTTAACATTTGGCAGGTTATGTATGAGAATTTCAAAACCCAGGCAGGGATTTTTTATATTCAAATTTTTAAGAACTTTAGGGTGCAATTCACCAAAATAAGCAATAACTTTTTTGCCCTGCATCAAACACCCAGAGCGTTTTGGATGATAATAATCTGGCGTATTTATTGAAATTTGCAAGCTAGATTCCTTAATATTAAAGGCTTCAAGTGCCTCCAGTACATCTGCTTTTGTATCAAAAATATCGTAAATTCTGGGTGTTGCAGCCCAGTGTGTATCATGCGTTTTATTAAAGCGAATACCTGCCAAACTTATGTTTTGAGACGGTGTATCATTGTGCATATAAAAAACGGGCGCTACTTCAAATACAGAAACATTCGCAATACTTTTTGTTTTATTGTGTTGCGCCACTTTTATAAGGCTTGGAATCAGACTCGGGCGCAAAATAGCAAGCTCACTATTTAAAGGTGCCAAAATGGGTACGACGACTTTATCAGCTTTAAAATAATCAGCAGTTTTTGCATCAATCATTGAAAATGTGTACACTTCATCTAATCCTGCGTTCACTAGGCGACGTTTTGCTTTATGGGTTAAGGTAAAATTATCCTGAACGGGCATTAAAGGAAGCGATTCCTCCTTAATATTATCATACCCATGCAGCCTTAACACTTCCTCTAAAATATCTTCAGGTTTTTCTATATCATGGCGCCAGGATGGGGTGCTCACGACAAAAATATCATCATCTTTAACAGACACGCTGCAACCAAGTTTTTCTAAATATGTTATGACTTGTTTTTGTGTGAATGCTTGTCCTGCTTTTTGAGATAAGAACGATAAAGATACATCAAAAGGTTGCGCACGTTGTGGCATTGAACCTTCTGCACTAAAACCGACAACATCACCACCACAAACCTCTTGAATCAGCTCTACAGCACGTGACAAAGCATTATGCACAAACTGTGTATCTAAACCACGTTCAAAACGCGCACGTGCATCTGAAAACAAATTCAAGCGCTGCCCAGAATTTGCAATATTAATTTTATTAAACAACGCAGCTTCAACAATAACGGACGTTGTGTCCATTTGTGTGCCTGAATGCAAGCCACCTTTAATTGCAGCAAGGCCCAGTATCTTTTTATCATCAGCGATCACGATATCGTTTTTAAGCGAATATGTTTCTTCATTTAAAGCAACATATTCTTCACCATCATCAGATAAACGTACATTGATGTTGCCTTCAATCATTTTTGCATCAAACACATGCAATGGTTGACCTAAGTCAAACATGATAAAATTAGATATATCAACAAGTGCTGAAATGGACTGCTGACCAGCTTCTTCAATACGTTTTTTTAACCAAAGCGGACTTGGGCAATTTTTCACATGGTCAATTTTAATGGCAGAAAAATAAGGACAGGCTTCTTTATCATGAATATTAATTTTTAAAGCAGAAGGCAAACCGTCCGTATTTAAAACTGTTGAATTGTCAATAAACTCTCCTACACCATATGCAGCTAAATCGCGCGCAATACCGCGCACATTAAAACAATCTGCGCGATTGGGTGTAATACTAATGTCAAATATAGGGTTGTCTAATTTAAACGTTTCAACAAGCGCTGTACCCGGTTCAGATGCATTATCAAGCTCCATAATACCGTCTGATTCTTCACCTAGCAGCAATTCTTTTGCAGAGCAAACCATGCCACAACTTTCAATGCCACGTAATTTTCCTCTTTTTAAAACTTGGCCTGTAGAGGGCACGATAGACCCCATACGTGCAAAAGCAATATGCAAACCTTGTCTTACATTGGGCGCACCACAAATAACTTGCTGAAGTGATCCTGACCCATCGTTAATCATACAAAGCGACAACCGATCTGCATCGGGGTGTTTTTGGCAAGACTCAACGTAACCAACAACAAAGCCCTTTAAACTTTGACTTGGGTCAATAATTTCTTCAACTTCTAAGCCAATGTTTGTTAAGGCTACAGCAATATCATCAGTAGAGGCTGTTGTTTTTAAATGTTGTTTTAACCAGGAAAGGGAAAATTTCATGTAAAGGGTACTTTTTCTAATTATTAATTATGCTTCAAATGGTGTAATATCTACTTTACCATTTTTGCTCATTACTTTTTCAATTTTAAGTTGGGCTTGTTTTAATTTGTCTTCACAAACTGTTTTTAATGCCACGCCTTTTTCAAATGCTTGAATAGCGTCTTCTAAAGGCAGCTGTCCATTTTCTAATGATTTTACAAGTTCTTCTAAATCACCTAAAGCTTGTTCAAACTTCATATCTTTTGTCATAATTAAAATCCTATTATTTTACAAATGTGTCATTAATCAATGAAAACGTTTTTATTAGTCTTTTCTTTTTTTCTCTCATCTCGATCCATTTTACTAGAACAATGATAGTCCACAAGCAATCTTTGATATCTATCTAATTGTAGTTGAGACATTGGGTTGTTTGATTTTTCTAATTGTATTAACGTCATGCAAGCAGATTCACGGTCATTTTTACCTATTTGTGTTTCTGCCATTCCTAGTTTTGCCTCAATGATTTGTGGAATAATTGTTCGACTATCTGTCATTACGCTGTCAAAGGCAGCATAAGCATCATCCCAACGACCTATTTGATTATAAGCATTACCTAGTTGTAAATTGGCCTCAATCGCTAATACCTCATCAGGGTGGGCTGTCATCAAATTTACTAGCTTAGTAATGCCCTCGCGTACATTGTTTTTGACATCGGCCAAGGCCTGTTCAAATGCATTTTGAATGTTTTTTCTCTCCGGGCTAATAGCCACTTTTAAAGGGGTCATTCCAGGTTGTTTCAATTCATTTATATCTTTTTGCAACTGTTCAACTATATGCGTTAAACGACGAATTTCTTCATGAAGCGGCCCCAATAAATTGTCACGTTCTTTGTCTTGTGCTTCTTTATCTGATTTTTTTTGTAGTGTCTTATTGTAGTCTTCCACTCTTTTATCAATAACGGCTTGTTCTTCTTCAATTGCTAAACTTAAAAGCCTTAATTCACGCTCATCAGCGGTTTCCTTTGGCTGCTGTGTATTGTTTTCTTTCTTATCGGCAACGACCCCTATCTTTTGATAGTTCTTTATGCCTTGTTTTTTTTTATGGTGTTGTTTAAGGAGATCATTATAACGTACTACTTTTTCATCCAAAATTTTTTGGCCTAATTCTATACCATCTTTCAGTGCTTCTAAGTTTTCTGCATATTCTTCAGAAAAGCAAAAAACAGTGCTAACTATTAAACAGCAAAGAAGGGATATATTCATTTTCAATCTACCTTATACATTAAACCTAAAGTGAAAAATATCACCATCTTTAATATCGTACTCTTTACCTTCTACGCGCATTTTACCTTGTGCTTTAGCACCGGATTCCCCATCACAATCAATATAATCTTGATAAGCAATTGTTTCTGCACAAATAAAACCGCGTTGAAAATCAGTATGAATTTCACCAGCACCTTGTGGCGCTTTATAACCTTGGTGAGTAGTCCATGCACGCGCTTCTTTCGGGCCTATTGTAAAAAAGGTCAGCAATTTTAACAGGTCATACCCCTTTTTAATAATTTGATTTAAGCCTGTCTCTTTAAGGCCCAGGCTTTCTAAAAATTCCAACTGTTCATGGTCATTTTCAAGTGTTGATACTTCTGCTTCAATGTTAGCTGAAATAACAACAGCACTGGCATTTGTTTCTTTAGCATAATCAAATACTTTTTTTGAAAAATCATTACCTTGCGCTGCGTCTTCTTCCCCAACGTTACAAACATATAGAATTGGCTTTGTCGTTAGTAACTGCAGTTCTTGAAAACTTTTTTCTAAAGATTCAGGCATTTCGGCAACGCGCGCTGCCTTTCCCGCTTGTAGTACTGGTAACACAATAGAAATACATTCTAAGGTTTCTTTTGCTTGTTTATCGCCACCTTTTGCTTTTTTTTCTAAAGCATGCATACGTTTTTCTAAGGATTCCATATCAGATAGCATAAGCTCTGTTTCAATCGTTAATAAATCACGCAAAGGATCAACAGATCCATCTACATGGGTAATATCATCGTCTTCAAAACAACGCAGCACATGAATAATAGCGTCACAAGCACGAATATGACCTAAAAACTGATTGCCAAGCCCTTCACCTTTTGAAGCGCCTTTAACCAGTCCTGCAATATCTACAAATTCTAATTGCGTTGGAATCACCTTTGCAGAGTTTGCAATTTTTGCAAGTTTTTCTAAACGTTCATCAGGTACACCAACACGACCTGTATTCGGTTCTATCGTGCAAAAAGGATAATTGGCAGCCTGTGCTGCAGCTGTGCGCGTTAACGCATTAAAAAGTGTTGATTTTCCAACATTAGGCAGGCCAACAATACCGCAATTAAATCCCATGATTACACCAATTTCTATTAATTAATTAACTTGCTTCTTGTTGTTCACTACGGCGCATACCAAGTGCTGACAGATAAATCTCTAGCATTTCTTCTTGCTCGTTCATTTCTTCAGGCTTCATTTTACGCATACGAACAACAGTTCGAATCGTTTTAACATCAAAGCCTTCTGCTTTTGCTTCGCTGTAAACATCCTTAATATGTTCACCAAGTTGCACTTTTTCTTCTTCTAATCTTTCAATTTTATCAATAATAAGACGTAGTTGGTCGGCGGAAACGCCCCCCATATTCATAACTTCCATTTTAAAATCCTTTATATTATTCTTAAGGTTAGAGGATAAACAAAAAACACTCAAAATGCAAACAAATGATAACGGCGTCATATTTGTTTTTCAAACTTTCTCCACTTTCGTGAAAGTTACAGCTGCTGATCAGGTAACGGGAACAGAAGTTTATATTTCGTGCCCTAAGAACCTAACACAAGCAGAAATGCAAAAAAATGCCTTGCAAAAACTTGCCTACGTTTTAAAAAAGAATAACGCAGATGTCTAACGCTTATGATATTGGTTTGAAATCAGAAGTTTTTGCAAAACATTTCTTAGAACAAAAAGGATACACCTTAATAACTGAACGCTATCGGGCAGCCTCAGGAGAGATTGACATTATCGCAACAAAAGACGATTTTCTAATTTTTGTTGAAGTACGCTACCGAAAAAAGAAAAGGGATGCCATTGAATCCATTACTTTACTTAAAAGGCAACGATTAACGACTGCTGCACAACATTTTATTGCAAATAATAGTGAGCTTATTAAGAAACACCCTTTTATTCGCTTTGACGTTGTTTTATTATCCAAAGACAGTAGCATTATTCATCACATAGAAAATGCATTTGGAGAAACCTTATGAATAAAAAAAGTATTTTAACATTATCACTTAGCGCGATCGTCTTAACAGGCTGTGTAGCACCCTTTCTTATTGTTGGTGGCGGTGCCGTTGGAACCTTAGCCTTAAAGGATAAGGGTGTATCAGGCACCATAAACGACAACAGTATTAATGGCTTGATTGCAGCGCGCCTTCATCAAAAATCATCTGAAATTTTTACACAAGTAGATATTGATGTTCATATGGGGGAAGTGCTTTTAACGGGCTTTGTCAAAGACCCATCTATTGGAAATGATGTTGAAAAAATTGCTTGGAAATCAGATGGTGTTAAAGCCGTTTATAACCATATTCAAACATCTGAGGCAGCATCTTTGTTAGACTTTACGGCCGATGCATGGATTACAGCAAAACTTAAAACAAAATTTTTAGCAGAAAAAGGTGTAAACAGTTTAAATTATTTCATGAAAACAATTGCTGGAACTGTATATATTATGGGAACAGCTGAATCTAAGGCAGAAATGTCGTCTGTTAAGCTGTTATTATCAACAACTAGTGGCGTAAAAGAGGTTGTCATTTACATTACAGTAAAAGAAAGCCCAAAAGAAATAGAACCCGTAATTGAGGCACCACAGGGTACCCTTGAAACAGGCGATGCATTAAACAAAGAAAATCAGGATAATGATAGAAACAGCGCAACATATTGAATATTTTAAACGTCACCAAAATGAAGATACACTGGCCCCGTGCTGGTTACTAACAGGTGATATCACCGTTCCTAAAGCTGCTTTTGCAAAAAAACTTGCAAAAGCAATGCTGTATTCAAGTGAATTGCAACAACACGGCATGCCTAATTCATTAATAGATAAGCAAATTGAAATGGGGTGCTACCCAAATTATCTGTATGTTGAACGCCCCTTGCAAGAAGACGGTACACGTTCACGAGAAATTAATGTTGAAACTGCTAAAAGTATTAAAAAGTTTTTAGAAAAAAAATCTGCCGTACTAGGCTGGCGGGTCATTATTGTTGATGCCATAGATGATATGAATCGCTTTGGTGCAAATGCCTTGCTTAAAATATTAGAAGCCCCACCTGCTAAAATATTAATGCTTTTACTGTGCCATCAGCCTGGGACCATACTCCCTACAATACGCTCTCGCTGCCATGTACTAGCCTTAAAGGGGGATGCTGAAATCTTTGATAATCATATTTTAGATGAAAAGTTTGAAGCAGTATTATCACAAGTGCTTCAAGGTGATAATTCTGGTGTAGAGGCACTCTCAAGAGATATAGTTATGCAAGATAAGTCGTTAAAACCATTTTTTGTATGTGTGTTAAACCAGCTTCACAAATGGATATTATCAGAAAAAAAACCAAAATTTGTTATGGTACAACCTTTAGAATTTTGGGTGAATGCCTATAAATCTGTTAACACCTTCTTTAATGCCTTTAAAGACGCACATATAGACCCCAAACAAACTGTTTTGGCCACATTCATACTGATAAAAGACCCTAATGCTGGCGACTTTAGTAACTTAATGTAGGTCAAAAATGTTTTAACGATGAAAAAATTTTAGCGCATTATTGTTTGTGTATAGATGGCTGTATATCTCATTTTTAAGGCTTTGTAGTAGAGCCACAAGATACTTCTTGGGAAAAAAATAAAGTCATATGAGCTGCCATTTTTTTGATGTTCAAGACCTTCTTATTTAAATTACCTATAAATATGGGCTTTTATGGTAAGAAATGAAAGTTTTTTTCATTATTCACTTGATACGAAGATTATAATTGTTTAGAATAGTTTTAACAGAAATGTTTTAGCGGGCGTAGCTCAGGGGTAGAGCACAACCTTGCCAAGGTTGGGGTCGAGGGTTCGAATCCCTTCGCCCGCTCCATTAACGAAATATTAAAGTACGTACTGTATGCTATAAGTATGACACTTTTTTTGTTATGGATTTCGTGTTTGTTGCATCTTATATAAACTTTATAAAACATTTTTTTTGTGGTTTACTTTCCATTCTGTTTTTTATGGCTCCCGCCAATTTGAGTGGCACAACAAAAAAAAAACTACATGATAAAAAAGAATTTATACAGCCCGAAAAACCATTTTTAAGCTTAACAGAGTTTAAAATACCTATTTTTCATAGTTTGCATCCCTATCATACTGTGACGATTAACTGTACCTTGGAGGTTCAAGAAGACAGCTGGGTTCTTGCTAAATTTAATGTACCCTACATTTATCATTACATATTTAAAGATTTGTATTACGCACTTAATTTTCTATGGTGTGCACATGAACCACCAAATAAAGATACCATAAAAAAAAGAATGCTTTATGTGTACAAAAAACATTTTACACATAAATGGCCAATTACAGATATACACATCAACAGCATTAAGGTTCAAAAATAACCACAATAAATGCAGAATTATAGATCATGTTTTTAGGAACATAAAACGGATTAAATATTAAAGTTTTTTCAAGCATACTGCCTTTAACAGCAATTGCACTGTATCTGTCTTAATAACCAGCTTACTTAATTTTCTTCCACCTTAAATGCTGTTGGTAATCTTTTAATTGGTGTTTAATTCTATAGACGTAATTAACCGATAGCCAATAAGTAGAGGCTGCCGTACTTAAAGTCCCTTTTTTTTCATTAAGGCAATCATATTATCGATGCCGTATAGTGCAATGAATGACCCCATGCGTGGTCCTTCAGTTTGGCCTAGTAATACTTCATATAAGCTTTTAAACCAATCGCGTAAGCTTTCATATGCGTGTTGTTTGCCGACTTCAAAAACCAGTGCTTGAATAGTTTCAACTTCTGCATTTTTAGGTAACGCAATTAAACCCTCTTTCAGTTGGGTTATTGCCTTTTGGTCTACTTCACTTGGTTCTTTAAATTTCTTTTTGGGTTTAATGAAGTCCTGATAATACGTAAGTGCATGACCAATAAGCTTGTCTAAAAAAGGCATGGCTTCAGGCGTTGCGCCTTTTATGTATTTTTCAACAAAGCTCCATAAAACAGATTTATCTTCTGTATTACAAACAGACGCAAGGTTTAATAAAATGCCAAAGCTTAAGCCACTTTCAGGCGTGGATGGCTTGCCGTGATGAATATGCCAAACGGGGTTTTCAATGCGTTTTACGTCATCTTGATTTGAATACTTAGAAACTTGTGTTAAATATTCATCAACATTTTTAGGAATCACATCAAAGAATAACCGTTTTGCACGCTTTGGGGTTTGATACATGTAATAGCTTAAGCTTTCTGTTGGCGCGTATTTTAGCCATTCATCAATTGTTAAGCCGTTTCCTTTCGATTTGGAAATTTTTTGTCCGTCTTCATCTAAAAAGTGTTCGTATGTTAAATTGACAGGCGCCTTTTTTCCTAATATACGACAGATTTTGCTAGATAATTTAACAGAATCAATTAAATCTTTTCCAGACATTTCATAGTCCACATTAAAAGCAGCCCAGCGCATTCCCCAATCGACTTTCCATTGTAATTTGACGTTGCCACCTGTAACAGGAACTTCAACTAATTTTTCAGTTTTTGGGTCTTTATAGACGATTGTATGGCTATCTAATTTACGTTCTATAACGGGTACTTGCAATACAACACCTGTTGTTGGGCAAATTGGTAGAAAAGGGCTATATGTTGCACGGCGATCTGGACCAAGTGTTGGCAAAATAACATCCATGATTGCATCATAATGATCTATGATCGACTTTAATACATCATCAAATTTTCCTGATTTATACCAATCTGAGGAACTTTGAAATTCATAATCAAAATTGAAAGAATCAAGAAAACGACGCAGCATTCTATTATTGTAGTGACCTAAACTTTCACATTCACCGTAAGGATCTGGGACCATCGTTAGCGGTTTTCCAAGATGTTGCGCTAGCATATCTTGATTGGGAAGATTTGTTGGTACTTTACGAAAGCCATCCATATCATCTGAAAAAGAAAATAGGCGTGTTGGAATTTCTGTCATTTGTTGTAACGCATGACGCACCATACACGTTCTAGCGACTTCGCCAAAAGTGCCAATATGCGGTAATCCAGAGGGGCCATAACCAGTTTCAAGTAATATATATCCTTTATCTGGTGTTGTGCCGTTTACATGCTGAAAAATTTTTCGTGCCTCTTCAAAGGGCCATGATTTTATAGACTGAACTAAATCTTTTGAAATCGACATGAACGACTTACCTATTGATATGAAACACATAAAACATCATAAACAATACGCGCCCAAAAGGCTATACCTTCACGCGCCCAAAAGGCTATACCTTCACGCGCCCAAAAGGCTATACCTTCCCCTTTACGCTGAATTATTTTATCGCATACTGTTTTATTCGGATCTAGGCCTTGTAGCAAGCAGTTTTTACGGCATTTATAATATCATTGGTATGCGGTAAGGCAAGTTTTTCTAAGTTAGCAGCATAGGGTAGGGGTACATCTTTTGCACAAACACGTTTGGGTTCTGCGTCCAGATAATCAAATGCTTGTTCACAAATCAACATGCAAATTTCTGACCCGATACCAGCAAAAGGCCAACCTTCTTCAACGCTTACAATTCTGTTGGTTTTTTTTACAGAATTTATAATTGTCTGTGTATCAAGGGGGCGTATGGTTCTAAGATCTATAACTTCTGCAGATATACCTTGTTCCGCTAAAATTTCTGCGGCTTTCATTGCGTAACCAACCATCATGGAAAATGCTGTAATGGTAACATCTGTTCCTTCGCGAACGATGGCAGCTTTTCCAATTGGAACTAAATGTTCTGTATTGTCGGGTACATCATCAAAAGATTGGCCATACATCAGTTCGTGTTCTAAAAACACAACTGGATTTGGGTCACGAATGGCTGACTTTAACAAACCTTTTGCACTAGCTGCATCATAAGGGCTCACAACTTTTAGACCAGGACAATGTGCATACCAGCTAGCAAAACATTGAGAGTGTTGGGCCCCCACACGAGACGCTGCACCGTTTGGTCCGCGAAAAACAATAGGACATCCTAATTGTCCGCCAGACATATAAAGCGTTTTGGCGGCCGAATTTATGATTTGGTCGATGGCCTGCATTGAAAAGTTGAACGTCATAAATTCCACAATTGGTTTTAACCCTAAAAATGCAGAGCCTACGCCAACACCGGCAAAGCCATGTTCTGTAATAGGGGTGTCAATAACCCGCTTGTTGCCAAATTTATCAAGCAACCCTTGGCTTACTTTATAGGCACCGTTATATTCAGCGACTTCTTCCCCCATTAAAAAAACAGATTCATCGCGTGTCATTTCTTCAACCATTGCTTCGTTCAAGGCTTCGCGTACGGTTAATGTTTTCATCATTTAAGCCTCCACCAAAATATCTGTATACAATTCGTGTTCCTCTGGTTCCGGGCTTGTTTTTGCAAATTCAACTGTATCTAGCATAATGTCTTTAATTTTTGCATCTAATGCCTTAAAGTCCTCTGCTGACATTAATTTTTTTTCTTCAATTAATGTTTTAACGCGTTGGATAGGGTCATTGTTAATTTTAATCTCATTTACTTCATCTTTACTGCGATAATTTGCTGGATCAGACATAGAATGCCCCCGGTAACGATACGTTTTTACGTGAAGTAAAACAGGGCCTTTTGTGCGCGCATGTTCTAATGCCCAAAGGCCCGCTTCATATATTTCAACAAAATCCATACCATTTACTTTTTTAGTAGCAAGGCCGTAAGCATCTCCACGTTTCGTAAAGTCTGTGTCAGCTGCGTGGCGTTTGGTGGAAGTTCCCATAGCGTATTCATTATCTTCAACCACATAAACGATCGGTAAATTCCAAAGGCTTGCCATATTTAAAGATTCATAGACCTGGCCTTGGTTAGCAGCGCCATCACCCATATAAGCAACACAAACACCATTATCTTTTTTGTACTGATGCGCAAAAGCAAGGCCTGTTCCAAGCGAAACTTGTGCACCAACAATACCATGACCCCCAAAGAATTTCTTTTCTTTAGAAAACATATGCATTGAACCGCCTTTGCCCTTGGAATAACCTGATGCACGTCCAGTAAGTTCGGCCATAATGCCACGTGGGTCCATATTGCATGCAATCATATGTGCATGATCACGGTAAGATGTAATGACGGTATCTTGTGGTTGTTGTGACAATTGTAGCCCCATAACAACCGCTTCTTGCCCAATATAAAGATGACAAAAACCACCAATAAGCCCCATACCATAAAGCTGGCCACAGCGTTCTTCAAAACGCCGAATTAAAAGCATTTTTTCATAAGCTTCTATTAAAAGCTGATTAGATACTTCTGTATTTTTTTTCTGTACCAAAATAAAAATTACAATGAGTGTATATGGTAAAATTATATCACACTGTGAAAAATCTGTAAAAAATTATCTGTATCATGCTGGTTTGAACAAAATGTCAAATATTGGATGACAGATTTTAAATTTAGCTGATAACTTATTTGTAAATATTAACCAAATGTAAAGCTTTATAATGTTAAAATCAAATATGTGCTATCAATATGAATAAACAATCACAAGGGGTTTCTATGAAATATGCTATCGATAGTACACTAGGAAATCTTCATATTACCATCAAAGGGCGCCTTACTTACACTGATTATAATAATTTTAATTATATTACCAACGCTGTTGGGGAACATGAAAACCAACAATGTATTATTGATTTATCAGAGTTAGATTTTATAGATTCTGCTGGGATGGGTATGTTACTCATGGCCCGTGATAAAGCCTTTAGACATAAGGTGCAAATCACGATAAAAAGCCCGCAGGGGCAAGTTGGAAAAATGCTGGAATTGGGTAAGTTTGATACAATTTTTCTAATAGAGCATTAGTATTATTATGGCATACCAGCAAACAAAGCCACAGGATGCATCTATTTTAATAGTTTGCAATCATCAAACAAATATTTGCAACCTTTCTAAAATTTTGACAAATCTGTCTTTTATGAATATTACGTGCATAGACTGTGACGGTGATTTAATGGACGAGATTCAAGATGAACGACCAGATCTTGTGATTGTGCATGACGTTAACCCTGGTAAAAATGCGATAAAGTTGTTAGCGCAAATACGTCAACATTTCTCTCAAACAGAGCTTGCAATCGTTATGTATAGTGATAATTATTCAGCACGAGAAGAAGCATGGATGCATAATATTTCTGACTATATTGAACCCTGCGTGCGTGCAAATGAACTAAAGTCTAGGCTGATCTTTCATATTCATAATGCGCAAGAATTGAAACGATTAAAAAATTTTGAATGCATGATGAAAGGTGACATACGTAGCGCTTTAAGTTTGCAATACTCTTTAATGCCACAGAAAAAAGTTCTGACAGAAATTCAAAAAAAATATCAAGTAAAAGTTGGGTACTTATTTAAACCGTGCCAATATTTGAGCGGAGATTTATGGGGGATATTACCCTTAGATGAGCATCGTTTTGGTGTATGGATTTGTGACTTTGTCAGCAAAGGATTACATGCAGCGCTTAGCACATTTCGTATTCATACATTAATAAAAGATCAGGAAAAAAACCAATTTACACCCAGTTTGTTATTGCAAACCTTAAATAACAAACTAAAAAACCTGCTTGCAGTTGGTAATTTTGCCACATTTTTATACGGCGTTGTTGACATACGCCATAACACGTTTACTTACGCTGCAGCCGGAAGTACGTCTCCCATATTTTATAACAAAAAAACAAAAAAAATAACATTAGGTGACAGTTCTGGTTTACCCCTGGGTATTGAGACAGGGATAAAGTACGCAGAAAGATCTGTTAAATTTGATAAAGATACTTCTTTATTGCTTTACAGCGATTTGCTTTGGGAATGTTTAGACGATCTTGGTTTTAGTTTTGATGATGATGATATTCATCATTTTTTTAAAACGTTAGATGGTCAACCTGTGATTCCCTATGTTGAAAAAAAACTAGATGACAAAAATGAAAAATTAGCATTAAGTGACGACTTAACACTCATTGAAGTGACATTTCAACAAAGTTATTAACCTTATTGTATTTATGTTTTCATTCTTAATAAAATTGCAAAGAATATCCAGAATTTACCTTGTGTTAGGCATATTAGAGAATTTTTTTCTATTTCTTTAGGAAAAAAATGCACAATAACTTGAATGTCTAAAAATAATTGGTTATAGTATTAGCAGAGTCGTGTGCAGACTGCTAATTTCAGGTGCACTCAGAATAAATTTAAAAACTAGGAGATCTTCATGGGTAAAATTATAGGTATTGACCTTGGAACAACAAACTCTTGCGTGTCTGTAATGGATGGCGGTAAAGCTGTCGTTATTGAAAATGCAGAAGGTGCTAGAACAACACCCTCTATGGTTGCTGTCACAGAATCTGGTGAAAAATTGGCGGGGCAGCCGGCAAAGCGTCAAGCTGTAACAAATCCAGAAAATACATTTTTTGCGATTAAGCGCTTGATTGGTCGTCGTTTTGACGATCCTTTAACCAAAAAAGATATGGATCTTGTTCCTTATAAAATTGTAAGGTCTGACAATGGCGACGCCTGGGTTGATGTGCGCGGCGAAAAACAATCGCCAAGCCAAATCAGTGCCGGTATTTTGCAAAAAATGAAAGAGACAGCCGAATCTTTCTTAGGTCAAAAAGTAACTGAAGCGGTGATTACCGTTCCTGCTTACTTTAACGATTCGCAACGTCAAGCGACAAAAGATGCTGGTAAAATTGCAGGTCTTGATGTTAAACGTATTATTAACGAACCAACTGCAGCTGCGCTTGCATACGGCTTAGAAAAAAAATCCTCTGGTACAATTGTTGTTTACGATCTCGGTGGTGGAACATTTGATGTTTCTGTTCTTGAAATTGGGGACGGCGTCTTTGAAGTAAAATCTACAAACGGTGATACGTTCCTTGGTGGTGAAGATTTCGATATGCGCATTATTGAATATATCGTAGCTGAATTTAAAAAAGACAGTGGTGTTGATTTACTAAAAGACAAATTAGCTTTGCAGCGTTTAAAAGAAGCAGCGGAAAAAGCAAAAATTGAACTGTCATCTTCACAGCAGACAGAAGTCAACCTGCCCTTTATTACGGCTGATGCCTCTGGTCCAAAGCATTTAAATGTTAAAATCACACGTGCAAAATTAGAAGCTTTAGTAGAAGACTATATCAAAAGAACAATTGCACCTTGTGAAGCTGCATTAAAAGATGCTGGTCTTAAGGCATCAGATATTGATGAAGTTATTATGGTTGGTGGTCAAACACGTATGCCAAAAATCTTTGAAACTGTAAAAGCATTTTTTGGTAAGGAGCCGCACCGTGGTGTAAACCCTGATGAAGTTGTTGCAATTGGTGCCGCAATTCAAGGTGGTGTTCTTCAAGGTGATGTTAAAGATGTTGTTTTGCTTGATGTGACTCCACTATCACTTGGTTTGGAAACATTAGGCGGTGTCTTCACGCGTTTAATTGACCGTAATACAACAATTCCAACACGTAAATCACAAACATTTTCAACAGCCGATGATAACCAACCAGCTGTTACAATTAAAGTTTTTCAAGGGGAGCGTGAAATTGCAGCGCATAACAAGTCTCTTGGTGAGTTTAACTTAGACGAAATTCCACCAGCACCACGTGGCACACCGCAAATTGAAGTAACATTTGATATTGATGCAAATGGAATCGTTGAAGTGTCTGCAATGGATAAGGCGACGAACAAAAAACAACATATTACAATTCAGGCATCTGGTGGACTATCCGATGATGATATTGAAAAGATGGTGAAAGACGCTGAATCACACGCAGAAGAAGATAAAAAACGTAAAGAATTAATTGATGTTAAGAACCAAGCTGATTCTATGCTTCATAGCACAGAAAAAAGTTTATCTGAAAATGGTGATAAAATTTCTGAAGAAGAAAAAACAGCTATTGAAAACGATATAAAAACATTGAAAGAATCTTTAGAATCTGAAGACCATGATGTGATTAAAGAAAAGCTTGATGCCTTAATGCAGTCTTCTATGAAGCTTGGTGAAGCAATGTATAAAGCATCACAAGCGAGTGCACAAGCCGATAAAGATACACCTTCAGCCGATAAGCAATCTAATGAAAATACAGTAGATGCTGACTATGTGGATCTTGATGAACAGAAAAAAGGTTAGTTATTTAAGGTAATAATATAAAAGGGGCTGCATGCAGTTTGTATGTTTGTCCCTTTTTTTATATCATATGTAAAAGAATAAAATTAATAGGTTTAAAATATCATGTCAAAGCAAGACTTCTATCAATTGTTAAATGTCAGCAAGACTGCATCTAAAGATGAAATTAAAAAAGCATACCGTAAGAATGCAATGAAATATCATCCTGATCGTAATCCTAACGACAAGGTAGCTGAAGATAAATTTAGATCGATGACAGAAGCCTATGAAATCTTATCTGACGAACAAAAGCGTGCCGCTTACGATCAATACGGCCATGCTGCTTTTGATCAAAATGCAGGTATGGGGCGCGGTGGTGGTTTTGGTGGTTTCCATCAAGGTGGTGGAGACTTTAATGCCAATTCTATTTTTGAGGAAATGTTACGTGGATTTGGTGGTTTTGGCGGCGGTCAAAGTGGTTTCAATTCAGCTCCTGAGAAACTGCGTGGTTCAGATATTAGGTATGATTTACAAATAACATTAGAGCAAGCTTTTGAGGGTTTGTCTGAAAAAATTCAATTTGTGACAAATGATGTATGTAGTTCTTGCAAGGGATCTGGTGGATCTAAAGATTCTAAAACAATTAACTGTCAAACATGTAAAGGGCACGGGGCTGTTCACTTTCAGCAAGGAATTTTTACAATGGAGCGCACCTGCCAAACATGTGACGGTCTTGGTAAAACAATTTCTGATCCATGTAAACCATGCCACGGCCAAGGGCGTACACGCCAACAAAAAAACCTAGAAGTTAAAATTCCTGCTGGCGTTGATAATGGTACACGTATTCGCATGACAGGCGAAGGTGAGGCAGGTCTTCGTGGGGGCGGCAAAGGTGATTTGTACGTTTATATTACGGTTAAACCACATAAATTTTTCAAACGTGCAGAAAAAGACTTATATTGTTCAGTGCCTATTTCAATGGTAACGGCTGCAATGGGTGGTAGTATTGATTTGCCAGCCATTGATAGTAAAGCTGTCGCTTTAACCATTCCTGAAGGTACGCAGAGTGGAACGCAGCTGCGCTTGCGCCATAAGGGCATGTCAGCGATTAAAAGCGCTTATAGGGGTGACTTGATTGTAGAAATAAAGGTAGAGACCCCCGTTCACTTAAATCAAAAACAAAAAGATTTATTAACGCAATTTAAAGATCTTGAAAAAGGCAATAGCAATAGCCCCCAGTCGTCTGGCTTTTTTACCAAAGTTAAAAATTTCTTTGATGATATAAAAGGCGCTTCATAGACCTAAAATATAGGAGCGCTTTTTGGGTTCAATATTTTTTTGTTAATGTAACCAAACGGGAGGCTCAGTATAAGTTTTTTTCTTGATGGGAAAATATTGTTTTTTTTGGTGCGTGATTTTTTAATTCATATTACGCTATCCCTTGGCTATATAGATTTTAACGTGTTTTTCTATCCCAAATTTAATTGGTAATGAGGCTGCTAAAAAACTAGAAACTTTCTTATGCAATTCTTGCTTTATTGCGATGAACAGAATTTTTATATGGTGAAAGTAGCAAGTCAATAGGCAGGCCAGGCTCTTTTTTACTTGTTAGTACAAGCATGCGAGATTGAACGCTCTTTATATTATTATTTGAGGTTAAGTATTGAGTTAGATAAGTGGTATAAGCGTTCATATCCGGTACGATGATTTTTAGTAAGAAATCAGATGTACCTGTAACCATATGGCATTCACGAACGCATGTTAGGGTATGCATTGATTTTTGAAAATGAATCAAATCTTCATGCGTGTGTTTTTCTAGAGTGACATCGCAATAAATAATAAGATCTAAGTTCAGTAAAGAACCATTAATGTTTGCATGAGCGCCAGTCAAAAAAAAATTATTTTTTAATTCTTTTGTACGGCGTAGGCATGACGGTAAAGATATGCCAACAAGTTTTGCAATCTCTCTATTAGAAAGGGATGCATTTTTTTGAAGTTCTGATAATATTTTGAGATCCACCTGATCTACTTGTAGTGTTTGAATAGCCATCTTGTCAAACTCAATTATTAAAATTTATATTTATATAATAAGTCTATTTTATATAAAATGTTAAGGGTTTTTTAATATAATTCGTCGATCCTAAAGGTAGAGAGCGATTCTGCCTAGTGTAAAAAATGCAAAAAGACAAAGAAAAAGTAACCGAAAAAGAAAATAAAAAGGCTAAGGACAATGAAGAAGCAACTGTTACTGACCCATTATTAGCAGGGCAAAGCACTGAGGGGGGGCGTCATAAGCCTGAAAAAAGCCATAAGAAGCTTTTTATCATTTTTGGTGTTGTTGTGTCTTCATGTGCATTATTAGGTGTTTTATTTTTCACCTCTCTTTTTGACCTAATGATGGGTGACGTAAATCCAGATAGTGAAAAAAATGCTGCGGAAGTGCTGAAGGCAAAATCTGTGACTTATTTGCCTATTCCAGAGCTTACAATAAACCTTAAAAAGACAAGCAGTCGTTCGCGCACATTAACGGCATCTTTTGTTCTTGCATTAGAAAATGAAAATGTTCGAAAAAATGTCAATCATTTTATACCTATGATACAGGATCAATTCCATACATTTTTACGTGAAATGGATGTTTCTGACTTGGAAGGCATGGCAGGCATAGAACGTGTGAGCCAAGAAATGTTAATTAGAATTAACCGTGTTGTCGCACCCTTTAGCGTGACAGATGTGCTTGTTCAAAAATTTTATATTAGATAATTATGACAGATAAAAAAACAGCCAAACCCTCCCAGAAAAAAGCGGCAACGCAAACAGGCAAAAAACACAACAGTGAAGCGGCTGTATCATCAGCAATAGGCATTATGTGTGGTGATCAAGTTAGTTATCAGCGTTTGCCAATGTTGGAAGTTGTTTTTGATAGACTTATTCGCTTTATGTCTACCTCACTTAGAAATTTGACTGCTGATAATGTGGATGTCTCTTTAAATGAAATATCTGCTGTGCGTTTTGGTCCTTATATTAACAGTATAACCATGCCAACAATGATTGGTGTTTTTAAAGAAAAAAAATGGGGGAATTTAGGATTAGTTTACATAAATTCACGAATGATTTATTCAATTATTGATGTTTTACTTGGCAACAGTAGCGGAAAGTCTTTGCAGATACAAAATCGTCCATTTACAACAATAGAACAGTTACTGCTATCTAGAACCATAAGCATTATCATGGAAGATTTGACCAAAGCATTTGAACCTGTGTGTAAACTGGATTTTGAATTTAATCGTATTGAAACAAATCCACACTTTGCAGCAATTGCAAAAAACAATACGACGGCAATTATAAGTAAACTTGACATCAGTATGGACAAAGAACGTGGTGGTTTAATTGACATCATATTACCTTATGTGATGATTGACCCTATTAAAGATAATTTATCGCAAAGTTATATGGGCGAGAAATTTGGACGTGATACTTTATGGGAAAATCACTTGGCATCTCAGCTTTGGGATACAAATTTTCCTATTGAGGCTGTTCTTCCTGATCAAACTTTGTCTTTAAGGGAAGTCTTGAAGTGGAAAGTAGGTTCCCAATTTTCTATAAATTCATCTCCAACGGCACCTGTTGCGCTAAAATGTGGAAGCTATGATTTAGGGCTTGGAAAAGTTGGTCAAAAATCTGGAAATGTAGCGATTAGTATCGAAGAACTTTATAAAAGGAAAAGGGAATCATCATGATAGAAACATTCTTACTTGACAGTATAATGATTTTGCTTTTGTTTTGTGCTATTGGTTTTTGCTGGCGCTTAAATATTCGTTTGAACTCTCTTAAAAATATTAGTGCAAGTGTAACGCCAGCAATTCAGGGGTTCAATAGTATTGTTGAAAAAGTTTCATTAGGTATTCAGCAATTGAAAGAACAAACACAAAAGACAAAAACATTATTAACAACGGATGTGCCTAAAGCACAAAATTTAAAGGAAGATTTAGAGCTATTACTAGAGTATGCTGAAACCTCAACGAACCGTCTGGAGCGTTTGATTGAAGAGGCGCATCAAACAGAAACCGAAATTAAGACTGTATTTGATTCCCTTCATAGGGCCTTGCCGAAAAATTTTCATGAGACATTGAAAAATAGTGAAATATCTGTAGATTTTGATGCGTTAATGTCAAAAAACATGACGGATATTACACCTTCTCCATCACAAATGAATATACCGCACAGACTGACATCAATGCCAAAGGGTTTGCCTGTAAGTGATTCTATTATGAAAAATATGAAAAATCTTCGCTAGATTGAAGTTATAGAGAGTTTAAAATGTCCTTCAAAGTATATAAAAATATTACACAAAATAGGTCGCAGGAAGATAGTTTATCTCATCATTCTTCGGTTTTACGTGATGTTTATGTAACGCAGGGTATAGGCAGTAATTTAAAATCTAGTAAGTTCTTCTACATAACAGGTTTAATCATATTCTTATATGGTGGGCTGAAAATTTTAGATTATCATGATCGCTATACAGGGGAAACTATATTGCCACAGTTAGCGATAGAGAAAATTCTGATGCCTTTTGTGCCACAGTTATTAACAGCAAAAGAGACGACCAATAATGATAAAAAAAATACTATTCAAGCAGAAGAGGGGGTAGCGAACAAAAATTTGGCAGTTGATGAAAAAATAGTTGGTATAATTGATGGCGAAAAAAAAGAAGCAAAAAAAGATACGTCCATAACAGAAGGTGATGTTGTCAGCACTGAGGCTATTAAAGAAGCCAAAGAAGATTTTTTTGACCCCTTAGGCATAACGTCTGCCAGTGAAGTTCGTTTGCTAGAGGCCCTTGGTGCGCGTAGAATGCAGTTAGAAGCACGAGATAAGGCTACCAATAAAAGAGAGCTAGAGTTGGAACTTTTTGAAAAAAAACTTCAAGAAAAATGGGAGACTTTACAAACAATACAAGAAGAAGTAAAACGTCAATTAGGGCAATTAGATAAAGGCGAGATTGCAAAAGAACAATCACTATCTAAAGTATATGAAAATATGAAGCCAAAAGATGCAGCGCGGGTTTTTGACTTGTTAAATTTGTCTGTAGTCATGAAAATACTCTCTCACATGAAAGAAAAAAAAATATCTGAGATTATGGGATTTCTATCCACAGAGCGTGCACGTGATATTACACAAGAATTAGCTTTTAAAAGTAAAAGCCTAGCAAGGCCTGCACCCAAAACATAAAAAAGGGGCTTAAAACGCCCCCCCCCTTTATAAGATATGTAAAAAATTTAGAAACTAACTTTTGTGCCAACAACGAATATATTTCCGCTGTTTCTGCCGCATCCTGAATCAGCTTTCATTGCATTTGACTGGGCTATAGCTGCTTGTGTGTTTCCTGATTTTGCAAAATCAGCTTCAGCAAAAAATTTCAAACCAGGCAAAGCGTTAAAATCTGCTGTTAGTGTAAGAATTTGGCTACGTGCTTTGCTTTGTGCATTTATTTTACGTAGTGTTTCAAAGTAGCCAACAGCAAATTGATAGGCTCCCATTGTATATTGACCAGCAACATCCCA
Source organism: Alphaproteobacteria bacterium CG_4_10_14_0_8_um_filter_37_21 (assembly GCA_002791835.1). Taxonomy (GTDB): domain Bacteria; phylum Pseudomonadota; class Alphaproteobacteria; order Paracaedibacterales; family UBA11393; genus UBA11393. The sequence continues at coordinate 7,911 of PFNE01000044.1, read as the reverse complement.
AGCCTTACCAGCATTGCCTTCATTTAAATCAGTTGTGGTTAAATTTTTAGTTGTGTCTAGAACTTGGTTTGCATCATATGGAAGTCTAGATTTGCCATTGTCGAAATAGCTTGTTGCAACTCTGAAATCTTTATAACCAACGGTGCTACTTACCTGCCATGTTTTTAAGTTTCTAACTTTTACAAGTTGCTTTTGGCCCTTTAAGCGTGAGCGTTCTGTAATACCAATGGCAGAAAGCTGCAACGACCAATCTTGCCATGTGTTGCTGTAAGTTAAAGATGCTGCAGTATTCGCTAAACCAAAGGCTGCATAATCTTTGTTTGCATAAATACCACTATCGTTTGCGTTCACAACATTTGGACTATCATAATTTCTTTTACGTCCTAGGTTAGAAGTATTAGGGGTAAATGAAATACCACCCTGAAAACCAGAAAATGTTGGTGTTGCGTAAGATATTTTATTAGCGCGTTTTGTATATCCTTGAAGGTGTACACCACTGTTTACACCGCTAGACATATTATATGCGCCGCCAAAAGTTCCATCGATACCCGCTGCACCACCTATGAGTGAAAAACCACCTTTAGTCATTGTGTCATCAACACCACTTACGCCACCTACTTGTAGGGTACCCATACAGTCTGAACCAAATTCAATAAAGTTACGGTCTATTGCTGTATCATTAGCAAAAGGCACAGCATTAATGTTCATTCTATACTTATAAGTGAAACCACCCTCGCTTTGACCTTGTGCTGTAAAATATAGGTCAGATGCACCAATTCCAATTGCAGGAATACCGCCACCTTTTCCGCTAGTTTTATTTTTTTGGCTAACGCTGGATGCACTTACAACTGTATATCCTGAAATTTTTAAACTTGGTGGTTTGACTTCTGCATATGATGGTGAAGCAGAAATGAAAGCTACAGATAAGCTTAGAAGTGAACTTTTTTTAATCATATTGATTCCAGTAATTTTAATATAAGATATGATCTTAAATTTAATAAATATCGTGAATTGATGCAAGTAAAATATGATATTGAAGACAAAATATATTAAATTTTTATCTTTTAGTGTGTTTTATGTTGTTCGCCTTATTTTAAAAACCATATTGTACATATAATTTGATTGTGTGAGAATCTTACTATGTTTCAAATTCTTTCTCTTTATAAGCTGGCTTTTATTGGGCAAGCCTGTGTTTTTTTAAGCGTACTATCCTATATTGCATCAATATTTAAACGCGATAAACACGATCAGTATTTATTTATTGTGATATCTGTGTGCGTGTTGTGGATTAGCTATATTATTTTAACGTACGCTTTTGTATTTAATGATTTTTCACTAAAAGTTGTTCTTGAAAATACGTCAGTCGATACGCCCATTTTATATAAGATTGTGGGTGTTTGGGGGGCATCTGCTGGTTCACTACATTTATGGATTTGTATTCTATCACTTGCTGGCATATTTTTGAAAAACAAGCAGTCACGACAATTTTTTGCATTGCATATGGTCGGATTTTTATTGTTTCAACTTATTGTCAATCCACCCTTTGAAACAGTTTACGGGTTTGTGACTAGTGGCGACTTGAACCCGTTATTGCAAGACAAAAGTATGGTTCTTCACCCCCCCATTTTATATACGGGCTATTTAATATTTAGCTATATTTTTTTCGCAGCAAATGAAAATATTAAACAGTTAAAGCGCGCCTATAAGACAGGTTTTTTTATTTTAACCCTTGGTATTATGTTGGGTAGTTATTGGGCATACTATGAATTAGGGTGGGGTGGTTTTTGGTACTGGGACCCGGTTGAAGTTATTAGTTTAATACCGTGGATGCTATATCTACTGGGTTTTCACCTGTTAAAAAATGAAAGTCATATAAAAGCGCTACGTTATTTATCTATCGCTGCGTGGCCTTTAGTATTAATTTGTTTTGCGCTTGTGCGATCTGGGGTATTATCCTCTGTTCACAGCTTTGCCATGGCCCCATCATTTTTAATGAATTTTTTTGTATTTTTTATATGTACCCTGATGCCGGTAATATTTTTTAATTTGAAATGTGTGCAAAAAAATACGACATCTCCTGAAATCAGCACTTCTCATGAAATCAGTCGTTTATACATATTTAAAACAATTCCTCTTATTATCTGGTTTGGCATACTTTCTATTCTATTGCTATCCATTATAATACCCCTATTTATCAGGGATATTTATTTTGGCCCTAATTTTTTTAAAGCGACTGTATGGCCATTAATTTTGCCGATTTTGGCTTTGATGAGTATATTACCATTTCGCGCCTATTCTTTTGAACGTTTAATTTCAGGGTTTTTAGGTGCAGGAATTGTGCTGTTTTTTGTAATAGGATCTGACCAATTTTCAAGTTTAAGCTTATTAAGCTTTTGTGTATGCGCATTTGGTATGTTTGTGAGTGTCTATAATTTTGTTTACGATAAACGATTCAGTAAAAAATACTGTTCTATGTTAGTTGGGCATTTAGGATGGTACGCGTTAATAATGAGTTGTGTTTTAACGACAGACCTTGGTTATGAAGAATCTTTTATATTGACTGAAAAAAATAGGCAGATTACTTTGCTATCAGGTGTTCACTTAACATTGAAGAACCTGCAGCCAAAAAATAGTTCAAATTATACCGGGCATGTAGCAACCATCGATGTGCAGGCAAGGGGGCAGGGGGTCTATGCTTTGATGCCTGAAATACATTATTTTACAACAACACATACAACGCACAGCCGTATGAGTATTCATAATGATTTTTTAAGTCAATCGGCCATTGCCATGGAAAGTATCAATACACATACCTTAAAAGGTATGTATTATGATAGGCCTTATATACAAGGTGTTTGGTTGAGTGTTGGCGTTATATTATTAGCACTTGTTTTTGCCTAGAAGACCTTGTTTTTTTTCATGGTTAATGAGCCATTTTTTACGCATCACGCCACCCCCATATCCACCAAGATTCCCGTTATTTCTGATGATTCTATGACACGGTATGATAATGGCTAAGTGGTTCGCTCCATTTGCATTTGCAACAGCGCGCGTTGCTTTGGGCTGACCAATAGCTGTCGACTGCTGGAGGTAACTTCTGGTTTCGCCATAAGGAATATTCATTAATTCACGCCACACACCACGCTGAAAGGAACTGCCTAACATATGAATCGGTGTTTTAAATGTTTGTAATCCATCTTTAAAATATAGGGTGAGTTCTTTTTTAATAGATTCAACAGAATTTGTTGAACCAGAAACTATAGTGGCTTTCATTTTAAGGCGTAGGCGTTCAATTTTTTGATCTAAGCCCCTTCTGTTGGTAAATTCTAAGATGTACAGATATGCATTATCGCCAATAGCAATCATGGGTCCAATTGGTGTGTCTAGCCAAGAAGCATAAAGCACAATGCCGACTAGTTGGGGTTTAAGTTGTTCCATACTGAAACTTTCATGTATCGCATCTTCGCCAATGTTTTGAGGTTCTTTTTGGCTGGCCGTACTTTATTCAACTGTAAAAGGGCCTGATGCGTTGCCATTTATAAATTGCTGTACATATGGGTTGTCTGTTGTATCCATTTCACTAACAGTTCCGGTCCAAATCAGTTTGCCTTCAAATAATAAACCCACACGATCTGCAATTGCACGTAATGAATGCATATCATGTGTAATGGTAATAGCGGTTGCACCCAGTTCCTTAACGCATTTACTGATAAGGCCGTTGATCTTGCCGCTAACAATAGGGTCTAGCCCTGTTGTAGGTTCATCAAAAAAGATAATATCTGGTTTTGTCGCAATAGCGCGCGCTAAGGCAACACGTTTTTGCATACCACCAGAAAGCTCTGCCGGGTATAAATCAGCCACTTTTGCAGACAATTCAACGGCGTCAATTTTTTCTAAAGCTATTTTTCTTGCTTCTTCTCGACCCATATTTTGGCCATTCATTAAACCAAATGCAACATTTTCCCAAACACTTAAACTATCAAATAAAGCGCCACCCTGGAAAAGCATACCAAATCGTGCTATTTGTTGGCGATCGTTTGGAGATAAGTCAGTAATGTCATGACTATTTAAGGAAATTTTGCCGGAATCTGGCTTTAATAGGCCCATGATACATTTAATAAATACAGATTTCCCTGTTCCTGATCCGCCGATCACAACAAACGATTCAGACTTATGGACCTGTACATTAAAATCGTTTAAAATAACTTTGTCACCAAATGCCTTGTGTAAAGAATTAACTTCTATATATGATTTTGCTGAAGTCATAAATTATGCCTTATTTTGAGAAAAGTACAGAGGTTAGTACATAGTTTAGGATAAGAATTATTACCGATGAAGATACAACAGCGTTAATAGTAGCGCGCCCAACACCAGATGCGCCGCGTTCAGATTGATAACCGTGATAACAACCCATTAAAGATATAGCAAACCCAAACGTTGCGGCCTTTATAAGGCCAGAAATTACGTCATCATATTCTAAATACTTAATCGTGCTTTGAATATAATTCCCTGAATTAAAATCAAGTTTATAAACACAAACCAAATATCCCCCAAACACCCCAATAATATCTGCAATGAAGACAAGAAGGGGTAGCATTAAAACACCTGCTAAAATGCGTGGGAACACCAACATTTTTAAAGGATTTGTAGAAAGTGTTGTCAAAGCGTCAATTTGTTCTGTTACGCGCATTGTTGCAATTTCTGCAGCCATTGACGAACCGACTCGCCCTGCTACCATAAGCCCTGCCAGAACAGGTCCTAATTCGCGTGTAATGGATAAAACAACAACCGTTGCAATAGCACTTTCCGCTGAAAATCTGGAAAAGCCAGTATAGCTTTGAAGCGCTAAAACCATACCAGAAAAGATAGCTGTTAGCCCCACAACAGGAAGTGAATAAAAACCAATCGTTAAAAATTGTTCTAAAACCTGTCTACCATAATATGGTGGACGAATACCATTCCACAATGTGGAAAATAAAAAACAAGATATTGCCCCAACTTTATGAACAAATCTTATGACCATACGCCCTGTTGATGGTAAAAACTCAAACATCAGAAAACCAAAATAAATACAGATGTATTTATTGTACCATTGCTCGGTAAAATAAACTAAAAATAATTTTACGAGATTCAAAAACAAATAAAAATTAAATTTTATACTATTTTTTTAAATATTTCCAAATAAATTTAATATATATATGAAAAAATTATTGTATTGATGTAGTAAAAAATGCTACACTTTCTAAGCTTAAGCAAAAATGATAAAATTATAGATAAGCCTTATACAATTTTTAATAAGCTTATAGATATTGAGACACAAAAATGAAAACTGCTTTTATTTCGCGTAAAGACAATAGCCTAGTTGGCAGATGGTGGTGGACTGTTGATAAATGGTCGCTTGTCTCACTATTTATTTTAATTGGCATTGGCCTTGTGATGAGTTTTGCCGCAAGTCCACCTGTCGCACACAGATTGAAATTAGATACTTTTTTCTTCGTTAAACGCCACATTGTTATGATCGTGCCAACACTGGCACTGATATTAAGTATTTCACTACTGCACCCCTTTCAAATACGTCGATTAAGTGTTGTTGGCTATATCGTTGGGGTTGCTCTGATTATTTTAACCATATTACACGGCGTTGAAATAAAAGGTGCTAGGCGCTGGATTAGTATTGCAGGCAATTCCATTCAACCCTCTGAGTTTATAAAACCATTTTTTGCTGTTGTTAGTGCGTGGATGATTTGCGAAAAAGCAAAGAACCCTAATTTTCCAGGCCTCATTATATCTTTTGCACTGCTTTGTGTCCTGGTTAGTGTTTTAATGATGCAACCAGACCTTGGTATGACCGTTGTTGTTGTCGCAACCTGGGTAACGCAATTATTTTTATCTGGCATTCCTATGTTATGGATTGGTGCCACATTTACAATTGGCATTTTATTTTTAATATTAGCCTATGTTTTTTTTCCTCACGTTACAAAACGTATAGACCAATTCTTATACCCCGCTGCAGGCGATGCAAAAAACGAGCTATACCAAATAACACAGTCATTAGAAGCCTTTAAAAGTGGTGGTTTTTTTGGAAGGGGACCCGGAGAAGGTATTGTTAAAAAACACGTCCCAGATGCCCATGCAGACTTTGTTTTTGCAGTAACAGGAGAAGAATTCGGTTTTTTGATATGCTTAATAATAGTTGGGCTATTTTGTTTTATTGTCGTGAGATCTTTAATACGCTTAATGGAAAATTCTAGCTTATTTACAGTTTTAGCGGCATGCGGACTTATCTTCCAATTTGGCTTTCAAACTTTTGTAAACATGGGATCCACCTTAAACCTAATCCCAACAAAAGGTATGACCATGCCCTTTATTAGTTACGGTGGATCCTCGATGATTGCGCTCGGCATTGGCATTGGCATGATCCTTTCACTCACCAGAAAAAATCATAGTACACAGGAATAAATATGACCAAACATTTTACACTCATTACAGGTGGCTCTGGCGGGCACGTTTTTCCTGCTGTTTCTTTGTATGAAGAATTACAATCCCAAGGTTATAGGGCTAGCATTATTGTCGATCAAAGAGGGAAACGCTACATACCCGATACAATAAAAAATGCAACCGAAATTCCGATTTATCGCCTTTTTCCACCATTTGGAAAACTTTTTTATCCCTTTTCATTAATGATAGCATTGTTAAGATGCATACTGTTATTCATAATAAACAGGCCAAAAGCTGTCGTCGGCTTTGGCGGATATACAACAATACCAGGTATTGCAGCTGCAAAAATTCTTTTTATCCCCATTATCTTGCACGAAGGGAATTCTTTTTTAGGACAAGCAAATAGATTTCTACAACCGTGGGCAAAAAAAATAGCCTTATCGTTTAAAAAAACTGATTTTGCGCATCACGAAGACGCAACTTTAACAGGGCTACCTCTTCGAAAATTAATCAGTGACAACATCGCAAAGTATATACCACCATCAGAAGAAAAAATGTTAAATATCTTAGTTATTGGTGGTTCCCAAGGCGCAGGAATTTTTGCGCGTCTTATCCCAGATGCTGTTAGAACCCTACCTAAATACAAACAAAAACGCCTTAATATTCGCCATCAATGCCGCATAGAAATGGTAGAGATTGCAAATACCGCTTATGAAGACCTTGAGTGTACTGTAGATATGCAGCCTTTTTTTGATGATATGCCCAAAGAATATAATCAAGCACATCTTGTTATTTCAAGATCGGGTTCATCTTCTTTATTTGAACTTGCTGCTTTTAAAATGCCTTCAATTTTAATTCCTTTTGCAGCGTCAGCAGAGGGAGACCAAGCAAAAAATGCCGCACAGTTCGATGAAAAAGGGGCATGTTGGCTGTTTTCAGAACGCGAAGTCAATACAGCGCAAATAGGAGCCATTCTATCTGAAGCACTAGATTCCCCTGACATACTTTTGCAAAAATCTAAAAGTATGGCAAAAATGCATATAGCCAATTCTAGCAAAAAATTAGCACAATTAGTTGTGTCAATTTAGGCCAGCCAACACGTCAATGACTCTATCCAACTGGTTGAGTTGTTGATGGCAGCTAAATTCTTGAAAGACCATGTGTTGGCATAGAAAAAATAAAGATACCTTTTAAATGATTAACGCTTTATTTAATTTTATAAGAATGATTTTTTTTGAGGGTGCTTTAAGGAAAAATTCAAAGGTCAAAAAAAAGCTGTTCAAAATTAGAACAGCTTTTTTATATGAAAAATTATAATTGATTTATTTCACAATTTTCGCAACAACACCAGCACCAACTGTGCGGCCGCCTTCACGAATAGCAAAACGAAGCCCTTCATCCATGGCAACTGGGGCAATTAACTTCACAATAATGCGAACGTTATCACCTGGCATAACCATTTCTGTGCCTTCA
>PFNE01000037.1 GCA_002791835.1 Alphaproteobacteria bacterium CG_4_10_14_0_8_um_filter_37_21 | reverse complement strand
CTCTTTTTGTGGAAAACACGTTTTGTTGACCTATTGTAACCGTTATTCACTCTCGTTTCTATAGCACAGCAAATCCGATAGAGCCCGATTTCAATGGCGTCCGCCATAGCGTATCCTGCACTTACCAATTCCTGAACCGCGTTATAAACTTTTGGTGTTGTTGAATAAAGGGTTTGAGAGAATTTATCCAAGACAAGGCGGTTAATCGCATATCCGTGCGGCCCGTTAATCATAACTTCTGCGTAGGCGCCAGCTTTGGTATGGACAGAGCGTATATCTTTTTCCATAGCATCTGTCATAGCGACCCTCTTTTTTTCTTTTAAAATACTAATGCTTTCCGGCTTTTGCGATAACATGCACAGCCAATCAGAGTTTTCAAATGCAGCCAAGGCGCCCGGTGTTGCATAAAAATCATTCACACTTTGCGTCCCAACAACTAAAGAGCCGTTATATTTACGAAGACGACGCGCCAAGGTTTCAATAAAAACACCGGTTTGGTTTCCCCGCAGCATATCCCACGCTTCATCAAAGCACATCATAAAAGGCGTTTTACGGTCCCCTAAAAACATCACATTCGACATATTAACAATCACCATCTGAATAATCACAGACTGTAAATCTTTCCGCTCTTTTAGTTCCTCAAACTCCACAACCACAAAGGTATCTGTAAAGTTAACAGTGGAGGCCCCTTCAAAGAATTTGCCGTAAACACCGTCCTTTGTATAGGGGAATAATCTGGTCCCTAAATCATTGGCCCGGCTGTCTTCGTGAGAGAGCAGGAAGGATGCAATCTTGGTAAAGGTTGTCTTATCTTGGTTCTCAAAAAAGACAGCCCGCATGGCCTGATCTAAATACGATACTTCTAAATCGGATAAAACTTCATGCGGTGCAACCATACTCATCAGAACCGGTTTTAAAGTCGCTAACCTGTCTTCTGCGTCATGGGCATTTAAGCCCTTAAGCTGCGTAAAGGGATTCACACAAATCGGGTTCTTTGGGGTAAATTCAACAAACTGCCCGCCTAGAAGAAGGCACGTCTTTTGAAAAGACCGCCCGACATCAAGAACGAATACTTTGCCGTTTTGTCTGAGCGTTGATGTCATCAGCTCCTGCATAAAAACTGATTTACCAGCACCGGATCTGCCCACAACAGAGACATTATAATTCCCCGCATTATTATCAAAAGGTGACCACGTTAAAACCTGACCCCGCCTTGCCTGGAATAACATGCCTGGTGTCTCAGTCCCGTACCACTCACCTTGAAGGGGGAGTAAATTAGCGGATTCAGACGATATCGTTGTTTTTAACTTTTTACTCCCTTTAAGCTCCTTTAACAAATCATCTCCAAAGCTCATGGGCATAATCGTTAGTAAGGATTGTAAATGTAGATAATCATCCCGCTTAATTTCAAAGCCTTTTCCCCGGTACAAATTGACAAGTTTTGATGCGTGGGCACTCATGTGATCTGGATCTCCCATAAGCCCAATTGTCATATTCGTTTTAACAAAGCGGTGACCCTCTGCCAGTTGGTGTGACACAAATTGATATTCACGCAGTTCTTCTCGCATTTTTGGGAGATACTTTGAGATAGGCGAATTTACTTGCCGCTCTAAATGCGATGCTTTAGCCGTCGTGTTCATCACCAAATCATTTTGTTTTGGTATGTGAACACCGTAATTTATAAAAAAGGGGGTATTAATTTGTTGAAGATCACTAAAAGAATCACCAATTAACGAAATCATCTGACTTTGATTCCAGTGCGTTGGATATTTTGTAATCGAATACCCTTGAAACATTGACTTACCGCCATCAATCAAAAGGCCTTGTTTTTGTACCTGAACCTTTCGGTTTTGTGTGGGCATGGAGTCCCTTAAGGGAGATAGCGCATCATACACAATGCGATCCGAACAAAAGTCCACATCTCTGTCCTTTAAACGAGACAGCAAAATCTTATCATAAAAATCAATCACACCTTCAGGCCGTAGCGGTGCCATGGAAAGCCCCACTTGTTGCAAAGTCGTCTCCACCTGCTCTCTTAAATCAAGAGCGCGGTCTTTTTGATGGTTAAAATCTTGGTTTTGATTAATTGGGAGCGTTACCGATAAAATAAGGCGAAACTGACGCGCTGGTTTTTGGTGTTTATTATGATTTGTATAATCCGCTAAATTCTTAAAGTGCTGAACGCGGTACTTGGTCACCTTTTCCATAATTTTTGGGTCTTTAAGGGTAACGGATCCTGTTTTATCAGCAAAGCGTTTTAACATATCCCCAATAAAAGGATCGGCAAACAAAAGGTACCCAATGTTAGAGCCCTCTGGCAGCAAATACTGAAACATACCCGTCATTTGTCTGTGGGCATTTTCGTCAAAGCCCATAATGGGGAGACCTTCAAACCCAAAACCTAACGTCGAGCGGTTATAAAATATATGGTCTTGATAGGCTTCATAAGGCAAATATCCTGACAGTGAATGTGTATCTAAAAAACTGGGTTTCATGAAGACACTCCACAGTTTTGTTCAGAAGTATTGGATGCACCAGCAGCAGACGTCACCACCCACTGCCCCTGCTTCATAAGGGATCTTACATAATAGCCTTCAACCATATTGCCAGCCGTATCTTGGTATGGCGCCACCCAAACCCGAAGATATTCTTCAGGGCGGCGTTCTATAGATTCAGATTTACCGGCACAATAAAGCGTATCCCTTTGTGCTGCATCTGTATCACGCATGTATGATACAGCCAAAGGCTGTGTACTTTTTGGCGTCTGTTCTTGATCGACTGTCTGTTTATCTTTCGCGTTGCCTAAAGTGTATGTATCCGACATCGATTTCCAACCAGACCCCGTACCAGGCTCCGTTGAAAAACTTTCCTCATAAGACGTACAACTGCTTAAAAAAGCGCAAGAAACGACAGTAGCTATTAAAAACAGCCTGTTTTTTTCGTGAGATACTTTAGAATTAGCGGACATGATTTTGTTTCCTTTTCTAATTTTATGATTTAAATTCACGTGCAACTTGGGAGCGTCTGAACCTGTCTCCCTGCCCCTTTAGTGAATTTCGGTACAACGTTTGATTCATATCAAAGCCAGCTTTAAAAACAACATCAACACTTCGGCCCGGTTCAATTTCAATCACAGGTTGCAGTTGTTCAGCGCGCTTAATATAAAAGTCAGCCATTTTCTCCATAGCGTTTCCAACACCTTTGCCGGCGCCACCCCTTAACATATCCGATGCTTTTAAAGCTTCCTGTGTGGTAATGCCCATGGGTGAAATCGTACTCGTTCCTTTACCTGCGTCCGATAAAAAACCACCAACGCCACTTAAGAAGCCGCCAACAAAGGCGTTTCGCATAGCAGGGCCAGATTTATCAACGATGATGCCCCGCATGCCGTTTGCGCCGTCTTCGCCGCTGACATACCCATCTACCTTAAGTTCCATAATTTCGCCCGTTTTACGCTCAATACAAGAAAGTGTCTCAAGCCGCATAAAAACACGCTCTGAGGCTAAATCGCCATAAGCGGACCCAATTAAAAAACAGCGTTTTACGTCTGTTTTAAAACCCCTTGGCATATTCCCAAAATGCGTCATTTCCATATGAAGGGGCTGCGGACTAGAGGACGCCCCAACGGCAGTTGATGCCACAACACCAGAGGTTAGCCTTGCCCGTACAAAGGTTCCAGCTGGCACATAATGATCCACAGATTTCTTTGGTTTTTGATGATCAAGATCTTCTAACTTAAAAGAAACCGTTATGGTTTTCTTTTGTTCAGGCATAGCTTTTTGTGCTTGATGCCGACCATACGCATCGTCACCACCATCTTGAAAAGTACCCTCTCCTGGACGCAAATACTTAGCATTTAAGGTTTGCAAAGTATTGCCTGCACTTGGCTGCGGCATTTGCTGCATACCGGAAGCGCTCAAACCCTTTTCTATGCTGGGTTCTTGAGTGACAGCATTCATCTCAGCGCCCAGTTGTTTTTTAGCCATAGCGTCAACCAAAGCTTCTAGCTGTTCGTTTTTCTTTTTGATAAGATCCATTTCAGATTCTAAGCGCTCCACCCAGACTTTCTTTTGATCAACGCTGGCGCGCGCCGTTTCAATTGTCCGCTTTGTAACGGGTTTTTCACTTAAAGAAGCCGGCGACCTGCCAAAAGAGGATCGCATGGTAACAGCACCAAGCATCACGATAATTAAAACCGTAAGCCCCCCAAAGAAGAAAATATTTTGACGCTTTTTAACAGCCTCAGAGTCTGCATCTTCTAACCACTTTTGAAACTGGTCTTTATACTGAGATAAGGTGCTTGTGCTTTTGTGATGCTTATCCATTTTTAACCACCACATAAAGCTGTGTTTGGCTCTTTGGCAAAAGAACTTTATCTTTTAAAGACAGTGCCACAAGGGGAAGCGGACCGCCACAAGTCCTAAAATACGACTCAGATAAAGATATGGGCGTATCCCTTGTATTTTTAACGGTAAGCTGATGCCCCATAAACCCACTCTCTATCACTGATTTTTGATACGTTATGGTCAAGTTTTTGATTTTTGGCAGTTTCATAAGATCTGACATGCCGTCTTGCTTTTCCCCACCACCGTTATACAGTGTTTTAATAAGATGAAGCGGCGCTTGATGATAGGCAGCACTTCCTGTTTGGTCTGTTTCACATTCTAAAGATAAGCGTTGGCTTGGGTTTAAGGATTGATTGTGCTCAAACATATCACCCTGCCCGCTTTGCTTGGAAGACGCGCCCTCATTTGCCTTTAATACAATTTGTGCAGAAGATTTATCGGATGGCACCAGTTCAAGTTCTTGAAACAAACCATTTTCTGTGTTCATCACAAGGTTTTGTTTTTGTTTCAGACCTTTAATAAAGAGAACACCTTTTCCTTCATCTTTTTCAAATTCAACGTCTTGGTGAAACCCCATAACATCTGCAATGCGGTCTCCCTGAAGGGAAATACGGGTAATCCCCTCTTTTGATACCAAAGCCTTTAAAACTTTGTCATCATTTAAGATAAGCGTTTGCTTTTGTGCAAAAGCAGCTGTTACCAATACTGATAAACAGAAAGTAACCTTTAGGTACAGTGAGGGTATAGACATCTTAATACTCCTTTTAAAAAGGTCAGATTATGGTCGTTTATTTATATAGGTAAGGGGTGTTGCTTTGTGTTAGACGCGTTTTCCATAAACAGGAAGGTGCTTCCTACGCGTCAGTATTTTCTATAAATTAAGAAGAATTTTTGAGCGTCACATCACCAGTGTGTCCAGGCGGCGCTAAAGGATCTGGTGTTTCTTTAAAGCTGGTCAAACTAAGCTGAGGCGCGTACTTAGATGTCTCAAACGCGAGGGTGTATTTTTTATCATCAGATTCTATAAGCTTTGATCCGACAAATGTTGATAGTGTCCCCGCAACCAAAGCAAAACCTTGAGACCCTGCTTGTGTGACAGTCACTTGCTTCGGCTTAAATAAGGTGGATATGGTATTTTCTTTTAGATGCTTTGAATCACCTTCAAACTGTTTTTTTAGCGTTGCTGAGCTCTTAGGGTGGACGTAACGCAGAACCGCATCATAATGAAAGGCAACCGTCTCCGGCGTCATGTTTAAAAGCTCTGAACTTAAATACAGCGCCCATTCTTCTATATAACTTTTTGAAGACTGCCCGCCCATCACCCAAACATCCTGAGAAATCGTTGGTGGAACGAGGATGACCTTATCGTCACGTGTCATCAAGTGAATCATTTGCATGACATTCAACAAAAAAGATCCAACTAAAATTTTACCAAGTAGATTACGGTTGGAAAGAACTTTTAAATACCTATTTTGTGTAAAATCAAGTTCCATATCCAGCTCCCTAATTTATAAATTCGCGTATGTAAGACGGCGGCGTCACCAAAAACTGTTCATAAGACGTTGGTAAATACCAATACATCACACCGTGTAAATAACCTTCACCAAAGTAACGCTTAAACAATCGAATACCACACATGGTAAGTATACTTAAGATGATTGCGCCGATCACTTCCCCAAAAACCATCAGCATAAAAGCTGGCAGACACACCATTGATACTTCAGAGATGGGCCACAGCAAGATGCGTGGCGGCATATCTAAATAGTTTAAAATACTGGTATCACTGGGTTTCATAACGGGGTCCTTAAAAAATCAACAGAGCCTAAGGAAGTAAGACAGAGAGCGCATTTTCCCCAAATACCCCGTTTACACCAATGCCGCCAATAATGGCAGAAATTGCTGCAGGAGCCGCTGCACGGTAGTCGCCAATGATAACCTTTCTGATATTAATCGCACTATAAACAATGCCCCCAACAGAAAAAGCACCCGCTAAATAAGGGCTAATCGTTTTCCATAAATTATCAATACCAACAATACCAATGGCGCCACTTGCACCAGATCCTGCCGTTAAAGCCTCTGCACTTTCCGGCATCAATAAATATACAGCCGTTACGAATGCCGCTTTTTTGAAGAACTGTTTTTGTATATAGTCAGGTTGTGAGTGCGTGTTTTTTAATTTATAGAGCATTTCTGGTGTCCCTAAAATAGCGTTAAAATGTTTCTGTGTTTAAATATTAACATGGATTAATATTTATGTAAATATATTTACATAAAAATATGTATTTTTTTACATTTATGCTATTTGTTTTACATTCATTCACCTATGGTTATATGATAGAATAGAAAAAATTCTCACAATGTATGACTTAATGAATGATATCATTAAAAAAAGAATACAAGACTCTCTAAAAAACAAATCTATAACAGCAACAGAAGTTGAAAGAGAAGTTGGTCTTCCTTTAGCATCTCTTAGAAACTTTCTCAAAGGGCGCGTATTAGAACCAAAATTTGATGTTATTATCAAAGTTGCGCAGTACCTAAAGATTGATTTAGCAGATCTTGTTTCCGAACAAAATCCAGCAGAAAAAGAAGAGCACAACAAAACAACTACTATATTACATGAATGGGATCGTTTTCTTTTTCAATCTGCTGTAGAATCTGTTTCAAAACATTTAGAAGAAAATCAGTATAAGCTTTGCTACAATCAGGTTATGCCAATTATTGAATCTGCCTATCTCTATTCACTTGAACACAAAAATAAGCGTATAGATGATGATTTTGTCGCATGGAGCATAAAGCAAATAAAAGCTTAACCCATACGCTAAAACAATCTGACTACATTTCCTTTAATATCACTTTGAACCTCTTGTTGAACATTATCTTGGACCATAATTTTAAAAACACGTTCATCCGCTTTTAATGACTCATAAAAAACAGTAATATTAAAATCCTTGGCCATGTCTATAATTTCATTAACGCAGCCATATTGACAAAGAGCCTTGTCAACACCTGTATTAACATGATTCAAATGAAAGTCTTCTCGCACAAGATTTCCAGATACCGACACAAAAACAATAGCTTTATTGGCACCTGAGTAGACAACGTTGATACTAATGTTACCATTACTCATAATCATATTTAAAGATAAGTTCATAATCGACTTAAAAATATGTAAATATTTTAAATCAGACCCCACAAAGACTTTATGCTCTATATGCTTATCATTAAATATGCTTATTTTAATGCCATCTTTTTGCGCTTTTTCATAAAACATTTCAATGCTTTCTAAAACAAGCTCATGCAATGAAAACTCCTTGACAGAGTGCGCGAACATATCACGATCAAAATTATCAATGAGCTTAATAACATCTATGATATCTTTATCATTATGATAGGGATTTTTTAACAGCTTTGTATGCACAATTGCACGAACGATATCAAATTTTTTATAAAAATTTGAATAGGTGCGCTCACCAAAACGAATAATAGCCTTATATGACTTTTTTGTATCTGAATAAAACTTAATCGTTTGATTGTGCGACTTGATAATATTATGCGCAATCTGAATACTATCGTGAAGGTGCGTAATTGAAGTACAATGACGCTTCTCTTTTTGTCCCAGAATCAAAAAAACCGGGTCTAAAACACTATTTTTTATAATTTTATTATTTACATAAATAAAACATAAAAAGAAAAATAAAAGTAGAAAATATAAAAAATAATCAGATAAAAAAGTTCGCCACACTGAAAATTCTTTTTTTTCGCTGCTAACAGAGATAAATTTATCACTATCTCGCTGTACTTGCTCAATTTTATAATCAAGTAACGTTAGAATCACACGTACCCCATCACGGTTAAAAGTGATTTTCAGCACACCATCTTCGGATAAAAAAGTTCTTAAATGGTTTATAAGGTTGTCAATATTTAACCCCAACACCATAAATCCAAGTGTTTTGTTATGTTCATCACAAATCATCATTGTTGTCGGCAAGACAACCCGGCTGTTAAACATATTTTTTGTTGGAGAAGACAACCTCAAAAGGCCCCCTTCTTCTTTTGACAACTTAAAACAGGGTCTACTTGATAAGTTTTTCACTTCATCGTGAAGTAAAATGCCTTTTTTCCCGCTAACTACAACATTACCATCAGCATCTGCCCAACTGACATATGAACCCAGTAAGTAGGAAATCTCCATTTTTGAGAAGTTACTTAAAATCTCTTCAATACGACTATGTGTATTTCCAAACAAACGCACACTATTACCAACCAAAGAAATTGTTTTTTCAAGATCCACGAAGAAACCTTCAACGTAATGAGCAACAAAAAACCTTTCCCGTCTATTCACGTTGGTATCCGAAGATGATTTTTGATAAACAAGAATTGAGAAAACAGTCACAAATAAAAAGAAAGTTATGAATAGTGCCTTTATATTCTTAACACGAAACAAATTTAATAGTTCACTTTTAAAGAGATTGTCCACGAACTGTTACTCAAATATTTAAGTTAGTGCTATATTAAAGTTATAAATCAGTCAAATCAATTCTTACATTTTTAGTAAAATTCTATGAAAACATTAAAAAAAATTAAATTGCTCATCATTTTTTTTTGCACTATGCTTATACCAATCGTTATGTTAATAAAAAATGGGGCCATGAAAACATCTTATAGAAATATTTACAAGGCTTCTGAACTTTCAGCACATATGAAATCATTTCCAGAAAACACACTTGTGTTATGTGATATAGACGATACCCTGATCACGCCGGTTTCAAAAACGTTTGCCTCCCCTTATAAAAAAATGATAGATGACATAAAATCATCTCAAGACAAATACGCTAATTATCAAGAAATTATCAGCACATGGCGCTTAAGCAGAAAAGTTAAACTTACCGATAAAGAGTGGCCCAGTGTCATCAACACGATAAAAAACGGGTTTCAGGTTTTTGGCCTAACAAAGATGGACACAGGATCAGTTGGAAAAATACATTCTATAGAACAGTGGCGCTATAGTGAACTAAAATCTTTAGATATACGCTTTACCAAAAAAACATCAGAAATAGAAAAAAATAAGGGATCAACATTTTTTAAGGGTATTATTTTCACTGGATCTTGTAAAAAAAGTTTAGCCCTTCAAAATCATTTAAAACTTACTAACTTTGATCATATTGTTATGGTGGATGACAGAACAGAACATTTAGATGATATGAGCAGCCTTTGCAAAATACTGAACATTCCCTTTACAGGGTTTTGTTTTAAAATACCTCAGGTAGAAATTAATCCTGACATTCCCAAAATTCAGCACCTCTACCTAACAGAAAAGAATATATGGTTAGAAGATGCTGATGCAGACAGTGTTTTAACACGAACTAAACAGAAAACACATTGCCAAAATGTTGCAGTATATAATCCTCAATAAACTTGTTTTCTGCTTTCATATAGAGAGGTGGTCCTAAGAAATCAGACAGGGTGTTAAGGTATAGTATCTGATTTAAAAAGGATCACACATAATGAGTAGAATACGAAAAAGCCACTCG
>PFNE01000047.1 GCA_002791835.1 Alphaproteobacteria bacterium CG_4_10_14_0_8_um_filter_37_21 | reverse complement strand
ATACATCCTCATTCCTGGCTGCGGTTCATATAAGGTGCTTAGTTCTATGGCTGAAAATCTCATGACGACACTATCTAGTGAAGCCTTAAAAGGCATTAAAATTCCTGAAGGAAAAACATCAACAACATACTATGAGGAACTTATGAACCTCAGCTCAACAAAAAAACTTTTTAAAAGTGTGGGAGAAAAAGTTGTAAGCCAACTGGGTAGGGGTTAGCAGCATACGTGGGCTGTGTTGCATGAAACAGAAATTAAGTAAAGCTACCGCTAGATATGGTGATTTTAGCTAGACTTTTGTGCTTTAGGCGCCGTGACGCTATTCATCTTATTTAAGGCTAAAATTTCTATCCCGATTTCATTAATTTTTGCATCTATATTTACTGATCTAGCAAGGGCCCAACTGATGCTGGATCACTAAATGTATGTTCTGATAATGTGTGTGCAACGATGTCGCCATGCAGATTAATGACAATGGAAAGTTTGCGCCATATTTTGCGTTGTTTGTTGCCATGCTTAGCATTCATCCACTCTTTTTCGCCTGTAACTTTTAACCCAGTGCTATCAAAGATAAGCACGATGTCTTCATCAGAATCAATCGGTTTTTGTGTGATTTTTAGTTTCTGTAAACGCCTTGAAAGTTTTGTGTAGTCTGGAGATTTAAGCTTTGATCCCATTATTGTTAATAGTGAATTTACAAAGCCATCCGTTTGAAGAAGTGGTCTTTTATACATAAACCTCATTGCATGACAAGCGTCAATAGCATAATCAGAAAATGTACGTTGAACAACCGTCTTACATTGAGTCTCATGAGGTTCTTGCCATTGTTTAAAAGCTTCTTCAGTAAACCAAATGGTGATACTTCAACGTTCTACCAAAGATTTATTGTAAGTCGCCCAATCACGTTTGTTATAATGATTTTTTGTAAATTTATGTCGGACGGCATCTTTTAATTTATTCGGCACGTGCGTCCTTTTGCTTGTTTTTTTATGTAATATTTTACGCTAATTTCCGATTTATGCAACACGGCCTGATAGGTGTGCCATGTTGTCTCTTTTCTGCCCCCTATTAGAAAATATTAGACGCGACAACTAGTCTGACATATAGGGCTATTCATCTATATATAAAATGCATATACTTATTTTGAATTAGATTTTCAGAGAAAAAGATTCATTTCTGAACACCTACACAAAATACTGAAAGCTTAATCAATGATAAATACACAAAAACGCTTAAATTTTGTAAGACAACATCTTAAAAATTCAAAAATTATTTTTTTAAAATCGGATATGTCGCCACGGTCATACTACCGTGTGCATAATACTGACAAGAATCAGTCTTTTGTGTTAATGGATGCCGATTTATCAGAGGACCTTGCCCCCTTTACGATGTTATCAAATTACTTAAACAGCATTAAAGTGCGCGCACCAAAAATTGTAGCACAGGATCGGGAAAATGGTTTTCTATTACTGGAAGACTTTGGCGACAAAACGCTGACGAAGGTTTTCCAAAACAATTCATCAATAAAGGTGGAACAAAATCTATTTGAAAAATCTTTTGATATTTTACATACAATCTATGAACAAAGTTTAAAAAATTCCACCAAAGGTTTAGTTCCTAATTATTCATTGGATTTATACCTTAAAGAAGTCAATCTATTTGCAGCGTACTATTTTAAGTATTGCCGAAAAAAAGACATACCAAAAGAACTGGCACAAACTTGGGAAGACTTATGGCGATCTGCCTTTAGCACGATAGATGGGCTAACACCTAACACATTGGTTCTACGTGATTACCATGTGGATAACTTGATGTTATTAAATACAGGTGAACTGGGCGTTCTTGATTTTCAAGATGGGGTTTATGGTTCTGTGATGTATGATTATATATCCCTTATAGAGGATGCACGGCGTGATTTAAATCCAGACCTAAAGGCGCATCTTGGAAAATATTTTTTTAAAATTTTTGAAAAAAAATACCACCAAGATTACGCGTACACTGCGGATATATTGGGCGCTGGGCGTCATACAAAAATTTTAGGTGTCTTTACAAGGTATGCACTTTTACAGAAGAATACGGAAAAACTTTGCCATTTACCGCACACATTTAACCTGCTTCAAAAAGCATTAGAAAGATCAGATTTAAGGGAAATTCAGTATTTTATTAAAGACCAGGGTTTAAAGTGTAACTGAAATATTTTTATACAAATACAAATAGTATTCTTTATTGATTTTTCATTTAATAAAATTTTTTTGAAATTTTATTAAAATTAAGTTAACATATAAAAGTAAAGAAAGTTATCATTATTTTTTTGAGGGGTACGTTGTGCAACAAAGCCGTTTTTATCAAAACCAGGCGCGTCCGCACGTAAATCAAGAGGGTAGACCTTTTGCGCCCCCGCCGCATCAAAATCAGGCCTATAATCCTGCAACAGCCTGGAACCCAGCACCCTTACCGCCGCAAATAAAACCGCAATATTTTCAAGAACCAGGTTATAATCACCCGTTTCAGGGCCCCCAGCAAGCGCCGCATTCACCGGGGCCGCAATCATGGCAATCACCACAAAATTCACCTTTTGTCCATTTTGGTGATCCGGCACCTGGACCTGCACAACAATCTTGGACCCCGGCAAAAAGAAATTCAACAAAAGATAAAACGGCTGTATATAATTTTATAGAACGTTTTAAAAAAGATTGGACAATAGAGGAGTTAAATTTTTCCATGAATAAAATATCTATGGCAGGCCTTATTTTTGGCTTAATGTTTTTAGGAAGTCTGTTTTTTCTAATCGGCTTCTTGGTTGCTGTTAACTTATATGATAAGAAGCCAGATCCAATGTGCGTGCAACCAAAAAT
Organism: Alphaproteobacteria bacterium CG_4_10_14_0_8_um_filter_37_21; assembly: GCA_002791835.1. Taxonomy (GTDB): domain Bacteria; phylum Pseudomonadota; class Alphaproteobacteria; order Paracaedibacterales; family UBA11393; genus UBA11393. The sequence goes on along the minus strand of PFNE01000047.1, from coordinate 34,058 downwards.
GTATATGCCAACACAAGGCGCTGTCTTGTCTGGGCAAGCTGGAACTGCTGTTCCAATGGGTTCACCTATGCCCCAAACACCCCGCATGGCACATCCACATGCTGGTTTGGGTATGCAACAAGGTGGGCGTATGCCAACATCTATGCAACAGGGGCAACCCATGCCTTACCAAGGGCAAGGCCGTATACCATCTTTTCAGATGCGATAAGGTAAGAAATGGATAGTCATAAAAAATATATGCGCCAAGCCATCGCTTTATCTGTTGATAAAATGCAAGCTGGATGTGGCGGCCCCTTCGGCGCCATTATCGTAAAAGACGACGTTGTTATCGGAAAAGGTTGGAACCAAGTTACCAGTTCTTGTGACCCAACAGCACATGCAGAAGTTTCAGCCATTCGCAATGCATGCCAAACAATAAACAATTTCAGCTTAAAGGGTGCCACGCTATACACCAGTTGCGAACCCTGCCCCATGTGTTTAAGTGCCATTTATTGGGCGCGTATTGATCACATTTTTTATGGCAATACCAAGGATGATGCAGCAAAAATAAATTTTGATGATGATTTTTTATATAAAGAACTTATAAAATTACCTGAAAACCGCACCTTACCCATGGTCCAGATTTTGCACGATGAATCAATCACAGCTTTTACTATGTGGGCTGCAAAAGAAGATAAAACACCCTATTAATGTAAAGCCTTGCAAAAAAAAGCACCCCAAAAGGGTGCCTTTTAAATATTGAGTTTGTTCTTGTTTTATAGTGAACCACATACTGAATCCATAGTTTTCGAACCATCAAATGCTTGACCATAAGTCAATTCAGTTGATCCGGTCACAGTGAAGCCAGGTTGGCCTGCTCCTGATTGCAGACGACAGAACTTCTCAATGTCAGGTTGACTGAACATAACCCGAGTATCACCAGAATCTATTGTTCCCAATAACCCACCTGGAAGCCAATCGCCGCCAGAAGCGTTACTTAAGGTGTCGGCAGTATCAACACTATAGTTTACCAAAGCATACTGGGTTTTTTGCTTTAGATAATACCTATCCATTGAATTAAACACACCTGTTGCACTTAGCACTAAACCAATTAAAGCAATCGTCATTGCCAACACAATTGAAAATTCAATCAATGTAACCCTTTTGCATTGTTTTTCGCGGTTTTAAAGATGCCACGTAATCTTTGTTGTATACCCATGTTATCCTCCATACCTTTTTTTTAAAGAATGTATTTTATTTAGTTTGCTAATACTAAAGATTCGAACGGTTCCTTATTAAACCGTCTTGTAGATAACAAATAGCGCAAGAAAAATAAATGTCAACCCCCTATCAATTATTATTTACTATATTTGGGTATTTTTTATAACTTGAAATAGTTTTCATACCCTACACATGATATGCTGAAACAAATAATCAACGATAAAGACCTTTAATAAAAATGAAGTTTCAAAATGAATGGCCTGCATATGCGCCAAATGATAAACTAAACACGTATATTAAGGGCCTGTTTCAAAACCTGCCCATTTTTGCATCCCTAAAAGATGATACATCTGTTCTTAAGGTATATGCCGGTATTGAAAGATTTAAATTTTATAAAGATGTTTTAATATTTGGTATTGGCGGATCAAGCCTTGGTGGGCAGGCTTTATATGCATTAAACAATACAAGTAACACAAATTTACATTTTGTTGATAATATTGACCCTGCTGCATTTATACAGAAAATAAATACGTTAAATTTAAAAAACACAGGCATTATTTGTATTTCAAAATCAGGCAATACGGCAGAACCTTTAATGCAGCTTTTATTAACCGTTCAGCAATATGAAGCACACACTATTAACTGGCAAAAGCAGTGCGCTGTGTTAACAGAACCTAATGATAATGCCCTGCGCTTATTTGCCCAAAAACACAGCTTATTAACATTTGATCACCCGTTAGATATTGGGGGGCGTTACAATGTTTTTACATCTGTTGGTGCTATTATTGCAGGCCTTTGTGACTTTGGCTTTGCGAAATTTAGGCAAGGTGCGCGCGATTTAATACAACAGGCTGACTTAACAGAATTATTGCAGGGTGCTATGCATACAGCGCACATCCACAAAAAACAAAATATCAATCAATCTGTGATGATGGTTTATAGCAATTACCTAGAATTATTTTCTGAATGGTTTTGTCAACTGTGGGGGGAAAGTTTAGGAAAACAACATAAGGGCAAGCGATATGGCTTAACGCCTGTGCGCGCACTTGGGGCTGTTGATCAACACTCCCAATTGCAGCTGTACTTAGACGGCCCCCGTGATAAGTTTATTACGTTTATTACTGTCGACAATCATACAACAACAAATAGTGTTATGCCTGTAAACATAGATCATAAAGCCTTTCAAACCTTAGAGGGTAAAACGATGGGTGATTTGTTTAAGGCAGAGGAAAAAGGAACATTCGATACATTGAAAGCGAATGGTTGCTTGCTGCGGAATATATCATTATCGAAGCTTAATGAATACGAACTGGGTCAATTGATGGCATTTTATATGATTGAAACAATCGCAACTGCTTATTTATTAGAAATTGATCCCTTTGATCAGCCCGCCGTTGAAGAAAGCAAAATACGCGCCATGGAATATTTAACTAAAGGAAAATAAAGATGCAAAAAGAAAGAGAATTTACCGGTCTTCGTGCCCATTTCTGGCCAATCAAAATGGCTGATATGAAGAAAATTATCCCCCTATTTATCATTTTTACATGTTTGTCATCTGCATCAATCTTAATTAGAGATTTTAAAGACTTTATGTTTGCTGGATATTTTGAACCTGCTGATTGCATGGCTTTATTAAAGTTTGGAAACTGGCAGATATTACTTGGAGGTATCCCTCTCTACCTTATTGGTATACACTATCTATCACCAAAAAAGTTTTTTCTCACTGTTTTAAATGTGTATAGCATTGGATTTGCAATTAGTGCTTTCCTGCTAATATTTGCACCAGATATTTTAAAAAGTAATGCAGCAATAACTCTTTTTCTGCCATATTCTTTTACTTTTGTTACAACTGTTTTGTGCTGGATACTTGTCACACAAATATTTTCTATACAAGATTGTAAGCGTGTATTTTCTGTGTTTTTTATATGCCTAACTATTGCTTTACTGCCAATCCCTATACTAGAATCTTATATTTTTGTAAAAAGTAGAAGTTTATCATCACTTCTTTTTATATCTATAGGTTTATGTGCAATAGCACAATATGCTTATTACTATTTGCATAAACACATACTATCTTCTAATGAAACGCAGGAACAAGATACGCCCATTGCCACAACGATTTCATTTATGAATAGCCTTAAACAATCTCTAACGTCGCCAACGCTATATCTTATGTTATTTGTGATGGTGTTATTTTATACGTGTTCTCATCTATTTGATACGCTTATGAAATACTATCTAAAAGAATCCATGAATACTGCCGGAGAGGTCAACAAAATGGTACAAGCGATGTATAACGCATCTATAGGGCATGTTTTTTCCATTAAAGGTAGTGCAGAAATTATCTTTTTACTGTTTGCCGGTATTGGTCTTTTATATAAAAAATCATGGGGTTTTGTTGCAAAACTGATTCCCATTACGATTATCGTTGCATCCATCACAATGTTAATATTAATTGCGTGTCCTGATGTATCTAAATACTTCAGTGCTATTTTGCAAAAAAAACAAGCGGATATATTATTTTATGTATGCACTTTTTGTGCTGTTCTAATTGGCATATTTAGTACAATATTTATTATTCTAAAAGGTATGATCTATTTCTATCTTGGAAAAAGTGAGCAGACAAAAGGACGCCTCATTTTTGAATTTGTAGGAACCATGATGTTGGGTAAAGCTTTAGGACCTATGATTTCAGCAGTATTAATGATATCAAATAACACGGCCAATATGGCAGACATAGGGCCATCTAGCTTAGGGATAGCATGCGTATTAGGGGTGATACTATTTTGGGTTGTAAACATGGTAAGCAAACGTATTCAGGTAGCAGAGCATGATTAACGTGCAGGTATAGAGATATGATTTATTCTGTAGATGTTGTTGTGATCGGCGCTGGTGCTGCGGGCCTTATGGCAGCAGCAGAGGCGTCTAAGCGCGGCCTTAAAGTTTGCCTTATAGAACACACATCTAAAATTGGTGAAAAAATTCGTATTTCTGGTGGCGGCCGGTGTAATTTTACAAATTTAAATGCGGCACCTGAAAACTATATATCACGTAATCCGCACTTTATGAAATCGGCGTTGTCGCAATATACACAGCATGATTTTATTAAATTAGTGAAGGCTTATAAAATTGATTTTCACGAAAAAACATTAGGTCAGCTTTTTTGTGATGGATCTGCCAAACAAATTATCAACATGCTGCTGAATGAGTGTCGCCACGTTGACATAAGGACTAACTGCACTGTCAACTCCTTAACGAAAAAAGATGATTTCATACTTGAAACAACCGCCGGTACGATGACAGCAAAATCTGTTGTTATTGCAACGGGCGGCTTATCAATCCCGCGCATGGGGGCAACAGACTTTGGCTACAAAATAGCGCGGCAATTTGGCATAAAAGTATTATCTACACAGCCAGCCCTTGTGCCACTTACGGTGGATGGAAATATAAAAGAAACTTTTGCTTCTTTAAGTGGGGTTTCGCAACCAGCAATTGTGTCTTATAAAAATAGGCACTTTAAAGAAAACATTTTATTTACGCACAGGGGGTTAAGCGGGCCGGCTATTTTGCAAATATCATCTTATATGGAGAAATTTTCTAAAGAACATATCACCATGAACCTACTTCCTGAAATTGATCTAAAAGATGAATTTATGCTGCACAAAGATTCAAAACAACCTGTTTCAAAATTTCTAAAACAGTATTTACCCAATCGTTTTATAGATGTGATGTTGCCAGAATCGGATCACAGTTTAACGGACATGAAGAAAGATACTTTATTTCAAATAGCAGACAGCATTCATAAATTTAAAGCAAACATCGATGGCAGTGAAGGGTACCAAAAGGCTGAAGTTACTGTTGGCGGGGTTGATACCAACGAATTATCATCAAAAACCATGATGAGCAAAAAAGTGCCCCAGCTTTTCTTTGTTGGGGAAGTTGTTGATGTAACAGGGTGGCTAGGTGGGTATAATTTTCAGTGGGCTTGGTCATCAGGGTATGTTGCGGGGCAAAACATATTAGCTGAACACTAAAAATAATAAGGACAATCAGACTGTACTTTAAAGCATTGCCATTCCACCATTTACATGGAGTGTTTGTCCTGTTATATAGTGCGCATTGTCAGATGCTAAAAAAGCAACAGAATCAGCAACATCGTTAGCTGAACCCATTTTATTTTGCGGGATAGAAGATAATATTTTTTCTTTTACAGCAGCCGGCAGGCCATGTGTCATATCTGTTTCAATAAAACCTGGGGCAACATTGTTTACGGTAATACCGCGTGATGCAACCTCCAGCGCTAGGGCTTTAGAAAAACCAACCATGCCCGCTTTTGATGCACAATAGTTTGTTTGCCCCGGATTTCCTGTTGCACCAACGACAGATGAAATATTAATAATTCGACCATACCGTGCGCGCATCATTTTTTTAATTGCAGCACGACACAAGCGAAAGCAAGACGTTAGATTAATATTAATCACATCATCCCATGCATCATCTTTCATGCGCATAAGAAGTGTATCTTTTGTGATACCGGCATTGTTTATAAGAATTTGAACAGATCCAAAGCATTCTTCAGCCCTATCAAATAAGGTATTAACAGATTCAGCATCAGACAAGTTGCATGTTAAGACAGCAACTTCTGCAGTGGGTGTGGCTTCTTTAATTTTAGCCATTAGATCATTTAAAACTTGCTCACGTGTGCCCGAAATAATTACGCGCGCACCAAGGCTTGCCATCTTAAGGGCAATGGCTTGTCCAATACCGCCAGAGGCACCGGTCACAAGGGCCGTTTTATTTTTCAAATTAATCATGATGACTCCGTTTTTGAAATTGATTGTTCGCTTCCTTTAATAAGGCGCTTAATGTTGGGAATATGGGTGAAAAATATAACCAGAGACATAACCAAAAAGAAAGTAAAATGACTGTAAAATATATACCCAAATAAAGGTAAAGTTAAAAAAGCCAGCAAGGCTGAAAGAGAAGATATTTTTGTTAGCTTAATCATTGCACCCCAAACAACTAAGCTACACAAGGCAGCAATGGGATAAACACCAAGAAGTGCGCCCAAAGCGGTTGCAACACCTTTGCCCCCCTTAAAGCCAATCCATATAGAAAATATATGCCCCACAACTGCAACAATAGCCACAATTTCGGGCATCAGGTAGCTGGGTGCAAAAAACACAAAGCCAAACCCTTTTAACAAATCTGCTAAAAGGGTAAGCCCTCCAAGAATCTTTCCACCAGTACGCCATGCATTTGTAGCGCCAATATTATTTGAGCCAGTTTGACGCAAATCATCTTTTTTTAAGAACTTGCCAAAAACAAGCCCAAAAGGAACCGCTGCAATTAAATAAGTAACAAGTAAATAACTAAATATTTGAACAAGGGACATAAATCATTATACCAACCGTTAGAAATTAATTATTCATACTTTCAAAAAAATCAGCGTTATTTTTGCTGTACTTTAATTTATCGCCCAAAAATTCCATAGCTTCAATCGTGCTCATTGGATTTAAAATACGGCGTAGCACCCACATTTTTGTTAAGATACCTTTTTCAGTAACAAGCAGTTCCTCTTTTCTTGTTCCTGATTTATTAATATCAACAGCTGGGAAAATTCGCTTATCGGCCGCTTTACGGTCAAGAACAATTTCAGAGTTTCCAGTCCCTTTAAATTCTTCAAAAATAACTTCATCCATACGTGAACCAGTATCAATAAGGGATGTTGCAATAATTGTTAAAGACCCACCTTCTTCAATGTTACGGGCTGCACCAAAAAAACGTTTTGGTTTTTGCAAAGCATTTGCATCAACACCACCGGTTAAGACTTTCCCAGATGATGGAATAACTGTGTTATAAGCACGTGCTAAACGCGTAATAGAATCTAATAAAATGACGACATCACGTTTTTGTTCTACAAGACGTTTTGCTTTTTCAATGACCATTTCAGCAACTTGTACGTGGCGTGATGCGGGTTCGTCAAAAGTGGAACTTACAACTTCGCCCTTAACAGAGCGCGCCATGTCCGTTACTTCTTCTGGGCGTTCATCAATTAAAAGAACAATCAAAATTGTTTCAGGATGATTGGTAGAGATTGCATGTGCTATGTTTTGCAAAAGAACTGTTTTACCTGTTCTTGGTGGCGCAACGATTAATGCACGTTGACCTTTTCCAAGCGGTGCCACAAGATCAATAACGCGTTGCGAATTATCTTTTTTAGAACCTGGAGTTAAATCTTCTATTTCTAACTTGATACGCTCATCTGGATAAAGTGGCGTTAAATTGTCAAAATGAACGCGGTGCTTAATATCTTCAACTTTTTCAAAATTGATTGTTTCAATTTTTGACATTGAAAAATAACGCTCAGTTTCCCTGGGTGCGCGCACTTGACCGTTGACTGTATCACCTGTACGTAAACCCAATCGTTTTACTTGCAAGGGTGATATATAAATATCATCAGCTGACGCTAAATAATTTGATTCAGGAGACCGTAAAAACCCAAATCCGTCTTGTAAAAGCTCAATAACACCACCGCCAAAAATTGTAATGTCTTTTTCGGCAAGCTTTTTTAAAATTGCTGTAATTAAATCTTGTTTACGAAGATTGGCGCCGTCTTCGACATCGTGCTCTTCTGCCAAAGCGAATAACTCGGCTGGCTTTTTACTTTTCAGTTCTTGTAATTGCATAAATTCATTTTTTAAGGGAGGTTAATTTTTTAAAAAGGCTTTAATATCACGAGTGTGACGATAATAATGAGTAAAGCAGTTGGAATTTCGTTAATGATCCTTAAACGCAAACCACTATACCTTATATCATTATTATTAAAACATTTTCTTATATAGTTCAAGTAAAAATGGTAAGCAGATAGCAAAAAAACAAATAAAATTTTCGCATGCATCCAGCCTTCTTTTAGAAACATACCCTCGTACGCTAAGTACGCACCGCTTATATAGGTTAACACTTGTGCTGGCTGCATAATTATCACATATAACTTACGTTGCATCGTTTTAAAAACATTTGGCAAATTTGGTATGTCTTTGTTTTCTGCATGGTAAACCAAAAGGCGTGGCAGGTAAAACAAACCAGCCATCCATGAAATAAGGGCAACAAGGTGAACAATTTTCATGATAAAAAATAGATCGGGCATTATGGTATATCCTTTCTTTCAGTAATCTGAAGTCGTTTGCTTTTTGCACAAAATACAGTGCACCCTATTATTTTTACACCTAAAGCAATTGCAGCTTTAGAGAATCTTACACGGATTCAGTGCAATTCTTTGGCAACAGTTATCAACAGTTATTAAGTATGCGATAAAACGTGCAACAATATTATCATACCCGCCAAGTATGCTGCACATTCAATTCAAGTATACTATAGGCGATTTTCATAAAGATTAAAACATCTTTATAACACCCTTAATGAGCAGCAATTATACTTATGAAATGTCTCAATAATGACAGAACTCCTAATTTTTTATTTTTAAAATCAATATAATTTCCTTTTAAGCCTGACAGAAAAAGATTAGAATAGTTAAATATTACGAAGATCATTATAAATTATAGCCGTAAAGATTACATAACAATGACAGATGTTAAAAAAAACCTTATTGGTACAGATATAAATGATTTACAATCTTTATGCCAAACATTAAATGAACCAAAATTTAGGGCCCAGCAAATTTTTGATTGGGTTTATAATAAGGGTGTGCGCAGCATTGATGATATGCAAAATCTGCCGCTAGGCTTTCGTGAACAGCTAGCACAACATTGCACTTTAGACCGCTCACAAGTAAAATCTGTCATGACATCAAAAGATGGTACGCAAAAGTGGTTGCTACATTTTGCTGACGGGAACGAGGCTGAGTGTGTTCATATTCCTGAAAAAACACGTGGGACATTATGTATTTCTTCCCAGGTCGGCTGTACTTTAACATGCACTTTTTGCCATACAGGCACACAAATGTTGGTTCGCAATTTAAGCGTGGCAGAGCTTTTGGGTCAGGTGATATCTGCACGTGATATTTTTGGTGAATGGCCCACACCTATTGGCAACCGTCACATCAGTAATATCGTCTTAATGGGCATGGGGGAGCCTTTGTATAATTATGATAATTTATCAAAAGCATTGAAAATTATGATGGATTCTAAAGGCCTTGGTTTTTCTCGTCAAAAAATTACTTTGTCAACGTCTGGTGTCGTGCCCATGATTGATAAATGTGCTGAAGATTTAAAAGTTCGTTTAGCGATATCATTACATGCCGTACGCGATGATTTACGTAATGAGATTGTTCCTATTAATAGAAAATATCCACTTAAAGAACTGATGGAATCTGTGCGCAGGTACCCTGACACAAGCAGCACAAAAGAAGTAACTTTTGAATATGTTATGCTAAAAGGCGTTAATGATTCTGCATCAGATGCGCGCGAACTTGTTAAGTTAATTGCAGGTATTCCTGCAAAAATAAATTTAATTCCATTTAACCCTTGGCCGGGTTCAAAGTATGAACGCAGCACAGCGGATGTAATTAAAAAATTTGCTGAAATCTTAGAACGCTCTGGCTACAGGTCGCCTATTAGACGACCACGAGGCCAAGATATTTTTGCAGCATGTGGGCAATTAAAATCGGAAAGCAAGCGCGCTTGTCGAACAAAATAGTGATCATCATTCTTTAAGTGTTCATTAAGCGACCAAGACCAGATGTATCTTCATCATCTTGTAGGGCAAGTTCGCCTTCTTCTTCATCCTCATCAAAGTCGACATATTCATAACTAATGCCATCATCGGTTGATTTAAAATCTAACATTTTATTAAAGACGTCATCATCTACTTTCAGCCGTTTACTAACATTATCTTGTGGATTGTTGGCCATTGCGGGTGCAACAAGACCGATTAACATTATAACGTTCACAATCGATTTGTACATGGTGATAACCTTTTAAGTACCCTTTGTATCTTTAGATTATCAGCTGTATATTAATAAATTCCTAACTTGTATATATATTTTTCATTTTTTTGTTCATGTTATTTTTTCTTAAAAAAAGAAAGTGTTTTTAATGATAAAACAATCATTGTAAATCCAATTAAATCATAGACATCCAACATTTCTTTAAAAAAGACAAGGCCAACAATCATGTGTAGAGGTGGTTTTGAAAATTTAAAGGCTGCTAAATAAGATGCTTCAGCGTATTTATAGGCCCGTACAAATAAAAATTGGGAGATTGCGTACATAGCCCCAAGGCAAATTAATATAAAAAAATCACTAACAGAATGCGGTAGCCGGGCCCCAAAAGGTAGGGCACATAAGGACATTGTTGCAAAAAGATAAAAAGAAATAGCCCATTCAGATTCATCCCGTGCAAGATAGCGCGTTAAAGTGGAAGATATACCAAAGCATAAAGCACTTAATAGGGGCAGAAAGTAAAATAAATTTCCTTGTGAAAAATGCGGGCTAATAATAAATACAGCACCACAAAAACCTAATATAATACTTGTATTTTTTATCCATGAAGTTTGTTCTTTTAAAAAAATATAGCCACCCAAAGCGGAGAAAAATCCGCTGGTTAAAGAGAGCGTGGACGCTGAAGATAGCGCAATATTTTGAACTGATAAAATCCACACAAACACACCAATAATACCAACAAACGTACGTATCATTAACGGTTTGATGCGTTTAACATGCGTGATGGCTTGAATATCACCAGAAAATGCAACAGCCAAACATATACACCCAACAATACTTTTGTAAAATAAAATTGTGACTGTTGAATATTTTGACCCTAAGGAATGCACAAGGCTATTGCTTAATACAGCAAATAGAATAGAAAGGCATAATAGAATACCACCAAAATTTTCTGATTTTTTTGTTAATAATAACAATTTTTTGTGTCCGTGTGTTCTATATTTGTTTGTTTTATAATAACACTTTTTTTTATATGTCCATTAAGTATTTCTTAACAATCCCGCTGCATAATTGATGCGGGGCGAACAAAGCCGTCTTAGGTAGTCTTTTTTTCAATATAAATTAGAATGATTATTGCATCTTGCCTTTAATCGTTCTTCCTGAAGGCGCTTAAAATCATCGCCTGCGTGGTATGAAGACCTGGTTAGTGCAGAAGATGCAACCATTAAGAACCCCTTTCCGCGTGCCATTTTTGCGTAATTGTCAAACTGTGTGGGGGTAATATAGTCCTTTAATGGGTAATGTTTTGGTGTGGGCTGTAAGTACTGCCCTATTGTCATGAAATCTATGTTTGCTGCCCGCATATCATCCATTACTTGATAAACTTCTGCGGTACTTTCCCCAAGACCCACCATAATGCCCGACTTTGTAAACATCGTTGGATCAATTTGTTTTACGCGATCTAAAATTTTTAAAGAATGAAAATATCGCGCACCAGGTCTGACAGACGCATACAAGCTAGGAACTGTTTCTAAATTATGATTAAATACATCTGGCTTGGCCTGAACAACAATTTCTAGCGCGCCATCTTTACGCAAGAAATCGGGCGTTAACACTTCAATTGTTGTACCTGGATTATCTTGGCGAATGGTTGTAATTGTATGTGCAATATGTTGTGCGCCGCCATCAGGCAAATCATCGCGGTCAACAGATGTTATAACAACATGTTCTAGCTTCATCGCTTTAACGGCAAGGGCAACATTTTGCGGTTCTAAAGGGTCTAAAATATTTGGCTTACCCGTTTTAATATTACAAAATGCACAAGAACGTGTGCATGTATCACCCATAATCATAAGCGTTGCGTGTTTTTTCGCCCAGCATTCGCCTATGTTTGGGCATGCAGCTTCTTCACAAACTGTGTTTAGATTTAAAGATCGCACAAGGTCAACAGTATCTTTATACCCCTTTGAATTTGGTGCTTTTACGCGAATCCAATCTGGTTTTTTAAGGGTATTAGCTTGCATCACGCACCTTAGAATCTATTGTATACTTATATATCATAACCACTGACCATGAAAATAACAAAGCCCCAACGCCTTGATGTACAACCCCTAACCATATAGGCACTTGATGTATAAGCGTTGCAATGCCCAGTATTACTTGCAGTGTGACAATACTAAGCCAAACAGTTGCGTAAAAACCTTTATTTTTTATATAAAATAAAAATACATGAAAGCAGCTTAAAAGGGCTAACGTACGGTGTATCCACTGTACTGTTGCATGATTTGTGAAAAAATTAATCCAAAGCGGTGATTCCCTTAAAAACTCACTGGGAATAAGTTGTCCCCCCATAAGTGGAAACGTATTATAAATAAGGCCGGCTTTCAGTCCGGCAATAAAACCACCATACAAAATCGTTAGCGTAATCATAATTGATGTAATGCGTATTAAATTTGCTTTAGGGTGCGCTGCAGTTGTAATACCCTTAACTTTTAAAATACCTATACTTAAACAGCCAAGCAAAACAAAAGCTAAAAATAAATGTGCCGTTAAGCGAAAATGGCTAACAGCTGGAATATCTTTCAATCCACTTTTAACCATATACCAACCCATAGCACCTTGTAGGGCACCAAGTGCTAAAATAGTAAGGGACAATTTTTTCATCCATGGTAAAAGATGACGCCACAAAAAGATAAGGGGCACAATAAAAAATAAGCCTATTAAGCGCCCTAGCAGACGATGACAAAATTCCATCCAATAAATAAATTTAAAATCCGTTAGAAGCATATCCGCATTTACAAGCTTAAATTCAGGACTGCTTTGATACTTTAAAAATTCGGCAAGCCAATCTTGATGATGGAATGGCGGGATAATGCCGGTAATTGGCTTCCACTCAACAATTGATAGCCCTGCATGTGTTAAGCGCGTTGCACCACCCAGACAAACCATTGCAAAAACCAGAATAAATGTTGTGCTATACCACAATATGGCTTTCGTTTTTATATTATTACCGCATGTGTTCATCATTGATACGTAGCCTATCTCTGTATTGCTTTACAGTATACAGTGTTGATCATGATATTGCCACTTTGAGAGCTTTTTTCGCAACTAAACGATGTCATCACAAATAAAGGGAATAAAGTTGCGCCCAAAACACATAAAGCTTGTTCTGTGTTGTTATTTGTATACAATAATAAATATCTTATTTATATTATAGGCTCTCGCATTGCTAGATGAAGATATTGCTGTACAAGCTGAAGAAGATATTGCTAAAGGCTTAGATGTTGACGCTTTATTTGAACCACCAAAAAAAAAGCCACAGCCAGATGGTGTACAGCGTCACGACGATGAAATGGGCACAATTACAGAAATTACCTATGAAAACGGCCAAAAAAATGGTTCCATGAAGGTTATACAAGATGGTCGTCTAACTGTAGAAATGACATTTGTTAATGATGTTTTGGATGGTTTTATGTACACTTACTTTCCAAATGGATCTGTTCAAATGAAAATGCTATTTGCCCGTGATAAATTAAATGGGGAAGCCCTAAATTATCATCCAAATGGAGAGGTGAGTATGAAATCTATGTATGTGGAAGGCAAAAAACAAAGTCTTTGCCAAGCTATGGACGATAGCGGTGTTTTGATTCAAGATAGTTACTATAAAGATGATATACTCCACGGGGCGGTAACCACCTATCATGAAGGTGAAATTATTGCGCGGACATTTTATGATAATGGTGTGGAAATTAAAGAAAAGCCTGAAGAAGAATGTCAACAAACAAGTATATGGGGGTAAAATCATGCCAGATGCATGCGCGATGGGCGCAATAATAGAGTGTGATTGTGCGGAATCTAAAAAAGCGCCATTACTAGTGACACCTGAAACAGGCATAATGAGCAGCACTGGGCCAATTGCCGCAATCACCGCCATTAAACCATCAAATATTAACTTTGGTGTCTGCAAGGCTAGCTTAAATCCAGTTGTGTTATTGGGGGCGCCAAAGGGTCCTTGTACAATTTCACCAGCAGGGCCTTGGATAAAAGGCACACCTAAGGTGATGACAAAACAAGGGCCTATGCTAACTAAAGATTCTAAGCTATTTTGTAGTTATGGTGGGCAGATAAAAATCAATATGGGCACTCCTACTCTTAAAGCAAATTAATAGGGTTTGGTTGAATTATTAATGTTAGATAGAAAATTGGCGTATTTATGAAAAAAAAAAATCTTCTTGGCTTTTCTGCCCTTTTTTTTGGGTATGCCTTTTTATATTTACCAATTCTATATTTAGTGGTTTTTTCTTTTAATCAATCTTCAGTAGCGGGGGTTTGGGATGGCTTTTCTATGAAGTGGTATTCTGTACTGCTACAAAATGATGCCATTATGCATGCCCTGCTTACAAGTTTGCAAATTGCAGGAACATCAGCAACACTTGCTGTTTTATTAGGCACGATGGCTGCCATTAGTATGATACGATTAGGCAGTTTTAAGGGGCGAACTTTTTTATCAGGCTTATTGCCAGCACCTTTAGTTATGCCTGAAGTTATAACGGGGTTATCTTTATTATTAATGTTTGTCACATTTGAGCGTATGATTGGCTGGCCATCAGAGAGAGGCGCGTTAACAGTTGTTATAGCGCATTCAACGATTGGTATAGCTTATGTTTATATGATCGTCAGTTCACGCTTGCGTGATTTTGATACCGTACTTGAGGAAGCAGCGCAAGATTTAGGCGCTACACCAAGTGTTGTCTTTTTCCGCGTAACACTACCCCTGATTGTACCTTCTCTGCTTTCTGGGTGGCTATTAAGCTTTGCACTCTCATTAGATGATGTTGTTATCGCAAGTTTTCTATCTGGGCCAGGCGCTACAACGCTTCCAATTGTATTATTTTCAAGTTTGCGTTTGGGGGTATCTCCTGAAATTAATGCCCTATCAGGCATTATGATTGGGATCGTTAGCTTATGTGTATTAGTATCTGGCGTAATTTTTTACAAAAAAAGAACAAGTATTCAGTAGTATCTTAATACACTCTATTTTTTGATTCTAAGTTGAGGGGCAAATTTCATACAAAGGATACCGATAGCATTTTTTTGCATCTTTACCATTTGTTCATTCTTACATCGATAAACTGATAATAGAAAAATTATTATGGCACATACTTATGAAGCAGCAGACAACAATAAAAAAACACAAATGGACTGTTCCAATAATTTTATTCATCTTGGTTTTTTTTGTTCTTGCTGTTCATCAAATTGCATTTGAACAGGCTATTGACGATTTCTCTGCCACACATAATATACAATTAAAAAAAGTATCAAACAAGAATAAAAATATTTACAACAAAACCTTTAAAACTTATGAGAAGATTAAGCCCCTTTATTTTTCTTTTTTGGCCCAACCGCAAGCAATCAAACAGATATTTAAACTATCCACAGAAAATATAGCACTTTATCATTATGCGCCAGATGTACAAAGTGCATTAGCCTTAAAATATTTACATACAATAAAAAATGCCCGTATCCAAAATCAAAAATGGGTAGATGGATATGAAAAACATTTAAAAGCCATAAAAGTGCGTCATAATATTGATTTTAATATCTTAACAGATGATAACTCAGCACAAGGGCTATCTGCTTTTATTCAAGAATTAAACACACTCACTACGCCAGCACAACTAGAACCCTTCATTGATCGTTTTTTTACACAACAAACATCTGAAAAAAATTTAAGCGTCATGGTTAGCATACTTGGGAAAAGATATAAGGGCTATATTAAAACCACAGATGTACTGGCAAAATTTGATAGTGAATTTGAAAAATTGCAAAGTGATTTTTTAATAGAAGCCCATAAAAATAATAATGACAATCTATGGAAACGATTTACAGAAAATATACAGTCCTTTTTTTCTAAGGCCCTTCCTATAACAGAGGATACTATGGATACTGACATGATTGATAAAATCAATAATGATATCTAATTTCTCTATCTTTTAAGGGGTATGGTCTTAACAACACTGGATTACCATGATGAAATAAATTGAGAATTTTAGTAATTTCAGCTAAGATGATTTTAAAACAAAAAAAAGCTGATAATGATGATGCAAAATAAAATTGTGCCAATTGATGGTGGACCATCACCTTTAAGCGTTGCCAATAACCTGCCTTTCATGTTGATTGCTGGACCCTGTGTAATGGAATCACGTGATCATATTTTAAAAATGGCAGAGGCCTTGAAAAAATTAACAGATGAAAAAGGTGTGGGATTTGTTTTTAAAGCATCTTTTGATAAGGCAAACCGTACATCTGTTGGGGGTGCGCGGGGCCTTGGTATCGATAAGGGGTTAAAGCTTTTTGAAGAAGTTAAAAAAACATTTAATGTGCCCGTCATTACAGATATTCATGACAAAGATCAGTGTGCAATGGTGGCAGAGGTTGTGGATATTTTGCAAATTCCAGCCTTTTTATGTAGACAAACAGATTTATTAGAAGCCGCAGCTAAAACTGGAAAGCCCTTAAATATTAAAAAAGGACAGTTTTTAGCACCATGGGATATGGTAAATGTTGTTAAAAAAGTAGAATCTTTTGGTAATCACAAAATTATGCTTTGTGAACGTGGTGCAAGCTTTGGTTATAACACCTTGGTAACAGATATGCGCGGCCTTCCAACGATGGCAAAAACGGGTTATCCTGTTATTTTTGATGCAACACATTCTTGCCAACAACCCGGCGGCCAAGGTGGGTCTTCAGGTGGACAGCGTGAATTTGCCCCTGTTCTAGCGCGTGCAGCCATTGCTGTTGGTGTTGCTGGTGTATTTGCAGAAACACACGACAACCCGGACCAGGCATTAAGTGATGGGCCAAATATGATACCCCTTCATGAAATGGCACAGTTCATCGATCAGCTTAAAGCCTTTGATAATGTGCGTAAAAATAGCGGTCTTGTATAAAATAGTTTTGAATAAAATTTATTTAACTGTAAAATAAAGAAAACAGAACATAAATGATAAGCATATCTATGAATCCACATATTAATCATTACAATACACTACCTATTTTATGTATTCATGGCGCTGTAGTCTTTCCAGATGCTGTCTTACCCATTCCTATGTCAATGGAACAATATGAAATATTGTTAAGCGAAACAGCAGATTCAGATGGCATTTTAGGTATTGTACAGCCTTCAGATATAAAACAAGCTGATAAGACGAAGTTACCTATTTTTGGATCTGGAACTGCTGTAAAAATTGTTGATATGGACCCTGATTATGATGATATGGTGGTTGTTCATCTTAAGGGAATTTGTCGTTTTAGAATTTTAGAAGAACTTACAAAAACAAATTCTATGCGACGCGCTGTTGTATCCTATAAAACATATGCTGAAACAGATAGTACAACACCTGAACTGAGTAATTTTGATAAAACTTCTTTTATAACCTTAGCGCGTCTTTATATGACCCAATTTAATATCACGCCGAACTGGCAAGAGTTAAAAAATATCACAGATGCGGAATTGGTGAATTTTATTGCTATGGCGGGGCCATTAGAACCCTCAGAAAAACAAGCTATTTTAGAAGAAGTAAATGCTGATCAGCAAAAATTCATGCTGGAAAAAATTATGGATATGTCATTATCCGACTCGTTCCACACGTCAACACTTGTGCATTAAAAGGCATCAATATGACAACACTTGACCCAAAATTAATTCAAAATCTTGTTTGCCCACTGACCAAAACACAACTTGTATATAATAAAGAAAATCAGGAACTTGTAAGCCAGGTTGCAGGGCTTGCTTATCCTATAAAAAAAGGCATACCCATTATGCTGATTGATGAGGCGCGTATCACTGATCCTGATCAAGTGCGTTGCCTTGCGCCTGAGCTTTTGTCTTAACTATAAATAGTCTAGACACGAAACGATAATTTTAAGGCAACGCGTTGTGGGTTCACAAAACACACGCGCCAGATAAAAAATATCATTATTTTTGATTTCACATAAAGTGCATCAAAAAAGCAATGTATCGATTCTTACTTAACGTCTTTCCAAATTTTTCGCTTTGTAAAATAAAATAGAAGGGTCATAAAGGCTAGGTATAATAGTGTTTCAAAGCCTGCACGTTTTCTATCTTCCATCTCTGGTTCTGCAACAAAAGCTAAAAAGGCAGTAACATCTTCTGCCATTTGGCTAATGGTAGCATTTGTACCATCTGTGTATGTTACTTGATCATCTGCTACAAAAGGCGGTGCCATCGCAATTTTATGATCGGGGAAATAACGATTATAATGCTCTGTTTCACGCAAGGTTATGCCCACGGGCGGGTTCATATAACCTGTAAGAAGCGCCTTTACATAATTAGCCCCACCTTTACGTGCTTTCACAATTAAGGATAAATCAGGTGGTACAGCACCATTATTAACAGATTTTGCTTGATTATCATTTTTATAGGGCCCAGGGATTACATCACTTGGAAGCCCCTTACGGACAAACATATCCCCTTCTAAATTTGGTCCATCATTAATATCATAGGATGCAGCTAAGGCTTTCACTTGTGGTGCCGTAAAACCGATCGCCTCAAGTTCTCTAAACCGCAATAGTTTGATGCCATGACATGATGAACATACTTCTTTATAAACTTGAAATCCACGTTGAAGCTGGTCGCGTTTAAATGTACCATTCCAACCATCAAAGCTCCAAGAAACTTCTGGCACAGGATCAATGTAATCTTGTTCAGCCTGTAA
Organism: Alphaproteobacteria bacterium CG_4_10_14_0_8_um_filter_37_21; assembly: GCA_002791835.1. GTDB lineage: Bacteria > Pseudomonadota > Alphaproteobacteria > Paracaedibacterales > UBA11393 > UBA11393. The sequence goes on along the minus strand of PFNE01000047.1, from coordinate 15,218 downwards.
AGTGAGTACAGATAACCCTAATAATACGGCCGCCATATATGTCATCATTAAATCCCCTTTGGTAGCGCCAGTACGGGTTCATATTTATTTAAAAGTGGTAAAATCACAAAGAAGTGCACAAAATAATATAGCGTTGCAAATTGCCCAATATACAGGTAGATACCTTCAGGTGGTTTGGCACCAACATAACCTAAAACAAATAAATTTATTATAAAGGGCCAATACAACACTTTAAACCAAGGCCTGTAGCGTGCAGATCTTACCGGGTGCCTGTCAAGCCAGGGCACAATAAATAAAACAGCAATAGAGCCAACCATAGCAAGTACACCGCCCAACTTATCTGGAATAGAACGAAGAATTGCATAGAAGGGTAAAAAATACCATTCAGGAACAATATGCGGCGGCGTTACCAATGGATTTGCTTGAATATAATTATCCGGTTCTCCGAAAAAGTTTGGTGCATAAAATACGAAAAATGCATAAATGAAAAAAAACACGCCAAGACCAAAAAAATCTTTAATCGTGTAGTAGGGATGAAAAGGAATAGTATCCTTGCCATTTTTTTTATCAACGTCAATGCCTTTAGGATTGTTTGACCCAAACTGGTGTAGGCAAACCAAATGAATTATCACTAAAGCAACGGTAATAAAAGGTAGCAAATAGTGTAAAACAAAAAAGCGATTTAATGTTGGGTTATCAACAGAAAACCCCCCCCACAGCCACTGAACAATGCTTTCTCCACCAGGGAAGACTGAAAATAAGTTTGTAATAACCGTGGCGCCCCAAAAACTCATCTGTCCCCAAGGGAGTACATAGCCCATAAATGCTGTTGCCATCATCGCAAATAAAATAAACACACCCATGATCCATAGCAGCTGGCGTGGTTCTTTATACGAACCAAAGTAAAGACCGCGAAAAATATGAAGGTATACAACAATAAAAAACATGGAAGCGCCATTCATATGAACATAGCGCATCAGCCAACCACCGTTAACATCACGCATAATATGCTCAACACTCGCAAAAGCATGGTCTACATGCGGTGTATAGTGCATTGCTAAAAAAATACCGCTGATAATCATAACAACCAGCATGATGCCAGCGATAGATCCTAAATTCCATAAATAGTTTAGGTTTTTTGGTGTCTGATAATCTTTTAAATGCTCTTTTACAAAAGTAACCACAGGAAGACGTTTATCAATCCAATTTAAAATATCCATGATCTAACCTATTTTAAGTGTTGTATTTGATAACGTGTATGGTGGCACGGGCAAATTTGTTGGTGCCGGACCTGATACAACGCGCCCTGACGTGTCATATATAGATCCATGGCAAGCACACAGCCAGCCGCCTCCATCTGCAGCTCTCATATTTTTTCGCTCATTTGGAATGCAGCCTAAATGTGTGCACACACCAACTACCACTAAATATTCAGGGTTAATGGCGAAACGTTCTTGATCTGTTTCAGGGTCTTTAAGGCTTTTTAGGGGCACACTTTGCGCTTTTTCAATTTCAGCTTCTGTTCGGCGCCTTACAAAAACAGGTTTTCCACGCCAAACGACCGTTTTATCTGTGCCTGGTTCCAGGTTTTTAATGTCAACTTCAATGGACGATAAGGCCTTAACATCTGCAGCAGGATTCATGCTATTGAGCACTTTAATCGCAACTGTTCCGGCACCCACACCGCCTGCTGCAATTGCAGATAATGTTAAAAAATCACGTCGTGTTTTACCTGTGTCTAATTTTTCAGGAGGTGTAGAAGTTGTCATATGCCTACAAAACAATATAAAAATTGGTTAAACTTTAATTAATTGTAGCATGATTTAACATGGATGCAAGGTTCTGTCGCGCCTATTAATTGAGTTTCACATATTTAATAACAATTTGTATAAACAACCTATTTACCATTTAACTGAATATAAGTCTTCTCCCATGCGCCAGCTATCCAACTGATTACGGGTTGTCAAAATGTCCTAAACTCTAGGCTGATAAATGGATAGAGTGGTATAATTATAGAACCGAAGGTCAGCGAAGCTAAAACTTATTTTTAATGCAGGCATGGTGCCAAACATTAAAGAAAATGCACGAAATAGGAAAAAACCTAAGCGTGGCGGAAAACGTTTATTCGATGAAGAAATTTATGATGAACGATTCAGAACCATAGAACGCGTTTTTGCGTGGGAGGACAAATTTAAAAGATTGCTCATAAGATTTGAACACATCAGTCTTCATCATTTTGGATGAAAACTGATCGCTTATACCATGATAAATTTTCGACATTTTTCCGGAAAATAAGTTACTCAAAACAACCAAAATCACAGAGGCGATAGGATGAGTGCGCTTAAAATATAGAAAATAGTCAAGTTTCTTCAGCTTGACTTTCATTTTTGATAAAAAAACCAAAAATCGTTGTCAGTTGAAAAAAATTAGAGGCGCTAACCCGCAACCAGTTGAATGCCATATTTATAGGGTCAAAAGGGGCGTACCAACACGAATAATTTCCCATTCAAGATTAATATCTTCTTGCTCTTTAACGCGCTTTCTGACTTCCTCTCCAAGATCTTCAATTTCTTTAGCCGTTGCATCACCTAAATTTAGTAAAAAATTACAATGTTTTATGGATATTTGTGCATTACCATTTTTTAGGCCGCGCCCACCTACTTTATCAACCAGCTCCCACGCTGAGTGTGGTAGTGGATTTTTAAATGTGCTGCCACCTGTACGCCCTGTCATAGGTTGTGCTGCTTCTTTTTTATCTAGCATACTATTAAGTTTGTCTTGCACTACCGCAGGATCTTCTTTTTGTACTTTAAAGGCTGCCTTTAACACAAAATGTTCTTTTGGAATATGACCTTTTCGATAAGCCATTTTCAAATCATCTGGTGTTAAGCGGATAATTTCACCATTCATTGACATAAGGTCCACCCACTGCAAAACGTCTTTAACCTCAACCCCATAAGCCCCTGCATTCATGATTAAGGCACCGCCAATTGTACCGGGTATGCCAACCATAAACTCTAAATTCGCGTACCCGGCCTCACCCATTGTTAGGGCTAATGTTTTATCAAGAACACCAGCACCAGCTATAACTGTATTGTCATTTTCTATATGCCACTTACTAAAGTCACCAGCTAACTTCACAACAAGCCCACGAAAGCCTCCATCACGCATTAAAATATTTGACCCTGCCCCCAAAATAAATAAAGGCATATCTTTTGGCTTTTCTTTTAGTAGTTGTGACAGTTCAGCTATGGAACGTATTTTTACAAAAAAGTCTGCATTTCCACCTACCTTAAACCATGTTATTTTATGGAGAGGGTAGTTTTCTATAACTTTCCCATTAAATAGACTATGCATCTGGATATAATATACTTTATAATGTGTGAGAATATTATACCTAATTTATACACTAATCCCAAATAAAAAGGAAATGACCATGCGTGAAATTATATTAGACACTGAGACAACAGGTTTTCACGCAAAAGGCGCTGATCGCATTGTGGAAATTGCCTGTCTTGAAATTGTGAATAAAATGCCAACACAAAAAACGTTTCATACGTATGTGAACCCACAAAGAGATGTACCCTTGGCGGCAACTAAAGTTCATAATATTAAAACAGAATTTTTGTTTGATAAGCCGCTATTTCAAGATATTGCTGATGATTTTTTAACATTTGTTGGCGATTCAAAAATAGTTATTCATAATGCGCCATTTGATATTGGGTTTTTAAATGCAGAACTTGCGCGCCATAATAAGCCCCTAATACCTTTTGAACAGGCTGTAGATACGCTTGTTATGGCACGTTCTAAATTTCCAGGTGCCAACAATACCTTAGATGGCTTATGTAAACGCTTTAAAATAGATTTATCGAACCGTACTTTTCATGGCGCCCTTGTTGACTGCGAATTACTTGCTGAAGTTTATGTAGAACTTCTAGGCGGCCGTCAACGTAAATTATTTGGCAAAGAAATTACATTTAATAATGAAGAAGCTGTTCACGTAGCTGAAACTGTTAAAACACGTCGTGAACCCAGATTATTTCCTGCAAGTAAAAAGGAATTAGAAAGCCACGAACAGTTCCTTTTAGACCAGATAAAAGACAGTCTTTGGGGTAAAGCTTCCTAACGCTTGTGGGGTGACTAACATTAAAAATTATAGTATTGGTTACCAACTGTATCTTCAAGAATTTCAGGCAGTATTGCATGATTTAAAACTTATATAAGAAACTACGGTCAAAGTGCTGATTTTAGAATCTGTTCGTAGTCCTACCCCTGTTTTATTTGTCTTCCCCCCCCCTATTGAAAATTAACAGGTACGACACCTGTTCTGATATATAGGTTAGCGGCGCGCCAAGTAATAACCACTTTCAGGAAGACAATAGTTATTTGTAAAAAGACTGGTTCAAAGTACAAAAAAATGTTACGTTTTCTTCATGGAGGAAAACATGAAACAAATACAAATTTTTTCATTAGCGCAGACAGCTAGTGCACTTACGCTACTAGCGCTGCTAACGTCATGTGAAAAAAAAGGCCCAGAGCCAATAAAAGAAGAAAAATCAATCAAGATAGAAAGCAAAAAAATGGAATTTGAAAAAATTGACACAGCAGAAGGTAGTGGAAAAGTAGCAAAGAAAAAAGACACGCTTTTGATGCACTATACTGGTCGCCTAGAAGATGGAACAAAATTTGATTCTTCACATGATCGCGGTCAACCCCTACAGTTTGATCTTGGCATAGGACAAGTGATAAAAGGTTGGGATGAAGGTATTGAAGGCATGAAAGTTGGCGGAAAACGTACACTAAAAATACCATCAGAAATGGGTTATGGTGCACGTGGTGCAGGAACCGTTATCCCCCCACACGCAAACCTTATTTTTGATATTGAACTGGTAGACGTTATTAGCTAACTAAGCCCTATTGAATATGAAGATAATCAAAAAAACGCTCTATTTATTAGGGCGTTTTTTTTATTACAGAATGTGGTTCTCCCAGCATGAATTCAGCATACTGTCACATCACTTTATTCCATAAAGTCTATGCAAAAAGAATACTAAAGGTCTTCTTGCATTTTTGGGCATATCATACCCATAAATCAGCATGTTTTTCAAACAACTTTTTCAAACTACAAAGTGTGGATTCTGTTGATATGCTGTAGAGTTATTATTGATCAGTTTGATGTAACGCGCGCTCTGTATTTAAGATCTATTTTTTCACCTGGTTGAATATTAAATATCCAGTAACGTTTTTTATGACCATCTGTTTGATGCGGAATACTGTCGCGTACGATCATACCACTTTTTAAGGGGAAGTCCACACATACTTTAACTGTAACGGGGTCAGCCTTTGTATTTTTAAGCGTTAACCTATTTACTGTCTCCGTTAGTTTTACTGTAAACTTTTGAAATTCAGTTTGTTCATAGCTAACTTGAATAGGTTGCTCGTCTCCATTTTGCAAATGCGCAGGCATTCTAAAGGACACAGGCATATTTAATTCTGTCTTTTTAAATATTGTTTTCATCAAGGGTGACTTATGGTCTGTTTCAGACTCTTGATAAAGCGTAACAGGCGCTAAAGGCAAATTTTTAAACGTATTTATCCAACTAAGTTGTGTATCAACCCTGGGCACTGTATCGCTATTGGTCATATCTGTTAGAAAAACACCCCCCAAACTGAGTACATACTCTTTTTTCAACGGAATATTGGATGCTTGCAACCACATGATGCGTTTTTTTTGCTTTGACGGTAGTGTGACATGACGTGGAATTGGGAATAAATTTTTAGATCTTTTTTCAAAAGCAGGGGGTACATCTTCTACAAGTTTAAAACCACTGTCCCTATCAAAAAGCTTTAAGTGCACATTATCAAATGATGTGCTTGTTTCATTATGAACCGTAAACCAACAATTTAAATTAAGGCTTTTGCAATCTGTTGATAAATCAGCCGTATAAAAGGGCTGCCAACTTAGCCCTTCGGTTGTATAGGTAATATCAGCATCCACTTTTTGAACGACGTCAAAGTTATTGTCTGTATTAATAAAAACATCTTTTTTATCGTGATTATGATGAATATTAAAATCAAGCATATGCAAGGAACCCATAAGGTTTTTATTTAAGAGCATATGGAAAGAATCATCCCACATATGTTGCGGAAATGATTGTGTAATGTGTGTTGTTTTTTGTGTTGGAGAGATTGGCACTTGCGTCTTCAACTCAACAGTTGCGCAATCTGTATAAAGTTCCATTGCACACGAATCGGTCTTTTCCTCTAGATCTGGCTTCTGTAAGTCACGTTTTTTTTTCTGTATTTTAGAGGGTGTCCCTTGTGTTGCATCGGCTACTAGCGCTTCTGCACTTAATAATGTCGTTGATAGAAGAGCGATATTAAAAATATGATTATTTTTCATTTTGCAAAAACTCGATAGATTGTGGTGTTTTAGAATGCGCATCAATTGGTTTAAATGTTTCCGGTACTGCATCTGTTTTCAATGCTTTAATATCTTGAAAACGACGCATAACTGGAATCAACCTATTCTCAAAGCTTGCCAATGTTTGATTGTAGCTGTCAACACTTTGATTTAAATGACGGCCAATTTTTGAAAAATATTGACTAACCGTATTAAAACGTTTGTATAGCTCTTGCCCTAAATCAATAACATCTTGAACACTTTCATGAATGCTTTCTTGGCGCCAACCATAAGCAACAGCCCGCAGCAAGGCAATAAGCGTTGTCGGCGTTGCTAAGATAACACGTTCATTAGCACCAAATTCAATTAAAGATGGATCTTGTTCTAAGGCGGCACTAAATAAAGATTCACTTGGTATAAACATCACAACAAATTCAGGGGTATTTTTAAATTGTTCCCAGTAGCTTTTTTGGGACAGCTGCTTAATGTGCGTTTTAACTTGCATAGCGTGTTCTGCCATGAATTTTTTCTTCTCATGGTCTGTCTTGGCATCAAGGGCATTTAAATAACCAAATAAGGGCGTTTTCGCATCCACAATAATTTGTTTACCACCAGGAAGGCGTACAATCATATCAGGACGCAGACTATTGGAAGTTTCTTGTTGTACAAAATCGCAACGCTCCACCATGCCGGCCAGTTCAACAACCCGTTTTAACTGAAATTCGCCCCATTGACCACGGGTTGATGGATTTCTGAGTGCTTTAACTAAACTAGATGTTTCATCCTTTAAATCTTTTTGTGTCTCAATAAGGCTTTTAACTTGTGCCTTAAGGTCTATATAAGCAATCGTTCTCTCTTTCTCAAGGCCTTTTAATTTTTCATCCACTTGGCTTAATGCCTGTTTCATGGGGTCGACTAAATTTTTAATGGCAGAGTGCCTCTGTTCCATATCATGCTTATTTGCGTCTTGTGCTTTTTCAAAAGATGCTTTTGCAATTTCCATCATGGAAGCATGATTTTTAAGGAGCGTATCTTGAGTTATAGATTGAAAAGATTCTTGAATCTTTATTTCTAATTTTTCAATAAGTTCTGACTGATTGTTAAGTGCTTTATTTTGAAATAATATTTGCTGCTCCAGCAAAGATTTTTCAACAATAAGTTCATGTGCTTGTTGTTGCGCGCGACTTAAATCGCGTTTTTGCTTCCATATATATAAAATACAAACTGTGAGGATACATAATGCAGAAAATAATATAATATCGTTTAGCGGCATATATACATAGAATAAAGTCAACCTTTTGACTATTATTTCATGTTTTGTCAGAACTTACTATGAAATGTTTTTTAAAGGCAAATCTCTTTAGGTTATTCTTAAAGAATTTTTAAAAAAGGTTTTAGGAATGACGCCATCATGTTTTGCCTGCAATATAAAATAAATAGTTTCACCCTACTTATCAACAGTTTGAACACGTACAGCCTTTTTATATATTTTTTTGTTTGAACAGATTCATTCATGATGGTATTTTTGGATAATTAAATTTTTTATTATAAAGTGATGAAATTTTACACACTCTTACTGACAACGACGTTACTAACAATGAATATTATCGGTGCTGATACTTTGCGCCCCTTAACCAACGAACTTCGTACGCAGCTTTTCAAGTGGAGTTCTGAGGCGAATCTGGCAGGGGACATCCTTCTAGATAAAAATTCTGATATACAAGCAAAAGAAAAGGCAAAAAGTACGTACCTTGTATGTATTAATAATGTTGGCTATTATGCGCAACGGTATGAAGGTGCAGATCAGAATCTTGAACTTTACAAGGGTATTGCAAGCGCTGCATGGGAACAAAAATCCCCATATCGCTTCAATCTGATCTATGTTTTTTTGCAATTTGATACACAATTCGTTTTAGATCAAGTAAAGACCTATTTATTAGCTTTTGCAGGTGACGATGTAGAGGGCAGTCAAATATGTCTTTCGCTTTTTCAAATGCTAATGCACAGGAAAAATGAAGACGCTAAACAATTTGGGCTTGCCAGTTTTAAGAATGTAATGATTACTTTGCGCCAGATAAACAAAAACCCTAATGATGCGAAATGGATAAATGAAATCACAACTTTATGTGGGCTGGTAAAAGTGTTGGAAGACCATAAGCTGGGGGCAGAGATGTCAGATGATATACCAGCGCAATACCGGGCAGCGCGTGACCTTTACTTTCCAAGAACATCTGAAGAAGAAAAAATTAGGGAATTAAATAAGGAATTAATTAATACCTATGACCCAGCGATGAAAGCTGAATTTGAAAAGAATAAAGTCGCCCCGTACCATCAGCACTTAATGGCAGAACGCGCCATTTGTTGGTATACTGGGGCGTTGAGTATTGGGACCTGTCACCCTTTGAGACAACCATTGGCAAATTATGTAAACTTGTTATCACGTATATTTTTTGCGGAAAAGGGTCATAAAATTTGGGATCTACACCCTGACGTTCATGCGTAAGGGATGTTTATAACATTTATCATGAAAGGGCGCATTTTTTGCGCTCTTTTTTATTGGATAAGCATATAAACAGCGCCCCACCCAGTTGGATTTCGTTGCGATTATACCGTCATTCATAGAAAGTAGTGCTAATATTGGGTATTTTAAAGCAATTCTATATACATTTCCTTGATGTCACCATGCAAATTCTAATAGGATGGGATAGATGTCTTCAACCAATAAAAACCAATGAAAAAAATATCTACATTGTCGAATGGTCTTCGTATTGCAACTGATTATATACCACACGTTGAAACTGTATCATTGGGTGTATGGTTTAATGTTGGATCCTCTCATGAAGAAAAATCAGTTAACGGCATATCGCATGTATTAGAACATATGGCTTTTAAAGGTACTCAGTCACGCTCTGCCCTTCAAATTTCTGAGACAATTGAATCGGTTGGCGGGTATTTAAATGCTTATACATCACGCGAAACAACGGCCTATTATGCACGTGTTTTAAAAGAACATACAGATTTAGCTGTTGATATTTTAGGTGATATATTGCAAAATTCTGTTTTTGAAAAAGAAGAGCTTGATAAAGAAAAAAAGGTTATCTTGCAAGAAATAGCTCAATCACAAGATACACCAGATGATGTTGTTTTTGACTATTTTCAAAGTACGTGTTACCCCGATCAAGCTTTGGGACGGTCCATATTAGGCCCAGCTGAAAATGTGATGGGTTTTTCACATAAGCAAGTAAAACAGTATATGCAAGATCATTACAGTACAAACAATATGATTTTTGCAGCTGCTGGAAATATAGATCACGATAGCCTTGTGCATATGATTGAAAATAGTTTAAAGTCTTTTCCAACAGGATCCGATCTTTCAAAAGATTCAGCCATTTATAAAGGTGGTGATTACCGTAAACAAAAAGATTTAGAACAAGCACATATTGTCATTGGTTTTAAAGGTAAATCTTTAAATGATGATGACTACTATACACAAATGCTTGCAGCCACAATGCTGGGTGGCGGCATGTCATCACGTTTATTTCAAGAGGTGCGTGAAAAACGCGGGCTTGTTTATACAATTTCAGCCTTTGCACAAGCTGCAACAGATTCTGGTATCTTTGGAATATATGCAGGAACTGGGGCAGATCAAACAACAGAATTATTACCCGTTATTGCAGCAGAATTAAACAAAGCACGGTGTGCATTCACCCTAGAAGAATTAGGGCGCGCTAAAGCGCAAATTAAAGCAAGTCTGCTTATGGGCTTAGAGAGCACATCCCACAGGTGTGAGCGTATGGCAAATCATATGCTCTATTACGGCAACGTAATTGAAACAACAGCGATCGTTAAAAAGATTGAAGCCATGGACTTAACCCATATTCATGGCTATATGGATGATGTGCTAAGTTCTGTACCAACGCTAGCTTCACTTGGACCTGTTCAAAATGTTATGGATTACGATCAATTTAAAAAACTATTTTAGGTGACTTATGGAAGAATTACAATTAACACAAGAACAGTTAAAAAAGGGTGAGCAGCTATTTAGGCAATCTTGTGAATTTATGTTAGGTGTTGCTGACTTGCAGTCTTTACCTGAAATGAATGCACCAGAAATTGCATTTGCAGGCCGTTCTAATGTTGGAAAATCAAGTTTAACAAATGCCTTGTTTAACGATAAAACAGTTGCCAGAGTATCCAACACACCCGGCAGAACACAACAGCTTAACTTTTTTAATTTAAGTAACAATGCTTTGTACATGGTTGATATGCCCGGTTACGGATACGCACAAGCACCAAAAGATTTAGTCGCCAAATGGCAAGACCTGATTAAGCAATACTTGCTTGGGCGTCAAACACTTGAACGTGTTTATGTTTTAATTGATGCACGTCATGGTCTTAAAAAAGTAGATATAGAATTTATGAAACTGTTAGACACATCGGCTGTAAGCTATCAAATTATTTTAACAAAAGAAGATAAAATAACGCCTAGTGCTATGGGCCATTTAATAAAGGATACACAAACAATTTTGCAAAAACATGGTGCGGCACACCCGTTTGTTTTAAGTACAAGTGCTGCCAAAAAAACAGGCCTTGAAAACGTGCGCGCTGAAATTGCAAAATTTTGTGGCTCTATCTGATTTGCTGTGTCAAAATTCAGCAAATACTTGGTATTCATTCATGTCCTTGAATAAACGTTCAAAATTGATACCGTTTCGTAAAGTTGATATCATCTTTCTGGTCTCTTTTTACAGCACAGAAAATCTGATACAGCCAATTTTTTGTCTATATCACAATAATTATTGTATTTAAACTTAAATATTGTTATAATTCAACTATTACACATTCAAAGTTTAGGCCCCCTACGGCTGCCCGATGGATTGTTTTTACAGTCTATAACGCTTTGAAGAGGTTTAATCGGTAAAGTATTAGGAGTATTTATTATGGCTATGCCAACTTTTACCATGCGTCAGCTTTTGGAAGCTGGTGTTCATTTCGGTCACACAGTACGTCGTTGGAATCCAAAAATGGAGCCATTTATTTTTGGTGTCCGTAACAAAATTCACATTCTTGATTTGCAGCAAACATACCCAATGCTAAACACTGCGCTTAAAGCGCTTCGTGATGTAAGTTCTAAGGGTGGTCGTGTATTGTTCGTTGGAACAAAAGCGCAAGCTGCTGATAAAATTAAAGAAACAGCAAAAAAATGTGGTCAATACTACATTAATCATCGCTGGCTTGGCGGGATGATGACAAACTGGAAAACAGTGAATCAATCTATTAAACGCTTAAAAGAGCTGGATATTGAGTTGGAAAACCCAGGCGCGCTTACAAAAAAAGAAATTTTGAAGCTGGAACGTCACCGTACAAAACTAGAGCTTGTTATCGGTGGAATTCGTGAAATGGGTGGTATTCCAGACATTTTATTTGTTATTGATACAGTTAAAGAATCTATTGCTATTGAAGAAGCAACACGTTTAGGCATTCCTATCGTTGGTATTACAGATTCAAACGCAGACCCTGATCATATTACTTATCCTATTCCAGGTAATGATGATGCGATTCGCGCTATTGATATGTATTGCAACCTTGCTGCTGAAGCTGTTTTAGATGGTCTTCAAGAAGAAATGATTGCCGCTGGTGTTGATATTGGCGCGTCTGCAACGCCTGAGCTGAAAATAGAACAAGTCCAGGCATAATTTTGGTTACAAGTTAACTCTACATAAGTAACCAGTTTGATGAAGCTGGTTACTTTTTTTAATATTTAAAGGAAAATACTATGTCTCAAATTACATCTTTAATGGTTAAGTCTTTGCGCGAACAAACAGGTGCAGGTATGATGGATTGTAAAAAAGCCCTAACAGAAGTTGCTGGGGATATCGAAGCTGCTGTTGATTGGTTACGTAAAAAAGGTTTATCTGCCGCTGCAAAAAAATCTGGACGAATTGCTTCTGAAGGTTTAATTGCTATTGCTAGCTCTGAAAAAAGTGCTGCTATTATTGAAATTAATGCCGAAACAGACTTTTTGGCACGTGGAGAACAGTTCCAAAATTTGGCAACAGCTTTTGCTAAAGCATCTTTAAAGCACAAGGCTGAAAATGCTGAAGTGTTAAAAGAATGTGCTTTTGATTCTGAAGCTGGTACTGTTGGCGCTGAAGTTATTCGTCAAGTTGGTATTATTGGTGAAAATTTAAACCTTCGTCGCGCTGAATATTTTTCAGTAAATTCAGGCGTTGTATCGACATATATGCATACAGCAGTCGCACCAAATCTTGGTAAAATTGGTGTTGTTATTGCATTAGAATCTACAGCTGACGCAGAAAAACTACAAGAACTTGGCAAGAAAATTGCTATGCATGTAGCTGCTGCTGCGCCACAAGCATTATGTATTGAACAGGTTAATCCTGAACTTGTTGAACGTGAAAAAAATGTCCTTGAAGAGCAGGCACGTGCAAGTGGTCGTCCTGATAATGTTATTGAAAAAATGATTGAAGGTCGCATCCGCAAGTATTTTGAAGAAATTGTTCTGCTTGAGCAAAACTATGTAATAGACGGCAAAACAAAAATTAAAGATGTTATTGCTGAAGTTGCAACCAAACTGGGTACTGATATTGAACTAACGTCATACGCACGCTTTGTGTTGGGCGATGGTATTGAAAAAGAAGAAACAGATTTTGCTGCTGAAGTACAAGCACAGGCAGGTCTATAATATATAAATGGGGGGGGTAAAAGCTCCTCCTTTTTGTACAGGATTAGGTATAATATGAATAAAGTAAAGCGAACAGCACGCACTGTCAAAATGTCTAGTTCATCTTTTAAATATAGGGGTAGTGTTTTTTGGCTTATCTTCTTTCTTATTATTTTTTTTCCAATTGGGCTTGTCCTACTCATGAAAAATTTAGCCCGCGTAAAAACCAGCACAACTTCGTACTTGGAATACGGGGGTAGTTGGAAGTGGGTCTTTTTCTGGGCTATCTTTTTTTTCCCTATCGCCTTCATTTTACTATTTTTCAACGGTTTATCTTTAATTGAAGAACAATGTGAAACAATAAATATAAAGCAAACTGAAGAAGAAATCATTATTGATAGGCAACGATAAACAATCATGAAAAGTCGCAATAATATTTTCGTTTGTGTTTTATTTTTATCCATCTTGCTTTTAATAGTCAGTGCAGCATGCTGGAATCTTAATAATAGCCAAGAGTTTTTAGATGGCATAACTGAAGGATACGCTGAAATGGATAAAAGGAGTAATGTATCATGATTTATAAACGGGTACTGTTAAAAATATCTGGCGAATCACTTGCTAGTACATCACCGGATGCAGAACACCCTTTTGGCATAAATGAAGACATGTTGACAAAAATTGTCACAGACATTAAATCTGTCCATGATAAAGGCGTTCAAATTGCTATTGTTGTTGGTGGTGGTAACTTTTTTAGGGGGGCTGGCAAGCACTTACCGACACTTGACCGTGCAACAGCCGATTATGTAGGGATGCTTGCAACTGTTATGAATGCAACAGCCCTAAAAAGCGTTTTAGACCACCACGGCCTTGATGCCCGCCATATGTCTGCAATACCCGTTAGCGCCGTTGCAGAGCCATATATTAGGGCGCGTGCCATGCAGCATCTCAATAAGGGCCGTGTCCTTATTTTTTCTGGCGGTACAGGAAACCCATTTTTCACAACAGATACAGCTGCCGTACTTCGGGCCAGCGAAATTGAATGTGATTTATTGCTAAAGGCCACAAAAGTTGATGGCATTTATTGCAGTGATCCCAAGAAAAATAAAAATGCTAAGTTTTATAAAAATATATCGTATTCAAAGGTACTACAAGAAAGATTACAAGTTATGGATTCAACTGGTATATCTTTAGCACGTGAAAATAAGTTACCTATTGCAGTTTTTTCTATCTATGAACACGATAATTTTGCTAAAGTTCTTAATAATACAACTAAATTCACCTTTATTAATGAGGAATAAACTATGTCTTTGAAGTTTGATGGCCGTCTAAATGAAACAAACCGCAAAATGGAATCTGCACTTGATGTTTTAAATAAAGAATTTGCCGGAATTCGTGCTGGTCGTGCGCACCCAAACTTATTAGAACCTATAAAAGTTGAATCTTACGGCGCCGTGATGCCCCTATCACAAGTTGCCTCTATAAGTGCACCAGAACCACGCTTACTTGTCATTCAGGTATGGGACAAAACTATGGTAAAGCCTATTGAAAAAGCTTTGATTGAAGCAAATATGGGCCTAAATCCACAGCAAGATGGGCAAATGATCCGTATTCCCCTTCCCCTTCTAACTGAAGATCGCCGTAAAGAGCTTACAAAACTAGCATCTAAATACACAGAAGAATCTAAAATTAGCGTTCGAAACGTTCGTCGTGATGGCATGGAAATGCTGAAAAAATTAGAAAAAAACAAAGAAATTTCAGAAGATGAGCTCCATAACCTATCTGATGAAGTTCAGAAAATAACAGACGCTCATATTAAAAAACTTGATGCCATGTTAGATGAAAAACAAAAAGATATCATGAACGTTTAAAAGGCTTATACATTCACTGTACTTCACTGGTTTATTAATTTTAAGATTATCCTCCCTGAATTTTTCTGTGATTCTATTTTTTGAAACTTCTGCCTAACAATCTTTTTATCGGTCAGGTTTTCACTGCTATTACATGGTCTATAACCTGACCCATATTTTTTATGAAAGGCTTAGATAGTGTCGTCATGAGATTTTCAGCCATAGAACTAAGCACCTTATATGAACCGCAGCCAGGAATGAGGATGTATTTTTAGCGTATCGT
>PFNE01000017.1 GCA_002791835.1 Alphaproteobacteria bacterium CG_4_10_14_0_8_um_filter_37_21 | reverse complement strand
GTACAAAACAGCATCAATTTTTCAACGGTTATTCCTGGACTTAAAGGGATACCAAGCCTTTGCATAATTCTCGCACAGCAAATCCGATTGAGCCCAGAAAATCTCAACTTTCATCGACCCTACCGAACAAAGCCACCCCAAGAACCTTTTTTACCAGGAAGGTGAGGCTCTAAAAGAAACCAAGCTTGATCAGAAATGTCGTGACGTCTATGTATTTGTGCCATAAAGCTGCACCTAGTGAAAAAATACTAAATGCACAATTGCATTTATTGTAACTCATGACGACGCCTATCTAGGCGAGATTTGCCAAAATGGATAAATTTAAAAACAATGGATAAGGAGGACTTCGATGAAGTGATTGAAAATTACAACACAACGCCAAGAAAAATATTAAGATGGGATGTTCCCATTCAGGCGTTCAACAAAAATATCAACCCTGTTGCACTTTAAACTTGAATGTAGCACGCCTACAGAAAATTAAAGTTGTATTAAAATAATTGAAATGTAGCAAAGAAGTTGGCAAAAGGTTAGACTGTACACATAAATATTATAGAGGTATTATCAGTGTCGATGCTTAATCAAAATCCTATTGTTGTTTTTGGTGCAGGCTCTTATGGTACAGCATTAGCCTTAAACTTTCATTTAAGTAAAAAAAATGTTGTTTTATTACCAGGTCGTAAGCATGAAGCTGATAAGTTAATATCATCAAAAAAAAATGATGCTTACTTGCCAGGGGTTCCCTTAGGCAACTTAACTATAGCACAAGAATATAGCTCTCTTTCTCGTGCTTCGGTTGTTTTATTGGTTGTGCCTACAAAAGCTTTTAGTGATGTTGTTCCTGCAATTGCGCCCTACCTTAATAAAGAAACACCTCTTATTATTTGTGCTAAGGGAATTCTGCCTGCACAACCTTTCTTATTAAGCGAGTATATTGCAAGCAAGTTAGATAATCCTATAGGCGTTTGGTCTGGACCACACTTTGCAAAAGAAGCTGCACAACAAGTATTCTCTGCCTTAACATTAGCCTGTAAAGATAAGGTTTTGTGCGCAGATCTTATTCACCACTTAAGTACTAAAAGCATGCGTTTATACGGAACGACAGACGCAATTTCAGTGCAACTTGCAGGTTCTTTAAAAAATGTTGTTGCCATTGCGTGCGGCATTGCACGTGGTCTGGGCTATGGTGAAAACACAATTGCAGCCATCATTACACGCGGGTTAAGTGAAATAAAACGTTTAACTATCGCAATGGGCGGCAAGGCGGATACTTTATTGGGCTTATGTGGAGTAGGCGATTTAACGCTAACGTGTAATAGCTTAAGCTCTCGCAACACATCACTTGGTTTTGCGATTGCAAAAGGTAAAAAGGTTGAAGATATATTAGATGATTTAAATAGTGTAGCTGAAGGATATTATACAACAAAATCAGCATACTGTTTAAAACAGCAACACAATGTGCGTATGCCTATTGTACAATTTGTCTATGATATTTTGTACCAAAAATTAGATTTGAATCATGCTATGCAGTGTTTACTATCTCATCATGAAACATGGGAATATGCCTAAATTTTGGCTCTTTGATATTTCCAGGAGTATAGAAATGACCGTGAATAAGGTTTATAGTGGTGTAGTAAACTTGAAAATCTACAGAAAAACATCTAAAAATGAGCCCATTTCAACTTCCTCTCGACATCAAATCACTTGAAATAGTATCCCAAAGCGTTGATAGCAAAGGAAACTATACACTTGAAGTGAAAAGTACGGCTAAGGGAACACACTGTAAAAAGTGTGGAAAATGGAGTGAAAAGGTGTATGGTTTTGGTGACAAAATCACCGTGCGTCATCTGTCTGTTTTTGACAAGGCTGTCTATTTAAAAATACGCGTTATAAGGTATCAATGTGAATCGTGTGATGACGGGCCAAAAACATCTGAGAAATACGATTGGATGGAGCAGAAATCAAAAACAACTAAAGGCTTAGATGAATATATCAGCCGTCAGTTGATCAACAGCACAATAACAGACGTTTCGAAAAAAGAAAGATTGCCTTATCGCGTTGTTGAGTCAGCTCTTCATAAAAATGCTGAAAAAGCCGTCAGATGGTCAAATTACAAAGACCTTACAACACTTGGTATAGATGAAATTTCTTTAAGAAAAGGTCATAACGAATATGTAGTGATAGTGAGCGCTAAAGATAAAAATGGCGCGTTGTCAGTCATAGCTGTACTGCCAAATCGTTTAAAAGAAACAACAAAAGAATTTTTAGAATCTATCCCAGATCACCTTAAAAAGACAGTAAAGTCAGTGTGTACAGACATGTATGATGGTTTTGGGAAATCAGCGGAAGAGGTGTTTGGCAAGCGTGTTGTTGTGATTGATAGATTTCATGTTTCAAAGCTTTACAGAGAGCCCCTTGATGCACTCAGAATAAGAGAAATGAAACGTTTAAAAAAAGAATTAGATGCCCTAGAGTACGCAAAACTAGATGGCATGATGTGGATTTTGCGTCGTAATTATGAGTGCCTTTCAGCGTGTGAAAAAGAGCAGCTATCTGTTCTTTACAAGCATTCTCCTAAGTTAAAAGAAGCTCATAAGCATGCTTTAAAACTAACAAATATTTTTAATACGCATCACAATAGAAAAAAAGCATTTACAAAAATCACACGTTGGATTGCACAAGTGCAAAAAAGTACTGCTACCTGCTTTAATGGATTTATAAAAACATTACAAAAACATAAATCAGGCATTTTAAATTATTTCAAAGAACGTAAGAATAGCGGTTTTGTTGAGGGCCTAAATAACAAGATCAAACTTCTGAAAAGGCGTTGTTACAGCATTGAAAAAGTAACCACACTTTTCCAACGATTAGTCCTTGATTTAAAGGGATACAAACGGTTTGCATAAGTTACTCCCGGAAATATCATAGTGCCTTATTTTTTAGCATCGTATTCATCAGGTAAAGCGCTTGATAGCATACGAATAATCCGCTGTGTACTAGATGGCGCTACCGATAAACTTTCTAAAATATCGGGAAGACTTTTACTTTCCCAGTCCACAATAATTTCAAGCAAAGATGGTGCAGGGCTATGAGGGTCAAGGGTTTGTAAAAACTGACCAATTTCACGCAAAGCTTGATAGGCATCTTTACGTTCTGAGATTGAGCGCACGCCATCAGCTTCGAGTTTAGAAAGGGAATCTTCAGCAGGAGTTGTTTTTTGAGGGGCTAATGCTTCTTGTGTTTGAATATAATCTGTCTGTGGTGGCGCTGTTGTTAAAAGTACTTCTTCGTCAGATGCAACATCATCAAAAAACAAGGGCAGTTCACGTTGTTCTAACGTTGATTTTACAATACGTAAAATATCGTCTAAGCACGTTTTAACCCGCGAAAAACCTGTAGCTTGCTTCCCTAATTTTTTACCAATTACGACGATAAGTTCTTGAAGTTCTTCTTGTGCCTTTGTTGTACAGGCAAAGAGTTTTTGTAAAAACTTTGCATCACTAGTATTTAAATTTTTTCTAAATACACTTAGCGTAATTGCACCTTTTGCAGATACAGCATCGAGCGCTTTTTGATAATCTGCAGCGCGCTTTGCAATTGTTTCTGTATTAAGTGCGGCCAACCAATCGGCAAGGGTCAAAATAGCATGCTCTTGCGTCATGGACTTATACGTTAATGGTACAGTCATTAAACGATTCGCGAATTGTTCGTTCATCCATTCAAATAAACGAACACGGGCTTCGTAGCCATCTTCATCTTCTTGTGGGTAAATATTACTCCAGTAAGTAGAAACCATTTCCTTACAAAGTGCTAATCCACGGGCAAAACCTTCTACAGAATCTAAAGATATCCAGGAATCAGTAAGCCACGAAACAATTTGAATATCCTTCGTTCTAAACTCTAAGGCTTCAGCACATAGGGCCTCAACTGTTACAAAATCAGCTTTTTTTAAATCGTGCTGCCAAATTCCTTGCGAAAGGGTTTCATCTTCTTCTTTTCGCGCTTGACGAATTTCATCATATAAAGGATCGTAGCGCAAGTATTGCCCAACGCCACTGTTTTCTGACAAAGGTGCTAATAGATTTTCATCAATAATCGTAACGCGTTTTTTAATAACTCTCATATTTATGTCTTTCTATTTTTAGCCAAACAGACCACCTAAACTATCTTTAATTGAACTTAAGACACCACCTGCTTCTTTAGGTTTTTCAGCAGCATCCTTAGTCGCAGCAGAAGAGTCTACATCACCATCACGACCACTACCCGTTAAGCTGCTTAACAGTCCAGCTACAGCACCTTCAGGTTTTTCACCATCTTTTGAATCACCGCCATTAGGGAGTAATTTATTAATCGGGTCCATCACAGCGCCAGAGTCTTTCACAGCGCCAGAGTCTTTTTTGGCCACTGGCTCTTTCTTTTCACCATCTTCATCTATATCTTCATCATTTTCTTCTGGCGTAATTTCAATATCATCTTTTGGTGTTTGTGGGACCGCTGAACTGTATTCCATCGCATCTAATTCAGGAATGGCTGGTGATGCAATTTGATCGACGGCTTTTTTCTTATAGACAACAGGATCAACAGAGCCATCTGCAATGGCAGATTGAGTTGCATAGCTTTTAACTTCAGCTGTTAATTGTGGCGCTTCTATCGGGAATTCTGGAAAAGCAACAGTTTTACCCACACCTTTCGCTGTGGTTGGTGGTGTCATCACTGTTAAGGCATTATATACTTTTACAGGATTTGCCGATGTTGGCACATCAAACCCCATAACATAAGCACCACCACTATCTGCACTTAAACTTTTTGAATTTAAAGCACGAATTGCCTTAACTAAAGACCATCCCGAATTATAAACAAAAATGGCAGTAGTTCCCCGAACTCGGTAACTTTTGTTAGAAACATCTTGTACGGGTTTAAACGCACGACCACTTGAAAATTTAAATCCAAATTCAACAGGTGTTCCATGGCGCCAGCGTATGACTGCATTTTTATCTGTCCAATTAACAGTTGATTGTCCTATACGCAAATATGTATCGGTTATTTTGTCAAGATTTTGACTAAGACCACGGTTAGTCTTAAATCTTGGTTTAATATCTAGAACAACAGTTCCAGAAGCCCCCGTAATATAAGGTTCTATAAAGTCACGAACTTGCTTCATATCTTGCAAAAAAGATACAGCATTTTGTGCAGAGTCTCCAAGTTGATATATTTGATCTAATATTTTATCTGGTGAACCCCCAAATTCATCATACTTTGTAAAAAATTCATGCAATGCTTGTGGGTCAACTTCTCTTTGACTACTATCTTGTGAATCAGGCACAAACGGGAAACGCCCTTTAATTTTATCATTAAAAATACCCACTAGTGTCTCGTAATTTTTAATGCCAGTTTGACGCTTAAGAACTTCGGCTCTTCCAAGGAATCCCTTTTTAAGAAGGCGCATACGTTCTTTAAAAAAATCACCTGATTGTTGTTTTACTTCAGATAAACTGATTTTTTCAGGAACATTAAAGGCTGTAAAGCCATTCATTGTTTTTAGGATAAATTCCTCTAATTGAGAGAAGGAACTATCGGCCTGTTTGGCTTCCCCTGCCCTAAATTGCTCTGAAATACGGCGCCATTTTGTAAGAACGCTCTTATCCCCAGGTGCATCCAACATAACTTGTGCACCAAGAAAAGAAACAATCGGTTCTGCATAACCAACAAGCCTTGTCATTTGTGCACGCTGAACTTCCATGTAGCTTTCAAGATCTGCCTGATCCCGCACAGCAAATCCACTATATGCAGCATTTAATTTTCCATCCCACCAATTAAATTTTTGATCACGCACACCGTAAGGTGACATACTGCTTTGCAATTTTTCAACCTGTGTTAGCAACCAAAAATAGCTATTACCCAACAAACCACGAAGTTCTGTAAAGCTAAAGCCCACAGTTCCTTGATTCATAAGTTCTAATAATTTTAAAAACTTTGGACCAACATTTTTTACATCCATAATCATGGAAGATAAAATTTCTTCAGTGCGTAAACGATCGGTCATATGTGATGGAACAGTTACAAAAGTTTGTGCACGCGATATTAAGTTCACCACATTAGATTGCAAACTTTCCCTGGCCATTAAGCGTAAATTTTCTTGTAATAATTTCGGAAAATTATCAACATGGCGCGACAAGAAATCATCAAAGCTTTTTGCCATTTCATACGCTAGGTCAATCATATTAGCGTCCCATCTAATCATACGACCTTCAGGAATTTGATAATTAAATCGCGTTGGTGCTGCTTCAGACATATAGGGTTCACTAAATAGTGCCTCTAAAGAATCAGCTAAATCAAGAATACCCTGAGAGTATTTATGTTCAATTTTTTGTTTTTTCATGGGTGATACAGGCATAGATGCTTTAAAACCAACGAGCGTTAAGTTCAACACTTTTAATTGTGACTTCAAGTTTTCAAAACCAATTGCTGTTTGATCAACTAAAAATTGGGATACATCTTTACCAAATAGTCTTTCATTAGAATCTAACATGTCAAAAACATCGTTAAATTCTTTACCAGGATTAAAGTATTCTTTATCCATCCATGTTTGCCCAGGTTCACCTAGACAATGTTTACCAGATGCCAGTTCAACACTGAATTTTCTAAAAGCTTGAATATCTGGAGAGCGCCTATTTTTTGTATTTGCTAGCGTTTGTAAAAAATCATTCACGCGCCCAGGAAAGCTAAGGCGATCTTCAACATTAAACATACTATTTAAATAATGTTGATACAAAACGCCCAATGTTTCACGCGCCATATTTTGATACGGAGTCAGATCAATCGCCGGAAAAGGCATATTTTCAATTAAACTTTGAACTGTTGCATAGTTAGAAATAAATTCTTGTGGAAGACGTGCATTAAAAGTGTATTCGACAAGTTCATCTAAATCACGGGCATCTGATGTTGTCTTTAAGCTATTAAACTTATAGATCATATTCTCAAGTTTAGATAAGTCTGTTACGTAATTTTTAACAAGTCCCCACTCCTTACCAGCAAGTGGCTTCAGCAGCATACCTAATGAATCTGAACGATCATTCGGTGTTGGTCGCATATTAAGCAATGTACGTGCCTTAATAATAAGATCTGTATATATTGTTTTAATAATAATTTGTTGATACGAAACACGTAATGTTTCATTCATGTCTTTACGAAGGGGGCTAAACCAAGACGCTGGAACAAAAATGGAAAAGAAATAGGTGTTGTCCATTCTGTTCATCATATCTATAAATTCACGCGCATATGTATCAAATACCATGGTGGATTGACCTGGCGTATTGATTTGAATTTTTTGCATTTCATACAATAACGTATTCATCTTTTTAAGAACAGGCATCATATACGTGCGCTGTTCAACAAAGCGTTCATAAGCACTATAAAGACCTATTGACCCTATAACGGCAAATGCAAGGGTGCCTATTTTTGCAATATTTACACCACGGTTTATTGATAAAATACGCCCTGAAAGTGGTTTGCAAAGTCCTGCTTCAAAAAATATTTTTTCAGAAATAAGATCATCAATAAAGAACACCTTACGACGGTCTGGTGCCATAAGATCCCGCGCTTCCCTTGTTTTTGCAGCAGGTTCATTTGTGTTTTCTGCAATTTCATCAAAGGCGAAATTTTTGAATTGATCTATGCCACTATCGCCCACAAAATAAAGACCCCGAAATAATGGTTTTTCCTGATAGGTATCTGGTTTAAAAATGTTGTTCACATATAAACCAAGACGTTCTTTTAATGTTTCAACTTCAACGGGCAATACAAAAACGCCATCGCGTGTTTCATCTGGTTTTTTTGAAGATAAAATCTCCATCCTCAAACTATTAAGGTTATCTAATATTTTTGTAAAAGCCTCATCAATCCACTTTGATGAAAATGTTGTAGATGGGTTATAAGGGGACGACCACCCAAAAATATCTTGCCTATTTGCGTGTGGAATTTCTGCACACATACTTTGAAAACCTGGTATAACATCGCTTTTTGTCACAACAACATATACAGGAACTTTAACACCTAAGTTATTTTGTGCTGCTTGTAATTTGTGCGCTAAAAAATTAGCACGATCATTGATTTCTTCTGTTGATAGGCGATATTTACCGTATAATTCTTCAGCAGAAATACTTAAGATTATACCATTTATTGGGCGTGAGGCACGGTAGCGACTAAGAGAAATTAACAGAGAACGCCATCCCTTTTCATTAGACCCCGTTCCACGGGCATTGATTAAAAACGACCCTTTAATATCTAAAATAACACCGCGATTTAAGAACCACCATCTGCAATCAGATTTTTTTCCACCACCCAGATTTGGTGCACCAACAGGCAGGTTTAAATTAGACCCTTCCATTAAACCTGATTTTCCAGATTCTTCAGCACCAATTAACAAATACCAAGGTAGACGGTATTTATAATTTGGAACATTTAAAGAACTACGTAGAAAATCTAAAGCGCGCAGAAAAGATTTTTCTAAATCCGTTGCTTGCAAGTATCCTTTTTTAATTAAAAACTCATTTACAGGAACACCTAGTGGTGGCAGTGTTTTTTCCTCAGACAGCTTATAATTAGGATCTTTGGCAATATTTTGTGCTGCCATTTTTTTTTTCGCACCCTGGCGCAAGCTCATAATAATAACGACAACTGTCACAATAACAATGATCACACCCAAAATTAATAAGATAATTATTAATGTTGGAAGAGACGACATTTTTGAAAAATACCGGTCCATACTTTGAAATAAACTGTTTATATAAGACATTTTTTAATCACTTTATACAATTGTATGTTGTTGAGAATAACGATAGATTTCACCTAACGCGTCCCCCATTTCAGATGCTAATTTATGCCACACGACGTAACTTATAAATATATATACGGCAAAAATTGAAACAAATGTTGATACCCAAACTTTTAAATCAGGCAAACCTTTTCCAGGTGATTCAGAAATTGTGTAGTCATATGAATCTTCCCACAAACGATCACGCCCCGGGTAATGAAGTTCGTTGCGCGTGCCCTTAATCATGACGTATAGTTGATCGCGGTACCAATCTAACTGTTCTTGGTCATCTACTTCGGTATGGCGCCCTTTAAAGCCCATAGAAAGCGCCATTAAATAAACTTGCGCAAGTTCTGACCTGGATGGATCATTTGACTTTAGCAACAAATCTAAACGTTTAAAAAACTGCTCACCAGCTGTTTGTGTTTTAAAAATTTGTGCTTCCATCAACGCTTTACGCCAAGCTTTTGCACCAACCCAATCCATTGTTAAAAAAGTTTCATCAGCTAAAGCAACCATCACATATTGCGCGTCACGAAAATAACTAGCTGTTGCGCCACCCATACCTTTAGATGCTTGAAGTGACTGTTTTTCAAGCACTTCATGGAGTTTTTTTTGAATTGCAGTAACAGCATTATCAAGCGCATCAGCTGTTTCTTTACTGCTACTTTCTTCAAAAGTACGTAGTGCTTTTTCTTTTTGGCGCAGCACCTCATAATAAAAAGATTGAAAATTTTGCATAAAAATTGACGTCTTAAAAGAATAGCGCATCATATGGTCCTTTCTATTTTAGAAAGTTTATAAGTCATAGCCTAAGACCCCTTTTTAACGTACAAAATAATCTCTGTTGGACGTCTATCTGGATGATCTGCTGGATTAAATATATTTATATTCTGCTCAAAGTGAATATAAGCAGGGTCATTCTCTAGCTCCACCAAGATAACGCCACGACTTGGAATGAGTTGATACATATCACCTTCACGGATAAGTGAGCGGCGTGCACCCGTTATACGTTTATCTCGGACAGAATCAATAGCATCATCGCTGGCAATGATCGCATCGCTAATCCAATCTCCAAGTTGTAGCTCTGTCATGTCTTTTGGAATACGAATACCAAGATATAATTTATCTGTCTTATAAGCTGGATGCATACGAAGGCTAAACAAACGATCACGCTGATTAAACAAGAAACTTGCATACGACTTTTCAATTGTTCCAAGCATCATGTGCATGTGCTCTAATACAGGTTCAAAACATCCATAAATATCTTTATGGTTGTAAACAGGCATAACAGGTGGTAACTGTTCTAACCTTAAATTTGATAAATATCCTGCTATTAAGCACATTTGCGTATAAAGCAAATAAGGCGCGTTTCCCTTGCCATGAACCAAAGATTCAAACAATGGCAAAACGGTAACAAGTGGCCTTAATAATGCTGCAGTTTCACCTGCAAGTGGCGTCCCCGCTTGACTTTGCCAGCGATCAGATAAATAACTAGCCTTTTCACGAATTATTTTAACAAGTTCTAAACATTCACGATGAATAGGGTTTCCTTCTTCAATTAAAAATAAAGGAGGCTGTGATTTAGTTTGAACAAAAGCTTCATTTTGATAACGAACCTTCATCAAAGGAATACTGGTCGTACGCGGCGGGGCTGTATCTCCACACGCTAAATGCACACGTGGAAATAGCCGTGGAATTTTAATCACATTATCAGGGGCTGTATCATCCTTTACGTCATGACCTTCAACAGACCAGTACCGCGCGAATTCACCAACAATTGGTGAAGCATGTTCGTGGCGCTGCGGCAGTGCCAGCTGAATGGTAAGTTCGCCGCCATTAATTAAATCTTTTTTATGGGGCTTTAAATCAAATTCTAAAGATGGTACATCAGCCTGGTTCATATGATAAGAAATAATAAGACCATCTGGCATAACCGCTTCAAGCTCTGTCACACGGACCAGGCCATCCGGCAAAACAATAAGGTCTAATTTGAAATCTCTAACGCCCCAGTGGTAGTTGTTGACAAGCGACATATGGTGAATTAAAACTTGGTGATGCCTTAAATCAGACTGCTGAAAATGATGCGGGGAAAGCAACATGCCTTCATGCCATTGAATTTGCGGGGCAATTAGAGAGCTTGTTGTAACAGCCATATGAACTCCATCGGTATACTATCATCTTTAAGTATACATACCCTTGACCCTAATACAAACAATTTTGGTTAATTTTTAATTAAATCTATTTTAAAAGTGGTATTTTGTGCACAACACTGAATTAATATATGTAACAAAACACTTGTAAACAATATCTAAAATGACAACAATATCAGAACCGCTCTCTTTAAATCTGCAATCAAGCAGCTAATGAACGTGCTATTTACTGATTTTTTCATGCATGACATATAGTAGATCTAAAGCCTGTTTTGGCGATAAGCTGTCTAAATTTTGTGCTTTAAGAAGCTGTTCCACGGCAGAAGGTTTGATTACAACCTGTGCTTCTTGAAAAAGCACTGTCTTTTGCGTTGCTTTTACTTTAGGTTTTTCAATTTCTGCGCCTTGAAAATGTTTTAAAATTTCTTCAGCACGCGCTAAAACTGGCGTTGGCAAACCAGCAAGCTGGGCCACATGAATACCGAAAGATTGATTCGCAGCCCCATGTGCCACTTCATGTAAAAATATAATTTTATCTTCCCACTCTTTAATTTTCATAGTCAGGCACGTTAGGCCTTTCAGCTGATTTTCTAAATCATTCAGTTCATGATAGTGCGTTGCAAAAATAGTACGACATTTTTTAAGGTGTAAATATTCTGTAACAGCCCAAGCAATACTGACGCCATCGTAAGTTGCCGTTCCCCGACCAATTTCATCCAGTATAACAAACGATTTAGGTGTTGCTTGCTGTAAAATAGTTGCTGTTTCAATCATTTCTACCATAAAGGTTGATTGCCCTTGCGTAATATCATCGCTTGCACCAACGCGCGAAAACAAACGATCCACAATACCAAATTGTGCTTTTTCAGCAGACACAAAACACCCTACTTGCGCCATTAATACAATTAAAGCATTTTGACGCAGGTATGTACTTTTACCGGCCATATTTGGCCCCGTTAAAAGTAAAAATGACGTGTCTTTATTGTGGGCACAATCATTAGCGTAAAACGTGTCTTTTAATGTTGCTTCCACCACTGGGTGACGGCCTTTTTGAATGTCAAAAATTGAGGCATCTTCAATAACATTTGGCCGAACATATGAATATTTTTCAGACAGTCGTGCAAGTGCCAGCGAGACATCAACCACAGAAATTTCCTGTGATAAGGCTAAAAGATCATGATAACTTTCTAATATTTTTGCACATAAATCATTAAATAATTCGGTCTCCAATTTAAAAATTTTATGGTTAGCTTGCATAATTTCAGATTCTAAAATAAGCAGCTTATCTGTTGTAAACCTTGTTGCTGTAGATATTTTTTGCTTTTGTTGAAAATAGTCGGGAACTTTAGATAAATGGCTTGGTGTCACTTCTATATAATAACCAATCAGCTTATTATAACGAATACGTAAATTTTGAATTTCCGTTTCTTTAATGTATTGATCTTCTAAACCCTTCATAAGCTGCTGAGCGTTTTGGGCGGTGTAACGCACTTTATCAAGTTCTGCACAATATCCTGCTTTAATAAAATAGCCATCTTCAATATAAAGGGGGATATTTTCTTCAATAGCCTTTTCTAATGTATGCTTAAGCCCTGGTAGTTTTGTATAAATTTTAGGCAGCGCTTGAAAGGGGGAATCATCCTTTAATAAAGTAATTAAATTATGACTTTGTCTTAGGGATTCACGCACAGCGCCTAAATCACGTGGGAAGGCGCGACCTAAACTTAAGCGCCCCAAACATCGTTCTAAATCTGGCGCTGCATTTAACGTTTTTTCTAAAGCAGAATTCATATCAGCATGTTGCAAAAAGAAATCGATTTGATCATAACGATGATTCAACGTTTTAATACATTGCAGCGGGTTTAAAAGACGTTGATATAATAAACGGCCACCTGCTGCGGTTTTCGTCATATCCATATGCGATAGCAACGAACCTTTTGTGGCACCATTTTGTGTGCGCACAATTTCTAAACTGCGTCGTGAGGAAGGGTCTAAGTGTAAAAATAAATCCGTATCAACACGTGTTGGGCGCGGGAAATAATCCAAAGCTTTTTTTTGTGTTGTTGCAATATAATCAAGCAATATACCGGCTGCTTGAATAGCAGATTCTGATAAACAGAATGCATCCAAAACATTAACATCGTATTGATCACATAGCTTTTGTGTATTTGTCTTTGTGTTAAATCTGGCTTTTGGAACAGGGTTTAAGATAGAACGATATTGATTATATAAAAACGGATAGGTACTATTTTCAAGCAATACATCTGGTATTAAAAGCTCTGATGGATTAAGACGATCAATTATATTTTGCATATTATTCAACAAAAGTGATTCTATAAAAAACTCTTGCGTTGAAATGTCTATATAAGCTGCTGTAATTGAATTTTTAAATGGCAAAGACAAACTAACAATAAAATTGTTTTGGCGTTTATTTAAAAGTGTTTCCTCTGTAATTGTGCCAGGTGTAATAATACGAACAACATCACGTTCTAACGGCCCCTTATGTCCACGTTTTTTTGCATCTTCAGGGCTTTCCATTTGTTCACATACTGCAATTTTTAAACCTGAAGCGATCAACTTTATTAAATAGGTTTCATAGGCATGAACCGGCACACCACACATAGGAATACCTTCACCGTTATCATCCTTACCGCGCTTTGTTAATGTAATATCTAATATGCTGGCAGCTTTAATAGCATCTTCACAAAACAACTCATAAAAATCACCCATGCGATAAAACAGCAAGCAATCCTTATATTTTTCTTTTAAGCCAAAATATTGTTCCATCATGGGGGTGTGCTTTTTTGCCACAAAAATACCATTTTTTAATACAAAAAGATGTTCTTAATGTACGCCATAAATTAGCTTAGGTAAATGTAAACTTTACCGGCTATCAACGTGACGTGAAGACTAATATTTTAGGGGTTCTGTCGCATCTGATGATCTAAGTTAGGAAGTTGTGTTAAAATAGGGAATTATTATAATTTTTCACACACAAATGACAACCGTTTCACCATCACATTTACAGCATTTTAAAGGTTTTTTTTCATCGCCATCTATTATTGTGATGTTCGTATATATGAAGTTTAGATTTTCACTTAGCTATCGTGATTTAGAGGAAATGATGGACATGCGCGGAGCCAGTATTGATGGTTCTGTCGCATCTGTTAAATTTATGCACATTTTCTGAATTTTAAAACCTTGCAACCATTGATAATCCTAGATTCTATTTTTTGAAATTCTCTGATTTTTTCACAGAGGCCACAGGATGAGTGCGCTTAAAATATAGAAAATTGTCAAGTTTCTTCAGCTTGACTTTCATATTTGATAAAAAAACTAAAAATCGTAATCATCAACACCAAAATTACAAAAACCTAATGCTATAACCCGCAACCAGTTGAGCAGCTTATTGTGTCGCTTCAGATATATTTAATGTTTTTAGTTTTCTGTGCAGGGCTGATCTTTCCATACCAATAAATTGTGCTGTTTTTGTTATATTACCTGAAAAGCGACTAACCTGCGCTTGTAAATATTCTCTTTCAAAAATTTCTCTCGCTTCCTTAATGGGCAGCACAACAATTTCAGAGTTTGTGGACAAAGCGTTCATATCTGTTTCTTGCTTCATAAGCGATGGTAACATGTCAAACGTTATAGGTCCCTTGTTTTTTCCTTGCACTTCAATCAATGCACGTTCAACAATGTTTTTAAGCTCCCTTAAATTTTTAGGCCAATTATAATTTTGTAAATACGCGATCGAATCTTCACTAAACTGACGTACCTGAGCTCCATCGCGTCCTGCATGTTGTTCACTAATTGCACGCACAATATCATGCAAATCTTGAGATCTTGATTTTAAATCGGGTATTGTAATATTGAAAACATTCAACCTGTAAAATAGATCCTCTCTAAAATCACCCTGCTGAATTAAATCTGTTATATTTTCAGATGAACCCGCCATAAACCGCACATTGATAGAAATTTTATCGCGTGATCCTAATCGTGAAAAGCTTTCCTCAATAAGAATTTTTGTAATTTTTGCCTGCAATGGTAAGGGAAGCGATGTAATTTGGTGAAAATATAAAGTTCCTTGATGCGCTTGTTCCAACAAACCAATACGGCGTGCATTTTCAGAATTGGTAATATCGACACCAAACAATTCAGCTTCAATTTGGTTGGGGTGAAATTGTTCACAATTAAAAACAACAAAAGGTTTATCTTTACGGGAAGATTGATTATGAATCTCTTTTGCTAGCGCTTCTTTCATAGTACCTTTAGCACCCGTTAAAAATACACGCCAATTATTACTTGCAGCTTTTGCTACATTTTGACGCATCTTATTAATTGCATTACTCGATCCTACTAAGTTAAGATTTTTTCCAATATACTTTCTTGTAATTTCTTCATTTTCGCGCTTTAAACGCGATGTCTCAATAGCACGCTCAATTAAAATTAGGAGCCGTTCAGACTGAAATGGTTTTTCAATAAAGTCATAAGCACCTTGCTTAATAGCAGAAACAGCCGTTTCAATAGTGGCATGACCACTAATCATAATAACAGGAACGTAGGGATGATCACGTTTAATTTGGGATAAAATTTTCAGGCCATCACGCTCGCTATCGCCTAGCCATACGTCAAGAATAACAACATGAGGTTGACGCGCTTGAATTTGTTCTAAAGCCTTTAAACCATCTGCCGCTTCGCGTGTTTCATAACCTTCATCAGATAATATACCTGATATTAATTCGCGAATATCTTGTTCATCGTCAACAACTAAAATATCATGTGCCATTTATGCGCCCTTTTTCTGGAAAATTATTGTCACCATTGCACCACCCATCGGGCTTCTTCCTAAGTCTATTATACCTTGATGGTCTATGACAATTTTCTCAACAATTGCAAGCCCCAAACCCGTTCCTTTTTCGCGCGTTGTATAATAAGGTTCCATCAGTTTTTCCTTACTTAAACTGCTAAATCCTGGTCCATTATCTTCTATACGCAAAATAGTTTGATTATTTTCCACACCCAACTGTACACGTATAATAGGGTTTTGGATACTGTTTTCTACCAATGCATCAATACTGTTTTGAATCAGATTGATAAAAACTTGCGTAATTTGTTGTTGATCACAATAAAAATCTAAAAATTCTATTGTTATTTTTTCCTGAAAAGAAATTCGATCCTGTCCGTTTGACTCAAACATAACGGCTGCTTTTAACAAAGATACCAAATCGTGAATTTCCATTTTGGCTTCAGGCATGCGTGCAAAATTAGAAAATTCACGCACTAAATTTCCAATGTGCCCTACTTGACGTACAATCGTATCAATACATTTTTCAAATACAGAATCATCACCTAATTTTTTTAGGTAACGTTTCTTAAGACGCTCTGCCGATAACTGAATAGGCGTTAAAGGATTTTTAATTTCATGCGCAATTTTTCGCGCAATATCTGACCAAGCAGCTTGCCTTTGACTAAGGATGATTTCTTGTTGTTGTCGCTTTAATTGTGAGACCATAGTATTAAAAGAATTTACAAGAACGTCCAATTCATTATTAAAATGTTCTGCTTTAACCTGTACATTAAGATTGCCAGAACTAACCGTTTGCGCAGCATCAATCAAATTTCCAATTGGGCGAATCATTCTATTGGCAATACCTAACCCAACCCACATTGCAGCACACAATAACAAAAGGGTAAACACAACAAATAAAATAACAAAGTTAATTTCAAAACCAGATCGTTCTTGCTCCATTTCATTATACAAAGAAACAGCTTCTGCATTTTGCTGAACATGCCTTAATATTTTATTGTTCACAATACGGCCCATAAATAGATAAATATCATCATCTGCGTCTAATAAAACAAGGGCGCGTAACCTATCTTTATCAGCGCGTGTAGTCCAGCCATGTGCCTTGGCGCGCTTAAAATCTTGTTTTGTAATTAACCCAAGTTCTAACGCAAATGTTAATTGCGACTTCCCTAAAATACGCTCATTCTTTGTCAAAACAAGACATTCGCTAAAAGGCAATTTATCTTCCAGCTCTGTAAGCTCTGCATCGAAAGCATCACGATCATTCTTCAACAAATCAAGCTTAGGTTTTAATACTTGCGCCACTTGTTCTGCTTCCAAACCAAGATTACGCTCATGTTCTGCAACATAGGCATTAATAACAGCACTTGATTCTTTTAACGCATTTTTAACAGGTTCACCAAACCAAGCTTGTACGCCAAGATTAAAAAACAAACTGGCAAAAATAGCAACCAAAAGCCCCGGTACAATAGAGGCAAAAGCAAATAACGTAAGCAGTTGACTATGAAGCTTTGATCCTGACAAACCTTTTTTACGATCCATCCATAAAGCGATCAGTCGCTTTGCGATAATAATAAATAATAGAAATAGTAAAGATAAGGGGACGTACAGTAATGTTAAGTTTACAGGACGGCCATGATTATCCATAGACTGTTTTTTAATACCAAAGTACGTAAACATACCTGATATGAGGGCTGCAATCAGCAATGTATAAGGTAAATAATGAGAAATGCGATGTTTTACATAAAAATTACGCAAGTAAGCAAGAAAGGGGATATCTCTATTGCCCCACATCATAATTTAAGACGCCTTCTTTAAAACGTGTATTTTATCAGTGTTGTGGCCTGAACTTAGTCCAAGCGCAATCATTTTTTTACGCAGTGTATTGCGATTCATACCTAAAATTTCAGCTGCTTTTCGCTGATTATTATCAGTTAATTTTAAAATTTCGCTAATTAAGGGTTGCTCTACTGTTTGAATAATATTTTCATATAAGTTGGCAGCAGGAGCCTGCCCCTTTAAACTTTTAAAGTATTCTTGCAAACAAGTAGTAATCAACTTTGATAAATTATTATTTTCTTGTCTCATGCGTTACATAGCTCGCTTATATATGGTCGCTAAAAAAAGAATCGATTAAATCGACTAGTTCTTGTGCATTTTGTGTTTGGTTAACAGATACACGGAATTGGGCAGAATTAATCAGCCCCTTACTGTACCATGCCATATGCTTACGCGCAATCTTTGATCCTGATTCACTTCCATAATGCGACAATATAGATTCCAAATGTTCTTTAATAATATAATATTTTTCACTCAAAGTCGGATCAGGTATTTTTTCACCTGTTTTTAAATAATGATTTATTTGGTTTAAAAACCAAGGCCTGCCATATGCACCGCGGCCAACCATCACACCGTCAGCTCCACTTTGGTCTAATAAGTCTTTGGCGTCTTCTTCTGTGACAACGTCCCCATTACCAATAACGGGAATTTTAACCATATCTTTTACTGTTCGAATAAAGTTCCAATCAGCTTTTCCATTATACATTTGTGCACGTGTACGACCATGAATCGTTATCATTTTAATGCCATGATCCTCCGCTATTTTAGCAAGCTTTGGTGCATTACGATTTTCTAAATTCCACCCTGTGCGCATCTTTAAGGTAACAGGAATTTTAACGGCGTTCACTGTTGCCTCAATAATTCGTGACGCTAATATTTCATCCTTCATCAAAGCAGAACCAGCATAACCATTAACAATTTTCTTAACAGGGCACCCCATATTAATATCAATGATTTCAGCG
Organism: Alphaproteobacteria bacterium CG_4_10_14_0_8_um_filter_37_21; assembly: GCA_002791835.1. Taxonomy (GTDB): domain Bacteria; phylum Pseudomonadota; class Alphaproteobacteria; order Paracaedibacterales; family UBA11393; genus UBA11393. The sequence continues at coordinate 18,962 of PFNE01000017.1, read as the reverse complement.
CCCATATCTTCATTTAATTTTGCAGCCCTTGCCATAACGTCTGGACAACAACCTGCCAACTGTACTGCACATGGTTTTTCTGTGTGTGATTTTTCAACCATTTTCATTGTGCGTTCTGTCTGCCTTACCATGGCCTCTGATGCGATCATTTCAGATATAACAAGCCCTGCTCCCATCTTTTTGACAAGTACGCGAAAAGGCATATCCGACACGCCAGACATGGGGGCCAAAATAACATTGTTTTCTAATTTAATATTTCCTATTTGGATAGACATAGTACCTAATAATAAAGGGTGTATAAAAAAACTATTCTTAATCTAAGCACTGAACAGAATAAATTCAAGTAATTTTCGTTTTATTACGCTGCAGCTGACCTATTTAACCTCAAAAAAAAGTATATGAAAGCGTTATTAATTTTACATCATCTAAGTCAGAATCTCGGAAAAATCAAACAACTTATACAACTTCTAGTATTAAAATTAAGCATTATCGATATTCAAGCTACCCTCACTTACTGCTCACAACTATTAATAAATCTACTTTTTATCCATAAACATAATAATAACTACTGCCGAAACAGTAGCTATTATTAATAACCGGCGTATTTTATTATTTTCTGGCTTTTCTAAAAGCTTGTCTTTCAGCAACAGTCATTGCAACAGTTTGTGCTTGAGTTGGATTTGCTGCTTCTGCTGCACGCGCTTCTGCTGCACGCGCTTCTGCTGCACGCGCTTCTGCTGCACGCGCTTCTGCTGCACGAGCTGCTTCTGCACGAGCTGCTTCTGCACGAGCTGCTTCTGCACGAGCTGCTTCTGCACGAGCTGCCGCGTGTGGAGCATGTTGCTGTGTTATATTTTGTAAGATTAGCTGAGTTTGCGGAAACACGTCATTTGTAAACGTTATTTCTTCACCTTGTTGCGCTACAAAGGTCCATGCAAGATCTAGCATCTCGGGGTCGCGTAGGAGAGTCTGAAGATCCTCAACTTCACGATTAATTATTGAGTAAAAGGCCCCTCCTACTTCAAATTCATTATCATTCATCGCAGAAAAAAGAATACGAGAGCGCAATACTGTATTTGAAATTTCATCAACTCTTAGAGGGGCGGACTCTTGATGTGGGTTGATTTCTGGTTGGTCGTCAGTCCTTCTTAATATTGCACCAAAACGATGCCCTGCATTGTATTGATTTTCTAATTCTTCTAAAATTTCCTCAAGATTAATCACATCTATTTTATGGGCGTATGCTGTAAAATTTTTCAAACCCTGTTCAAACGAAATCCGCCATGGAGCAGCTTCAATACGCTCACACGGTTGTTCTGGATCAGGGACCCTTTTGCCTCTTCTTGATTGAACGGTTCCTTCCCGAACGTTTTCATAGTTTGCAGGGTATACAGGCGCTAAACGTAATTCTCTTTTTCTTCCTTCATCATTATTTGTTAACACCCCTAGCAGTCCCTCAAAGGCAGTATCAACAAGTTGAGCAACCTTTTCTTTTGTTGTTGGTTTATCCATGACGGATTGAAAAGATTTACAATAATCTAACAGATTACTTACTACTTGATTATATCCACCATCATCAAAAAAGGCAATTTTTCTAAAAACAAAATCTATTTCTTCTTTTCCCCTCTGAGGTAGGATTTCCATTAAATCAGGAGCATTCATACCGACTACTAAACGCTCTATTATGCCTTCACTACAAGATACTCCTGGAAGCCACCTAGTATCCGGATAAGCATAGGCTATTGTTGATTCCCTAAAGCAGTTCAGCAAAAAAACCTTTTTCAAGTTGTCGTCATTACGAGCTTCAATAAGACATAAAATTTTAACTAAAAGATCTATATACACTGGGGAATATGGCTTTTGAATTGCCTCAGCAAGCCGGATCCTCATCTGAGTCAAACTTTCTTCTCTTGATAAGTCACTGTCGTTTTGTCGTTCTACATATTCTGGAACGTAGTCATCTATATCCATTTGGCAGCCATATTTTGCAAAATGGGCAAATGCGCTTATCTTTCCGTATAAATCCACACCCCACGGTAAAACAGGCAAAATCTCATTTAAGCGTGCTGCAGATTGTGTGCCTACTTTGTTGTGAACATCAAAACAATCAGGTCTTGCCCTGTTCAGTCGGGCACCATTGCCGTCAAATGCAACTTGCATCAATTCTCCCCTCATCATTGGATAGACTTGAGGCCCATCTTCTGCCCCAAAAACGGTTTGAAATGATAGTACTGTTAATGCTGTACTCAGCAAGATTTTATTTTTCATAGTATTTCCTTTTCTATTTACATGCCTATTTATAAGACTGTAGCGTTAGTTGATTGTGTTGCGGCAAGTAGCACCAGCATTTTTCACTGAAACAGTCTGCAAAGCTAACTGACAACACACATGCAAAATCCTTATGCATAAATAAAATATATACACTTATCGGTAATATGCAATCCTTAAATTGGATTTATAGCATATTTAATGCGCTAAATCAACATCAGGGCGTGCAAAATTTCTATTTAACTTCAAAAAAAGTATATGAAAGCGTTATTAATTTTACATCATCTAAATCAGAATCTTGCATGATTTCAGGATCAATATAAAATTGCACAGGCATATCCATCGCCTGATTTGGGTAAAGTAACTGTCGTTCAAAACAAAAGCAGGCAACTTTACTAAAATATTGCCCGGCTTTTTCTGGTGTTACATTGTATGTAGCCATACCAATAATGGGTTTTTCTGTTAAGTTTTCTGCCCTATAAAATGCTAAAGCATTTTGGCCAACTTTAATGGTAGTTTCATGTTGAAGGGGGGTAAATTTCCAGCGTAAATCACGGTGAACATTTGCAACAAATTGAACTTTAATAATTCTATTTGCAGTTTTAGTAGAATGAAACTGCACAATTTTAGGCGTACCACCATACCCTGTTTTTTGACAAAACATACGGTAAAGCGGTACACATAGATAAGCAAAACCAAACATCCCCAGAAACAAACTTGCTAAAATAATACCGGTTTTCGGATCTTTTTTAGGTTGTTTCATAAAAATGTTTGGCGTTTGATGTTACGATCGTGCCGAAATATCTTTTTCCATTTTTTGGTCGCTTTGATATGTAACATTGCGCATTGATGTATAAATATCTAGAGAGTTCTTTTGAAGATCTTCCAAGAATTCAATAACTTTCTCACGCTCAGATATAATTTGAACACCCCACATGGCCATATATAAATTGCGTTGTTGCAGGTGACGGTTACTATGACGGTGGTCATTTTTAACAATCATACCAACAGGGTTTGCCATAAAGTCGCCAGCAATTCCAAACATTCCCCTAAAGGTTGAAGAACCAAATAAAGGTAGCACCAAGTATGGACCAGATTCAACGCCCCAAGATGCAAGTGTTTGTGCAAACCACGCTTTTTGATTATTCAAACCCAAGCCCTCAGCCATATCAACTATACCCAGGCCACCAAAAATGGTGTTAATGATAAAGCTACATGAAGTTTGAAAAAATTCATCCATCTGACCTTGCAACAGGTGGTTAACAGCATACAGAGGACTTGCTAAGTTGTTTAAAAAATTATCAACACCAGTTCTTGCAACACTTGGGGTCATGTTTCTATAAATATGCGCTAGAGGTTCAAACAACATAATATCTAAAGCACCGTTAATGTTAAAGATAACCCGGTTTAACGGTTCTAGGGGGTCGTCATATCCACCCATTCCTGCACTATAATCGTCATGTTCAACGTCTTCTTTTATTTCAATAACGGCACCATGCTTTTTCTTAGCAAATTTTTTAAGGTCTGCATCAACAAGTGCCTGTGTTTCTTGTTTTGTGTATCCTTGAACTTGAACTTTTTCAGATTTTTGTGTTTCAGCCATAAGCGCTGTTGCCATGACTGCTGTTAATAAAATGGAAAAACGCATTTAAATCCTCTAATAATTATAAAAATAATATTTACATCAAAATCTAGCAAAAATAAAACAAAATAGATAGTCTTTTTTATAAAAATTAATTCTTAGGGGCAATATAAGTTGCTAGCCACAATTGAATATCTGGGCTTAAATGCGCCGATACTGATTGCACAACACCTTGATGATACGTATGTAACCATTGTTTTTCATCCGCTGTTAATAAATTAAAGTCTATGGCTTTTGTATCAAAGTGTACTTTTGTAAGCGTTTCAAATTGATAAAATCCGTCAAACTTAGATTCCACAACAAGTTCTAAATTTTCGTGTCTAATACCATAATGATTCCCGTTATAGTAACCAGGTTCATTGGAAACGACCATTCCCGGTTCTAGAGGTATATTAAATCCGAACTTACTAATGCGTTGAGGGCCTTCATGCACACTTAAAAAACTACCCACCCCGTGACCTGTTCCGTGCCCGTAATCTTTGCCCTGGTTCCACAAAAATTGCCGTGCTAAAACATCAAGATGTGCACCCGTTGTGCCCTTTGGAAAAATACAAGAACTTAATGCAATATGTCCTTTTAATACCAGTGTATAATGTTTTTTTTGTTCACTTGTAAGCGTGCCTAAAGCAATTGTTCGTGTAATATCTGTTGTACCATCCAGATATTGCCCACCAGAATCCAACAAAAGTAAGGTATCCTCTTCTTTTAAAGAACGATTTGTTTTTCCCTCTGGCTTATAGTGAACAATCTTTCCATTTGGGCCAGATCCTGCAATAGTTGAAAAACTAGGCATCTTAAATAAAGGCTGTTTTTTACGTTCGCTAAGAATACGGTCCACCACATCAAGTTCTGTGATTGATTCTTTTTGTGGGTGCGTATCAATCCAATATAATGTCTTAATTACGGCTGCGCCATCTTTCATATGCGCACTTCTCATGCCATTTTGTTCAATTCTATTTTTTTTAGCCTTCAAAAGACCAATAGGATTGTTTTTTTCAATATCATCATCTGCACCCCTATTCATCACAAGCGCAAAAGGGGTTTGTGATGGGTCATACTGCAAGACAGCTACTGACCTTAAGAAATCAATTAATTTATCTTCAGCATAAAAAGTTGCTATACCTTGAAAACTACTCATAACCTCTGGCGTTATTTTTTCAAGATCCACAAAAACATGAACATGACCGAATTCATCCAAAACAGCCATACTATGTAGAATGGGGGTATAAGGCACATCATTGCCGCGTATATTTAAAAGCCAACATACATCTTCACACATGGATATTAACAATGGCTTTTTAACAAGCGCGCTTACTATATCTATTTTCGCTTTGGCGCTCATCCCGCTGTATTTAATATCTAATAAAAATGCTTTTTCTTTTGACGGTAAAGGCCTATCTTGCCACCACTGATCAAAAGGATCATCCTTAAAAGGATGCAGTGTCAAAAATTTAGCTAAATTATTAGCTTGCTTGGCTGTGATTAACCATGGATCAAACGCAATTGAGCGCGCATCATGCTGTTGCAATAAACTCGCTAAACTGGTGTCAGCTGGATTGACAATATTCCACTGTTTTTTATCAATTTCTTGCTGTGCTTGCAAAGTATAGCGACTATCAGCAGATACGATAGCTTTATTTTTTGTAACAACAGCGTAACCAGCAGAGCCACTAAAACCACTAATATGGTGTAATTTTTCGTCGCGCGGTTGAATGTATTCACCTTGAAAGCGATCCGCTTTGGGGATATAAATAGCATCAACTTGAATACCTTGAAGATAAGATTGCATTTTATGTAGCATATAATATGATTTTTTATATAATGTCTGATTAAAGTATTTCATGTCTGCACTTTATTTGAAATCAAAAATAACTAGATTTTTTATGTACTGGCCACATTCAAGTTTAAAGTGCAACACTGTTAAGGGCAAATTATGGTAATTAAAACACACAATCAAAGGTAGCGCATTGCTGAAAAATTAGCACCAGCGGCTGCACTAAACCTAATAGGTTGCCCACATTTTCTGATCCACAATCATGTTTGCCACGTTGGAATAACAAGCCTAATGTGGCACTTTTTGTTTCCACTGGTAGTGCTGACGCAAAATATAAACAACGAAAATAACTTGCAAGCACACGTAAATAAAAACACACCCTAAAAATGGTAAATATTGCTGATAACATAGATATGTTAGTAGCGACATAATAACCACGGTCACGTAATACGTTATGGATATTTTAATATGAGAATACCCCATGTCATGCAGATGATGGAACAAATAATCCCGCCAAGGGGAAACAATGCTGCGCCCTTCAATCAAGCGCCTTAGTAAGGTGAAAAAAACATCAAACCACACAAACATCATCGGTGTTAGGGCATAAATAACACCTTTGTGAACAAGGGCTGTATTGGTATCTAAACCATAATAACTTTGTGATTTAAGGCTAATAATAGCAAGTAATAAGCCAATACAAGTACTGCCCGTATCGCCCATAAACAAACGTGCTTTAGGAAAATTAAAAATATAAAATCCTAAAAGTGCTGGCATAAAAATTAATAAAACAGGGGAAGCATCATGAATATCAACCAAGATACCGCATAATAGTAAAAATAATGTACAGCCAGATAACAACCCATTAATACCATCAAAAAAATTACAAGCATTAATAAGACCGACAACCAACAAAATAGTTAAGACGATATCTAAACCAAAAATTTCTTTTCCTAGAAGCAGTGGCATTTGCACTATCATACCTGAATACACAACAAGTGCTGCACAAGACAGATGTGCGATAAGGCGCGTTCGGTAACACAGGTGGAAATAGTCATCATACAGGCTAATAAAACCAAGCCCTAAAACCGCAACGAAACATGGAAAGGGTACAATCCATGTGCCCTGATAAGCATAATATACATAGCCTAAGCAAAAGACGCCCCAAAAAGAAATGCCGCCAGCAGATGGTGTTGGTAGGTCATGTGAACATCGATTTGAAGGCGCAACTTTTTTACCAAAAAAGACAACTAAAAACGTTATGCATGCCGATACTAAAAAGCTTAAAACAGATGCTGTCATATACTTTCCGCTAAACCCTTTTTTCTATAAAGCGTACCATAAATATAGCCACTCCATATAATAAAATTAAGGGTACAGCAAGGCCAATCATACTGATGATGTCTGGCGGTGTTATAAAGGCTGCAATCGCAAATATCACAACCACTGCAATGCGCCATCGTTCAAGCAACATTTTAGATGTTACAAATTTTGTAATAGCAAGTAATGACAAGACAACAGGTAGCTCAAAACAAATACCAAAAGCCAAGATAAGCCGCATCACAAAATTAAGGTACTCATTTACTTTTGCCTCCAGCTGTATGGGCAGCGATCCATCAACACCTGGGGATTCAAAGCTTAGAAAAAAATCATAAGCTGTAGGAAAAATAATATAATAAGCAAATAGTGCACCACTGAAAAATAAAAAAGGTGTTGCAATTAAAAAGCCCCTAAATACAAATTTTTCTTTTTTATACAGCGCTGGCATGGAAAATCGCCAAACCTGCAGGGCCAAATAAGGAAAAGTTACAAAAAAAGCAGTAAACGAGGACACTTTTAAATATGTCGTAAAAGCTTCTGTTAAGTTCGTATATATAAGCCGCCTAGATTCGCCCTTTTTTACCAATAAGTCACTTAGTGGCTGCACTAAAAATTTAAAAATATCATCAGAAAATTTATAGGCCACGCAAAACGCAACCATATAAATGACAACGCAGTAAATCAAACGGCTGCGAAGCTCTGTTAAATGCGTAATAAGCGGTTGTGGCTGATCTGATATATTTGTCATATAACTACTATACAATAAAGCACACTGCTTTAAAAATATTTTTAAATAGCGTCGTGCTTACTGCTGACTTAAAGCCTGGCCGATAACAATACTAGCAGCAACGGCTAAATTTAAAGACCTTCCTTGTTTTTGCGGGATGTGAAGGCTTTCATGGCTTAATGTATGTACTGTATGTGGCACGCCAACACTCTCACTACCCAAAAGCAAAACATCGTTTTCCTGAAATTTAAAATTCCAGCAAGTTTTTTTGCCATCAACTTCAATTAAGACAATGCGTTTTTGTGTATCTTTAATATAATGCTGAAAATGGTCCCATGATAGATGTCTAATTAAGGTGCACATTTTCTTATAATCCATAGCAGAGCGTGATAATTTTTTATCATTCCAAAGAAAACCGCAGGGTTCTATAATATGGAAATCTAAATCAAAACACGCGGCTAAACGCATAAGGGTTCCTGTATTTTGCGGTATTTCTGGCTGATACAAAGCAATGGCTACCATAATTAAATTTCCCGCATCATAACATAAGCATCCAACCCCTTTTCATAATAGTCTTTACGCGTGTTCATGGTTGTAAACTTAAATTTTTCATACAACTTAACAGCGTCAATATTTTTGGGTGATACTTCTAAAAAGCATTTGCCAGGTTTTTTTAAATGTTGCAGCATATGCTGAACAAGTAGTGATCCGTTTCCTTTTTTTTCAGCATTAGGATGAACACAAATTGTCAATATTTCAGTATCATCAAAGGGCTGCCGGTATAAAACGAACCCTTGCAGAGCTTGATCAATTTTAAGCGCAATACCGAAGGTTCCGTAAACGGTTAACATCGCTTCAAAAGTATCTTCGTCCCATGATTCTGTAAAACACAAATCATGAACACGCGCTAAATCTGCGTAAGGTGCCGTATCAATATCAAAGCGATAAATATCTACCATAGTTTAATTATTTTCCACCAAAAACCGCCTATCACAATAAAAATTGCAAAATGTAAGAAGCTTACAAATAATCCTGTACGCCACCAATCAGCAACAGATACATATTTTGCACCAAATAAAACAGGTGCTGCAGCCGTTCCATAGTGTGTGGTAACTGACGATAAGCTTGCTGTAACTGCAAGCGCCATAATTGAAATGGCAGGTGGCGCCCCACATGCCAAAGCAACGGATAAAATACCCGCATAAAGGGCGCTTGTATGTGCTACTTGGCTGGCAAATAAATAATGAGAATAATAGAAAACCACAACACATAATAAAAGTGTCGTCATGCAAGAATAACCTTGTATCAGTGCCTGTATATTTGCAGAAAACCATGCGATAAAACCAAATTCACTTAAGTAAGTTGACATCATCACAAGAATTGATAACCACAAAAAGGTATGCCAAGCAGCACCTTCATTTAAAACATCATCAAAAGAAAGAACTTTTGTAACCAGTAAAATAGATACACCAAGAAGCCCTGAAACAGCAGGATGAATCTGCCATAACATTTCTCCTGCTGTCCATAAGAACAACATCACAGAAAATGTTGCAATCATAATCCATTCTTGCGTACTGAAAGAACCCATTTCTTCCAAGGTTTGTTTGGCGAGATTTTGCGCACCGTGTAGTTCTTTTTTTTCAGGTGGATATATAAAATAAAGCACTAGAGGCAATAATAGAAGACATGCAAAGCAAGGAACTGACGTTGCATAAAACCAGCTAAGCCACGTAATTTTAAATCCGTGACTTAAGGCAACATCTTGAATGATAGGGTTTACGGCAACAGCTGTTAAAAACATCGCGCTTGTGATGAGGTTTGTGTTAAAAGAGTTAAAGAATAAATAGGATCCTAAGTGTCTTTGCGTGTTGTCTTGTGGGTCAGATCCAAGCGCTTGAGAGATAGATTTGACAATGGGTAGCATAATGCCACCTGCACGTGCCGCATTACTAGGAATGAAGGGAGCTAAAATTACTTCAGTACATGATAGACCATAAGCTAGCCCCAATGTACTTTTTCCCATAATTTTCACAAAATAATAAGCTAAACGATTACCAAGATTTGTCTTTACAAAAGCGCGCGCAATAAAAAAAACACTTAAGACCATCCACGGTGTTGTATTAGAAAATCCTGTCAGTGCTTGTGTTTTAAAGTCTAGCGTTCCTGTTAGAATACAAGCAAGGAGCGACATAATGGCGACACCGCCCATTGGAAGCGGCGCTAAAATAATAGCAAGTACAGTGGGCAGAAAAATAGAGAATAAATGCCATGCTTTGACTGGCATACCTTGTGGTACTTGTAATTGAAACAGAATAAAACCCAGTAAAAACGGGACGATAAACTTCCAATATTCTTTAATAAATGCTTTCATGTTTTCTCTTTTCTTTGCTTATCCAGCATAAGGCTGTATAATGAGTGAAGTTATAGTAACATTTTCTATGTAAATATGAATAGTCTAAATGCACAAGTAAGTGCGCAATCTGATAGTCGTCAGCTGAACCAGAAAAAACTAAGGGCATATTTAGGCTCTATTGGCATGACGCATAGCTATCAAAATATTGCCATCGATCATACACGCATTCAGCCAGTTATAGAAAAGCCCGTTCACACGCCACCGATTGTGCCAGAACACGTTAGGATTATAACACAACCAAAAACAATACTAAAAGCAGAACCAATCAAGCAACAAATAGATGCCTGCACGTCAGTTGAAAACCTTAAAATATTATTGGATAGCTACTACGATTGTGACTTAAGAAAAACAGCAACAAACACAGTATTTTCAGATGGTGCTATAGAAGCACCTATTATGATTGTTGGAGAGGCCCCTGGTGCAGAAGAAGATGCATGTGGCAAACCCTTTGTTGGCAAAAGCGGTCAACTTATTGACAACATGTTTAAATCTATTGGCTTATCACGAACTAAAAACCTGTACATATCCAATATGATTTTTTGGCGCCCACCCGGAAACCGCCCCCCAACAGCTATAGAAATTGAACAGTGCCTACCTTTTATTGAAAAGCATATAACCCTAATTAAACCAAAAATATTAATATTATTAGGCGGTATTGCTGCCAAAACGCTGTTAAAAACAAAAGAAACTATCATTCAAATGCGCGGCAAATCACACATATTTACGCACGCTGATATTGATCATGATATTCCTGTTTTAGCTTTCTATCACCCCGCATATTTATTAAGGTCACCGCGACAAAAAGCTGTTTTTTGGCAAGATCTATTAAAGCTTAAAACCCTTATAAAAACAAAAAATATTGTGCTGGATTAAGTATTAAGATATTTTTAACACCTTGTGCCCTATGCTAAACACAATAGTTTTTTTAATCACATATTTATCTGGACACAGCAAATATAAAAAGGCCCGGGGAAATGTTTTTATTTACGTCAACAACGCAACATTTAAAGACGAAAAATGCCATTGAATATACATCAAAACAATTTCCTGATGGTGAATTTTTTGTAGAAATTAACACATGCGTTCAAGATAAAGCTGTAAGCATCGTGCACGCTACGTGCACACCGGTGAACGATCATGTAATGGAACTTTTAATGTTAATAGATGCTTTAAAACATGGTCTAGCTTCCCATATTCATGTGGTAATGCCCTATTTTGGATATAGCCGTCAGGACCGATTAACAAATAAAGGTACGTCTATAGCAGCAAAAGTCGTTGCAAATTTAATTGGAAATTCTGGTATTGATAGATTAAGTGTTTTCGATCTTCATTCACCGCAAATTGCTGGATTCTTTCCGGTTCCTGTACACCATTATTCAGCAATGCCGCTTTTTGCAGATATCATTAAAAAAGAATTTAATCAAAAACACACGCTAATTGTCAGCCCAGATGCGGGCGGATTAAAACGCGCTGAAGCTTTGTCTGATATAACAAAAGTGCCCCTTATAACTTTGACAAAAAAAAGAAATGTTGCTGAAAAAGTTGACCACATTCAAGTACTGGGGGATCCATCCCAAAAACATTGTTTGATTGTGGATGATATTATTGATTCCGGAAACACGATTGCGCGCGCTGCTGAAGCCTTACGATTAAAAGGTGCAGTATCTGTAAACGCCTTTGTCACACATGCTGTATTCTCTAAGGCAGTTAAGCTAAAAGCATTAGATCGGCTTTGGGTCACAGATAGTATTTTTCATAAAAATTTACCGGAATCAATGACGGTATTACGGGCAGATTATGGCCTTCCCGCCGATGACACTAAATTGATTTAAAACCGCACAAAACACAAACTTTGGTCACCATAGGTTTGAATATGGCGAACAGTTTTGTCTGCGGAATCTTGTGGAATATTGTTAACAGGCAGTGTTGCGACACGTTTTTTAATTAAACCTAAATGCTTTGTGCGTGAGGTTAATTCCTGCCCAATATAACAACCTTTATCCCATGATATAGCGTTTAGTTTATCCATATTCCACTCTAAGGGAATAGATTTATCAACAATCATATCACGAATACCATCAGGGACTGTTAAACTAATTCTATGACGATCATACTCTGCTAAAGAAATAAGGCCATCTAATGCAGTATAAGAATAAAAGCGAAAACCCATATCAGTGTGGCGAGGGTCTTTAAAAATAAAATCTTCCCCCAGATGGGGTATTTCAGCTAAAGAAGCATAAACCCTTAAATCTGTTGTTTCAATTTGAACATCTGATCGCAATTTAAAACGATTCAAGTGGGTACGTAAGTCATCGACACGATCTGTATCTATATACAACGCCTCATCAGATTGAAATAAAAACATATCATACTGGAATTTTCCTTGCGGAGAGAGTAGCAAGCTATATAGAAATGGTTGTTGATCTAGCAACATAATATCTTGGGTAATAAGGCCTTGTATAAAGGCATGCCTATCTTTACCTGTTAATTTTAAAACTGCGCGGTATTCAAGAAAAAAAATTGACATATTACGAGGATATTTTATCTAAAATATCATCAGCAATATCAAAGTTTGCAAAAACATTTTGCACGTCATCATTGTCTTCAATAAGATCGATCATTTTAAAAAGGCTACGTGCTGTATTTTCATCTACAGGCGTTAATGTTTTGGGTTGCCATGTAATTGTTGCTTCAAGCGGGTCATCTAATTTTTCTGTTAAATGATCACGAACAGCCGCAAAATTTTCATACGCACACGTTACCATATGATGGCTTTCTTCTTCTTCAACATTATCAGCACCAGCGTGAACGGCTTCTTCAAAAATTGTATCAAAGGCGATTGTTTTAGGAAATTTCAACAGACCAACATGGTCAAACATAAACGATACACTCCCCGTTTCACCAAGGGCCCCACTGTTTTTAGAAAAATATGACCGCAGTTCAGACGCTGTTCTATTACGGCTGTCTGTTAGCACTTCAACAATCACAGCAACACCCCCTGCCCCATAACCTTCGTAACGAATTTCTTCAAAATTTGTTGCATCGGCTTCTGATGTTGCTTTTTTTATAGCGCGATCAATATTATCTTTCGGCATATTTGCAGAACGTGCAGCAACAAGCGCTGTTCTAAGCCGTGGGTTTGCAGATGGATCACCACCACCAGTTTTTGCAGCCACCATAATTTCACGAGAAAGACGCGCAAAAATACGTGCACGCTTTTTATCTTGAGCACCTTTTCTGTGCATGATGTTCTTAAACTGAGAGTGACCTGCCATATAAATACCGTTCGCTATGAATGACTATATTGTTACTAAAATTGAGATTAAATGCAAGGGCTTGTGCTGGTTTGTGAAGGTTTTGCCTAAAATGAAGCTGTTGTGACTTCCATGACTATGCAACGGCTTCGTAACGTTCACTAACCGAAGCGGTTTTTACAAACATCCAGGCACATGAAAGTATCAATCTGCACCTCCTTACCGCTTTATCATCGTATACTAGAGAACTGCACTCTGTTAATTTTTTTCTAAAATACTACGAATAACATAACGTGGCCGATTGCTGACAGATTGAAAGATACGACCGACATATTCCCCTATTAACCCAACGCCTAAAATCAAGACGCTTAGCAAGAAAAAGACGATCGTTAACAGTGTAAATCCACCCTCAAGTTCGGGACCGCAGTAAAATCTGCGCCCAATCATATACAGTGAAAACAACCCAGAAATACCGGATATTACAATACCAAATAACGTAAAAAGTTGTAGCGGTACTAAAGAAAAACCAGTAATTAAATCAAAGTTTAAACGCGTCAGCATATACAAACTGTATTTAGATTCTCCGTAAGCACGTTCATCATGACGCACCTCAACCTCTGTTGGGTTTTGAGAAAAATGAAAAGCAAGAGCGGGGATAAAGGTTGAAGCTTCTTTGCTTTCAACAATTTTCTCAATAATATTACGAGAATATGCACGCAACATGCACCCCTGATCCTTCATCTTGATATGTGTAATTTTTTCACGCCCCCAATTAATAAGCCGTGATACGTATTTTCTAAAAAAAGTATCCTGTCTATTGGCACGGTAACTGCCGACATAGTCATAACCAGCATCAAATTTCTGTAGCAGCTTATATATTTCTTCAGGCGGGTTTTGAAGGTCTGCATCTAGGGTAATAATAATATCGCCCTTTGAACGCTCAAAAGCTGCAATAATGGCCATATGTTGACCATAATTTCCCAAAAAATCAATGATACGTACATTCATAGGGTAGCGCGCGTGAAAATTTTTCAAGATAGAATAAGATTTATCCACACTACCATCATTTGTTAAAATAATTTCAAACGATCTATTTAATTTTTGCAAAGCGTCCATTAACCTTGTAAAAAGATCTTGTAGGCCTGCTTCTTCGTTATACACAGGGATAACAATCGAAATTTCTGGTTTTATATTTTTGGTCATAATGTTATAAGGCCCTATGTGTTAAAAAAAGAAAAAACGCGCCAAAAGGCTGGTAATTAAATAGCTATCCATTCTATCTAAAATACCGCCATGCCCTGGTATTAAAGAACCTGAATCTTTAACGCCATAAAAACGTTTAATAGCCGATTCAAACAAATCACCTAGGTGCGAAAACAAAGAAAGGCACAAGCAAACAAGTAAAAACCCTGTTGTATTATACATTATACGGCTATGTGCCGGTTCAATTAAGTATTGTGCAAATAGATACGCAACGGCTGTTCCAACAAGGATGCCGCCTAAAAATCCAGACCACGTTTTACCAGGGCTAATTGATGGCACAAGTTTGGGCCCTTTCAATGTTTTTCCAATAAAATAAGCGCCAGAATCATTGGCAGCAACAAGCAAGACTAGCCAAATAACAACATTCATACCGCTATTGATATATATAGTGTTCCAGGCGATCATTGAAACACAAATGTAGAATCCAAATATTAAGATAAGCGATACTGGTGCAATAAAACCGAGACGCTGCGTTTTTTTATACATGTTTAGCAATTCTGAAAACATAATAATAGTAAGCGTTAGCAAAACAGCGGTGACATAGTATCCACCAGCAGTTAACACACCCCATAACGCAAACATCATACAAAATGATGAAATAATTCTGACAACCAAATTTTTACAAAGCATCAGTGTATTGCCCATATCGACGTTCTCTTTTCTGATAGTCTAACACGTCTTCAGTAAAATTTTTAGCTGTATAATCTGGCCACAATTTTTCTGAGAATCTAAATTCGCTATAAGCAACTTGCCAAAGCAAGTAGTTACTTATACGTTGTTCCCCACTCGTACGTATCAACAAATCTGGGTCTGGCATATCACACGTATATAGGGACTTTACAATTGTACTTTCAGTAATATCTGCCACATCTATTGTGCCATCTATCACTTGTTGTGCAATATTTTGAACCCCCCGTGTTATTTCGTGACGTGCACCATAATTAAGTGCTAAAACAAGATTAAGCCCTGTACACGCTTGAGTGTCTCCAATGGCTTTAAATAGTCCTTCTTGTATAGGTGTTGAAAATTTAGAAATATCACCAATAACGTGTAGCTTAGTATTGTTTTTAATAAGCTGTGTTATTTCGCTATCTAAATACCATTGTAACAGTTTATTATAATCTGCAAGCCAAGAAGCCGGGCGCTTCCAATTTTCAGTTGAAAATGTATAGAGTGTAAGCCATTTAATGCCCATTTCATGCGCACACTTTGAAACAGCAAAGGCTGTATCCGCACCTTTTTTATGCCCTGCGACTAAGGGCAATTTGCGTTCTTTTGCCCAACGGCCATTGCCATCCATAATAATAGCTACATGCTGCGGTATTTTATTTTTCATGTACGTCGTTCATCTTGTTATTCTATTTAAGGTACCAGATAAAATAACATCAATGAATACAAAAAATTATACTAAAAGTTAATTAAAAGATCATTAATTGTGTTACCCTGTTTTTAAAAATAGTATTTTGTGACCTGTACCTATGTCTATCATTTCACCTATTGACCTTCATATAAGCCAAGCAATAAAAGTGCGGCGCCAATTTTTAAATTTAACGCAAAAAAGCATTGCAGTACAATTAAGTGTTAGTATGCAGCAGTTGCAAAAATATGAAAATGGCCAAAATAAAGTATCAGCTTCAAAATTAATAGAGCTTTCAAAAATTTTAAAATTTAGTTTAGCGACTATATTTAGTGAGTACGAGACTTATGGGGCAAATACACTTCAAGATCCTAGTGTTCAACCTGAAACAATAAAGCAGACTAATTTTCAAAAAGAAGCGTCACGATTGTTTTCAAAAATACAAAACCCAAAAACGCAACAAAAAGCTATAAACATGCTAACTTTAATTGCATTGGAAGAAACTAATTAGGGGAATAAGACCCCGTATAGATTGACAATATATAAAAAAATAAAAAAGTGGGTGAAAATTTCCCAGCTTTTTTATTCCCTATATATGTTTATCATTAACCAGTTACTGGTTGAGGCGCTGTTTGTACAGCTAGCGCTGCGGCACCTTGTGGCATTCCAAAGACAGTTGGCGCTTGTCTAGAAACCGCTGGATCTAAAGCAGCAGAACCTTGCTGAACGGGCTGTTGGGCAACCACAGGAACAGGTTCCTGAGCAAGACCTGGCCTTATCAGCACTTCAACACTTTGCAAACGTTCACCAGTTATATCCGTCTCAACACCCTTTGCTTTCAAGTAACAATGAGGGGTATTGTTTTGATCAACAACCGCACGCCCAATATGGAACTTAGTTGCATCTGCTGTTTTTCTAATACGACATATACCACTCGCTTTAAATGTTTTATCTTCCTCTGTCACATCAGCACCAGCATTAATGGCTTTATAACCAGTTTCCCACATCGGCGGTTGTATGCTTGTTATTGGTGCCCACAAGATATTTTCACCACGATTTCCAAGTGTTTGGAATTTCGATGTAATGTGAACTTTATTACCCTGAAGATCCGTACCAGCACGACATACAAACTGTCCAACTTTTATCTCAGATAAAGCGATATCTGATGTTGTTGTACGGTTGTTTTTGTACACGTTACCAATATAGGCCTGATTATTTGGGCCAAATAAGCGACATATTACACCACTGATTGGAGAAAGTGATACTGGCTGCAAGGCAAAACCTTTACCAAAATCAACCCACTTGAATGATTCACCATCTAAAGAAATTGGTGGTTGAGATTCAAGAAGCCTTGCCACTTCAGGGTCTTCAACAATTACACGACCTTCGCTAACAGCTGTTAATACTTGATCTTCAGTTGTTGGGCCTTGTGCTGTTTGTGTCACGCTTGGATCGATAGTTGGCCCTTTTTCTGCAACAGGCATTGTAGCTATTACAGGTGCAGTTTCAGTTGGTGAAGAAGACGGCTCACCAACTGCAGCCGGCGCTGTTGCACCGGGCACAAAAACTTCAATCTTATCGGCACTACCGGCTTCCAAAATAGTCAATTCTTGATTGTCCTTTACGTACCATAACCCTTTATGTGTTATATAATACGCGCCAGCACCAGCATCCTTAGAATAACCAGGATTTGATTGCTCTGACTTCATCAACATTTTGTCTGCAACAATGTGGCCTTTTGATTTCGCATCATTAAGTGGTAACCAAGCCCCGCCTTTCGCAATATGAACTAAGCGAGCATCACTACCATTAAGATCAACACTGTGCGCGCCACCAACTGTCATATTACAGTTAGTACCCTCAACATGACCGAAGCGCACATAATCTTTTTTATGAGGGGCATAGTACACTTTTGCCAAACATACTTGCTTACCATCAGGTGCCTTCAAAATTTCAAGACCATTTTCTGCACCTAATTTAATTAGCTTCATATCCGCACTATAAGCCTCTCCAAACCACGGATTAGCGGTTTCAGCAGGTGATGACGGCGCACCAACTGCGGTAGGCGCTTGTGTTGGCATGTAAATGCGCACATTTTCATGGTTGCCAGTAATTGGCGCTTTATTGTTTGCATCACCTGATCCCCCATAATAGTTATGATGTTTCAGATGCGTTTTTCCAGGAATGCCATTAAAAGAAGCAATACCATTATTGAATGTGCTTGATCCACCTGCTTTAGCAATGATCATTTCGTTCCAGTCATTGGCTTGCATCTCTTTAATAGGCTTCCATGAACCTTGTGTTTTTGCATGCACTAAGAATACATTTTCTGGATGATCATCAAATGCATAGTCATGAATGCCCCAAGCTTCAATACGGCATGATTTTTTACCATTTACATCTAAAGTGTAACCAAATGGCATTTGCGCATCACCAGGGCCTTTTAACGTACCTAGATTATAAGCCACAACACAAACCTGATTTTGCGTATCTGGTGCCGTCAAAATAGCGCGTCCTTTTTCAGCGCCAGGGCGCACAAAGTCTACGTGTTGAAAGCTAACACCAAATAAGGGGTTTGGTGCGTCAGATTCTTCCCTTTGCTTTTTATTAGCTGGCGCATCAGCTGAAGAGTCTTCTCTTGGTCGTTTTAGAGATGTTTCACCAACACCAGGCACAAATACCTGGATAATATTTTTATCCATAAAGTTACGTTCATACCATTTACCACTTTCATTACGGGCAAACCATAGAGCATTCTGCTGAAAATAATAACCACCTGTTGCATTTTTACCAGGTTCATATGCAGGGCTAGATAAACCTTTAATCATCATATTATCAGCTGAAACATACCCTTTATTTTGGGCATCATTAACGCTCATCCACGTACCGCCGTCTTTTACATGCACAAGACGTGCAAAATCTGAATTTAATGAAATTGCTTGCGGTC
>PFNE01000040.1 GCA_002791835.1 Alphaproteobacteria bacterium CG_4_10_14_0_8_um_filter_37_21 | reverse complement strand
ACATCCTCATTCCTGGCTGCGGTTCATATAAGGTGCTTAGTTCTATGGCTGAAAATCTCATGACGACACTATCTAGAAAAGAGTCTTTAAAAAAAATGGGTAAATGCTTTGTTATAGAAGATGGAAAAATTTGTAGTAGTATTCCTTAGCGGAGATTAAAACAAAGGGGATGATAGAAAAGTTTGGTAAATAAGATTTGTTTCCATACAAAAAACAAGATAAATAATGCGTAAAAATAAATATTTCAGAAAAGAAGGTTCGACGTGGTTTACATAAAGCCATGTCACTACAGTCTAAATTTACAGGAGGAAAAAAGAAATGGTGAATTCAACAAGCTTAAAAGATGAATTTCTAGTAGATGGATATAGTGTTATTAAAAATGCTTTCTCGCCACAGGAGGTACAGTTATTATTATCACAAACGGAAAAAGCACTTGCTTCCAAAAAAAATGAAGAAGATTTTCTTCGTATCAATGATTCAAAACATATTCATAAAATTCGCTACATGTTTGAAAAGGGAGATATGTTTTTAAAATTTCTCGTACATGATTCAATTTTAAAAATTGTTTCAGAACTTTCAGATGATGTGACACGAATAGTTCCTACATGGGAGGATATGCTCATAAAAATACCTGAACGCGGAATTCCTGTAACTGTTCATCAAGACTTGGCACTTCAGTCTGCAAAATATGATGTATTTAGTGTAGGAATATATCTCCATAATTCTGATGATAATCCTGTTTATTATTTGCCTAAAAGCCATAAGATGGGTCCTCTGACAAAGACTGAAATAAGTAAAGTATATGAGGAAAACAAGAATAAATTTGTACCTGTTATAGCTAAAGCAGGAGATATAGTTATTCATAATGTAAAAACAGTCCATTATTCTGAAAAGAACAAAAGTCAGAACCCCAGATATACTTGGTATTTAGAATTTAGGACAATTAATCAACTAGAAAAAGATAGTCCTTGGGATCAAGATTGGATTAATTCAAGGAGGGCGATATGGATTTATGCCTTAAAAAAATATAAAGAAAATATTGCACATCTGATTCCTGATGAAGTTTTTTTGCAGAAGTATATTGAAAAACTAAACCTTCGCATTTCCCATACGAATAAGTATGTAGATTATGATATGAAGAGCCCATATAATCACTTTACTTAATAAAAAGTAAACCCCATACTGATCTCCCTATATGTCAGACTAGTTGTCGCGTCTAATATTTTCCAATAGGGCAGAAACGAGACAACTAGTCTGACATATAGGGCCATGAATAACGCTCGTATCAAGATGCCCATTTTCAAAGAGTGCCAGAACAGAATTTTCAAACATATGAAGGAAGGATCCATGGGTATTCCACTTCTAAAAAATTCTAAAAAGGCGGGTATAGTGGATCTCTGGATTGCCATGTTGATCAGGCGCAATTGGCAGCATTTTCCACTGACAACCCGTGTGCAAAAAGTACAAAATATAAAAGATGAATTCATTGAATTGAGCTTCGGTTAATTTAACGGGAATACGATGCTCAGTATAGATTCTGTGTTTTTTATGTATGGAAAAATATAAATTATTGTTTCAGATTTGATTCTGAAATTATACCACTCTATCCCTTTATCAGCCTAGAGTTTAGGACATTTTGATAACCCGCAACCAATAGAAAGACTATTTCTTGATCGGTTAGGTTATAAGGTGTTTGCGTGAAATCAACAGTAAATATCATAGAGCCAAAAATAACTGATAGCTTAGATTGCATGCAATTGTCCTGGGCAGAACGCCCAAAAAAAGCAAAATTATTCAACGAAAAATTTTCATAAGCTTAAGTAAGTTTCTAGAAACTATAAAATCTTTATATTTTACTTTACCCGATAACAAATTATTTATCATTATTTGACTTTCAGAATTTAATAGACCTTGGTTATGATCAGAAAAAGCTTGTAGCTTTGATAGTTGTTCTGATCTCCAAGATCGTCCAGGTGCTCCAGGATGCTTGTTGAGGATAGGAGACAATTTTCTAATTAAGATTCTCTCATAATTTAGTATGTCAACTTGACGAACTTCTTCATAAAAAATAACCGCATGTATAAAATCTCCTGCTTCTAAAAGACCATTTTTATAATGAACAGAAAGTCTCTTATTAATGTCTAATGAACTACCGACATACTTTATTGTATTATTTTGGTTATATATCTGATAGATACCTTTACTTTTAGGAGGAAGCTCTTCTGTAAAATAGTTATAGCATGATGTTCCAAAAACTCCCGGCGGCAATTCTACTGCCTGAAGTGAAGAAAAAAACAACACTAGATAAAATAATGCTTTTTTTGTTGATATCATAAATTTGACTAACCGTCTTTTTTTTTAAATTGATGTTTAAATCTTTATAAATACAACAGAATAATATATTATTCTTATTTTTTAGTGTTACTTTTTTTTATATTTTGCACGATTTGTGTTTTTTTTAACTTAGGTGAAACTTTAGATTCTATTTTTTCTTTTTTGCATTCTGTTTCTCTTGATCCACCTTTGCCTACTACTCGAATTGAAGTCCAATATAGTTTTCTGAAATAATGTAAATCTATATTTAGATGACTACCTTCTTGTACTGCTTCTTTTTGTACCTGGTCTATAGCAGCAAGGACATCTTTCAAGACGGGAAGATCTTTTCTTTTTGTTGCACCAGATAACACACCAGTAATACTTTTACTATGGTATTCAGGTAGAAGGCCATAAATCCGATTTAATCTTTCTTGCTCTTTTTTTGATATTGAATATTTACCATCATTTGTACACAACAAACCTTCAGAACGCTCACTAATATTCAAATTCGTTTCAGGTTCACTCAAATTTTTAACTGCTAAAACAGGTGTTTTTTCATTGTTATTATTTTCGACAAACTCTTTTGATATTTCAGGGGGTGCGTTTTTCACAATTAGGGATTGTTTTAAACTAAATTGATTGTGATCATCATTTTTCTGTATATTTTGAGACACCATATGATGTATAACCTGAATTGCTTCCTGGTTTAGCGATTTACTTAGTCTTGCATATATATTGCGATATATTTCTAGATCTGATTTTTTTGAGTCTACATGTACCATAACAGCGTTATATATGACACTTTTTGGTGTATCAGTAGAGCCATTTAGTACCTTTGTAATAGATTCTTTAGGTCGATCTGATAAAGTGACATAAAGTTCTAGAACAGCTTCTACTTCGTTGGCATGTAGTGGATAAAGAGGATTCGCACCCAGTACGATAAGATTTACATAATCATCATGTGTTCTATTATTTTTTCTATTTCTTAATAGACTTAAACTATGGTCTTTTTCTTGCATCATCTCTTCAACAATACTGTATAAAACTTTCATTGGTTCCTTGCCAAAAGCCTCTCCTAACCTCGTATATATATCCCTATATACACCAATGGTTAGCTGCCTAGATTGAGCATGAGCAACGGCTGCGTTATATATAACACTTTTAGATGTATCTGTAGAACCGTTTAACACCTTGGTTATTGATTCTTTAGGTCTACATGCTAAATCAGAATAGAGATTCAGTATGCACACAACCTCTTCTTTCCTTACTTTACTGGCATCACGAGCTGAACGGATAATTCTGTCAACCAAATCTTCTCGTATCATAGCGACCATTTTTGAAATATTATGATGATATAAAGAATTATCTTCAACATCAAATGAAGTAACACCTGTTTTTTCTGAATTAATAGGTGTTATGGTTGCTATCTTTCTTTTCTGATTTAATTCATGGACGGTATTTCCCAATTCCATGACGCTGTGCTGAGTGTTACTGATATCACTGGTTACCTCTTGGGTAAAAATTTTTTTTTCACTTTCATCAATTTGTTTAAGTTTATCTAAACAATCATTTATTTGTCGGATTACCCCATCCCTTTTTTTTAACAAGTTCATAAATTTTGAATAAGAAGTAGAACTTTTAGGCTCATTTTCCATTTTATCCAAATTGATTTGTTTTCCACAATTGGGATTAGTGGGGTCAATAAAATGAGAATATCCTCGGATAGCTGTAAAATTATTACAGTTATAGGTACTAGATATAGAATATTGTCCCGGTACAGTTTTGATAGAAGATCTTGCACACAAACTTCTGCCCATTTCAGAAGTTGAAAATCGGGTAATCATCTGGGAAGATGCAAAAACATGTTCATTACTAAATTGAAACAAAAGTCCACAACTTAATACCTTTAAGTAAATTTTCATTTTTTTCTTTTTTACTAGCAGTTTAGTATCTGCCGTTTCCAATACCATATTAATAATTCACGATAACATCCGTCAAGTGGTTTTCTTAGGCAGGTCTGGCATGGCTTTGTTCGGCAGGGTCTTGAAAGTTGAGTATTTCTGACTATTTTGTTAAGATATTTTAAAAACAATCACTCTTTCAAATGCCATACAAGCAAAAACTGAAGTCATCATCTACTAAGTCACATTCTAAACCAAAACATAAAGTTATAAATTGGCCAGAATATAACAAAAACCTTCAGAAACGTGGTGAGCTAATTTTTTATTTTCTAAAAGGTGATCTGAAATCTTTGTTTATTAATGAAAAGCCCTATGTTTCTGGTTTTTCGGCCCAGCAAGAGACATATAACGGATGCTTATATTGAACTGATTTTTACATTGTACAACATACTTAACCCACAACCAGTTGTACGTTCACTATCATTCCTACCCAACAGTAAGTTAGCCAATAGCCAAAAATCACCCTACCATTCTCTGTTTATATGTTCTAAGTTTTGCTCATTAAGATATCTTAAAGATCTTCATTTATCCCCTTTTTTTTAATAGTCTTATCACAAGAAATGGGACTTTAAATGGACAGTTGGAACAATATCTAATCAGAAGCTTTATTCATTATATTAAAATACCTTTCAAACTGTTCCATGGTTTTTCTAAGTGTATAAGAAAATCATTATTGAGAGCTATTCGTCTTGTTAGAATGAATTTGAGCATAGAAACCTATATTATTATAAAATATTAGCGCCCTACCCTACTCTTTTTGTAATTAGACAAACTTTTATTTTTTTTTCTTTGAAATGCTCACAATCTCCTTCTTACAGGCTTTATTCGGCAGAGTATATTTTCATCTATTGATAGGTTAAATTATGAAATTTTCACATATACACACTTAACAAATGCATTCCAATGGTTGATCAAATTTGCGATTATTTTGCCTTCAGTTTTCTGTTATTCAATTTTTTGTGTTTCAAAACGCGTCCCTATACATTTTTTAATCCTTGAAATTTGGTCTTCTACCAATGCCTGTAATCCATAACCGTATTTTTTATGAACCGAAGGTCAGCGAAGCTAAAGGCATAAACCGTTTCCTTTTCCTGAATATATTGCACGATTTTATCATGCCACTCTGTTTCAGGAAGGCCATGAACAATAGAGTTTGGAGGCGGCGGAATAACAGGTGTAATATCTTTTTCATAAAACTTTTGAACCCTTTTTTTACTATAATATGCACCATCTGAAATAACTTTTGAAATAGGCGCTTCAATATTTATTAAGTCATCCAACTTTCCAATATCAGATGATGCGTAATCTGTTACTTCAACACTTTGCATGTTCATTACCTGATCTATGCCAATATGTAGCTTTCTCCAGGGTGTACCATCACATGATTTCCCATACTTTATCTTCATACCAGTGGCTGGTTTTTCCAAAGCGCATTCCAGTGCTATCAAAGATCATAACAACAGACTCACCATTGTTTACATGCTGAACAACCTCTTCACAAAATTGCCTAACCTTAAGAGGACGTTTACAAATAAATCACTAAAGTGCCCAAAACTTGGCACACCAATATCAAGGTTTTAATTGCGCCAAAAGTTTTCAAAATATCCTGAAGTTTGTCGCATACCAAAATTAAATAGGCGGTAAAATGTAAAAATAAGTTCAATATAAGCATAGCTATATGTCGCCTGCTGACCGGAAAGACTAGGAATATAAGGGTTTTCATTAATAAACAAAGCTTTCAGATCACCTTTTAGAAAATAAAAACTTAGCTCACAACGTTTCTGAATTTTTTTGTTATATTCTGCCCAATTTATAACTTTATATTTTGGTTTAGAACGTGACTTAGTAGATGATGACTTAAGTTTTGGCTTGTATGGCATTTGAAAGAGTGATTGTTTTTAAAATATGTTAAAAAAATAGTCAGAAAATTTCAACTTTCATGACCCTGCC
Source organism: Alphaproteobacteria bacterium CG_4_10_14_0_8_um_filter_37_21 (assembly GCA_002791835.1). Taxonomy (GTDB): domain Bacteria; phylum Pseudomonadota; class Alphaproteobacteria; order Paracaedibacterales; family UBA11393; genus UBA11393. The sequence continues at coordinate 4,020 of PFNE01000040.1, read as the reverse complement.
GAACAAATTCGCACATACACACGTTCCATCTTGTATGGCAAAGACATACATGCCATCTTGTATGGCAAAGACACACGTTCCATCTTGTATGGCAAAGACATATGTGACATCTTGTATGGCAAGACATACATGCCATCTTGTATGGCAAAGACATATGTGACATCTTGTATGGCACAGACATACTCGCCATTTTGTACGGCACAGACATATGTACCATCTTGTACGGCACAGACATACTCGCCATTTTGTACGGCACAGACATACAGGCCATCTTGTATGGCACAGACATACTCGCCATTTTGTACGGCACAGACATACTCGCCATTTTGTACGGCACAGACATACTCGCCATTTTGTACGGCACAGACATACTCGCCATTTTGTACGGCACAGACATACTCACCATCTTGTACGGCACAGACATACTCACCATCTTGTACGGCACAGACATATGTACCATCTTGTACGGCACAGACATACATGCCATCTTGTATGGCAAAGACATATGTGACATTTTGTATGGCACAGACATACTCACCATCTTGTATGGCACAGACATACTCACCATCTTGTATGGCACAGACATATGTGCCATACTCATGTTATAAACAATTAAAAAATTATAAAAATGGCAATTTTTGCGATCAGCAATCACAAAGGAGGAGTTGGGAAAACAACCTCCACTGTAAATATTGGTGCGGGTTTTGCACTTAAAGGAAAAAAAGTTCTACTAATAGATCTTGACCCTCAAGCAAACCTAACTCAAAGCCTTGGTATTAAAAACCCGGAAATAAGCATATATGACAATCTCAGGGGGGAAAAAAATATAATCCCCATAGAAGTAAAAAAAAATTTGTATGTACTTCCTTCATCACTGGATCTTTCTGCGGCAGAAATAGAACTAAATGCAGAACCTGGTCGTGAATATATTTTAAGAGATATAATTTCAAAAATTAAAGATAGATTTGACTATATATTAATTGATTGTCCCCCTTCACTAGGACTTTTGACTATTAATGCTTTAACTGCCTCAAACCACGTAATCATTCCATTACAAGCAGAATTTCTACCTCTAAAAGGTCTCGTAAAACTAAACGATGTGATAGAAAAAATAAAAAACAGACTAAATCCCGCTCTCAATATTATTGCTGTATTTTTAACCCAGTATGACCATAGAAAAGTACTGAATAGAGATGTATCAGAAATGATTAAAGACTTCTACGGAGACAAAATGTTAGAATCTAAAATTTCCAGTAACATAGCACTAGCAGAAGCGCCCAGTCAAGGAAAGGACATATTTCTCTACAACAAAAATTGCAAGGGAGCTACAGATTATAAACAATTATGTGAAGAGTTATTAGAAAAGGCAGGCAAATAAATGTCAAAAAAAACATTCAAGAATAAAGGTGGATTTGACTCACTTTTAGAAACAAATAATGAGGAATCAATAGCCAATAAAGAAAAAATTTTTACAAAGCCAAAACTAGAAAAAGTAACATTTAGAATTGAAGAAAAATTAATGACAGAAATACGCAATATGGCCTATTGGGAAAGACAAAACATTTCAGAAATTCTAAAAAGCTCAATTGAATTAAAAATAGAAAAGTATCAAAAAATAAATGGACCCATAAATCCTCGACCATAAAAAAACTCTTTAAAATATACATAAATATACAAAGCCTGTTGACTCAGGTTTTTTTTTTGTATATTTTGGAACAAGGGAGAGTTTATGACCGAAAAAAAAGATGAAATAATGGTTTCACTAAGATTAAAAAAAAACATATCAGATCTAATCGATAAAGATAGAAGTAAATTTAGTATGGCTAGAAGTACTTGGATAGTACAATCTATTGTTGAGAAACTAGAAAGATTAGGATATGAAGTAGATTACGAATAAACAAGGGCTTTTAGAGAAGCCCTTGTTTAATCTGCCAAATCTTTGATTCAGCCTACATACAACTTTTATAATACATTATGAAAGAGGAAAAGTCAAGGATTGTGTGGATTACATTACTCTTAAAATAATGGAATTTTTATGCATAAATATACAATGACAAAAAACCACACCCTTATTGCACAAGCGAACCTTATTGATGAATTTGGTCGTACTGGCGCTCAGTTTATAAATCAAATACACTACTGGCTTCAAAAAAAGAATGTTGGCATCAGCCACGACGATAAGAAGTGGGTATACAACACTGCTGAAGAGTGGGGCGAGCAACTTCGTGTTTCCTCAAGAACAATCCGTAATTATATAAGATTGTTCTTAAACAAAAACGTCATTCAAGTTGATAAACTCAGTAAGCATAAATCAAATCGTACCAATTATATAACCCTCAATTATAAAAAATTGGAAGGCCTGAATCCTCAAAAGAAAAGGGAAAATAATTCCCAACCTTTAGGAAAAAAATGCCCAATGGTTATACAGGAGAATACTTACAAAGATTTAAATAATAAATCAGATAAAATAGTTTATAAGGCGTTAAAGGTTAAACAAGCCGAACAAGTCATTCATAAAAATATAAAAAATAATGGGGTAGGGGGGACAGAAGAAATATTAGGTATTTCAAAAACAAATAGTCAAACTGCTGTTAAAAATACAACTGTTCAGGATATGCTGGTCCTTTGGAACCAAACTTTTCCATCGTCCTCAACATTTATGAATAAGGATTTAGCACCTTTATTGCTGTCAGCTTTTAAACAAAAATGTGACGGTCAGATGAAGCGGTGGCAGAACTACTTACAGCGTCTTCAAAGCAGCGAATACATTACTTCTCAAGAATTTAACTTAACATTAAACTGGGCCCTTAAGTTTAAAACGATGGATCGCATTTTTAATGGAGAGCTTGGCGCTAAAGACATTCCAGTTCAATTAGACCCTAAAACAGAACAGAGTAGGGCGCTTGATCATATTCAAAGCTCTACAAATACTGAAGAAGAGTCTTGCCGAAACATTAGATCTCTCATCTTAAAAAAACTAGGCGCAAATACCTATAATGCTTGGTTTACAAAGGTTAAATTTGTAGAGGTTTCTGGAGAGATCAAGATGAAAGCAGAAAACAAGTTTATTGAGGATTATATACTGCAACATTTTGGCAATGTATTTTCTGTTTAGTTAGAGTGGGGTAATAATAACAATGGAAAAAATTCAGGTAGAACATGATAAATATTATGAGGTTGGTATTTTTTTACGACCTGATGATGCTTTATCTTATTATATACAAGATCTTACAAAACGTATTTGTAAGAATCATAAAGATAATGGCATTGATGTTAAGCAAGATAGAAATCATCCACATGTCACTCTTTTTCAGCTTTCTGTTAAGGGAAATAACATACCAAAGATTTCGCAAGAGTTAGCTCAATTTCTTCCTGATCTTGGTCGGGTTCCAAGGGTGGCTTTAAAACCAGCGTTATCTGTTGTGGGCGCTAATTTGTTTTGGAATATTGATGCACTCTTTCAAAACCCCTTATTGAAAAAGGTCCATAAGCAGGTTGTCAACACAATCTCTCCCTTAAGATCTGATATACGCATGGGGCACTTAGAGAAGAATTACAGTCTTTTACCTGATGCTAAAAAATCAGATGTTGACCAATACGGTATTTGCTGGAGTTTGCCCCATAACTTTGATCCACACTTTACGGTTCTTTATAATATGCCATCTGATTTTAACTTAGACTTTTTGCCTCCTCTTAATCAGTGTTCTTTTAAGCCTGCATATTTAGGTATGGGACTTCTTGGGTATCATGGCAATGTAACTGATATTTTATGGCGCACTAAGCTTTAAAAGGAATAGTGTGTGTTTTTATGGAGAGGTAGAAAAATAAAGAATTCACGATCATACCGGGTATAAAACCATCAAAACCAGTAAGGTCTTTTAACAAAACATTCCATAAAATAACTGTTATAGTACCAAGGCCTATGAGGTGGTCCTGGTTGTTCGGACAGGAAAGCAGCAAAATTAAGAGATAGTTTATTAAACATTAGGCTGCTTTTAGCATCAAAAGGAAATTGTCCTT
>PFNE01000018.1 GCA_002791835.1 Alphaproteobacteria bacterium CG_4_10_14_0_8_um_filter_37_21 | reverse complement strand
CCGGTTAAATTAATAGAAGATCAGTTTGCTGAATTCGTCTTAAAACACATTCCCAGCAGAAGACGCGGACCAAGGTACAAAATACCCGATTATAAGATTTTCAACTATATTTTATACTTTTTGCACACGGGTTGTCAGTGGAAAATGCTGCCAATTGCACCAAATCAACATGGCAATCCAGAAATCCACTATACGCGCCTTTTTAGAATTTTTCAGAAGTGGAATGCACATGGAACCTTTCTTCATGCATTTGAAAATTCTGTTCTGGCGCTATTTGAAAATGGTCATCTTGATACGAGCGTTATTCATGGTGACGGCACCACAACGCTCGCAAAAAAAGGAGGTGATTGTATTGGATTCAGTGGTCATAAACATATGAAGGGTGAAAAGATTGTGGCGTTTTGTGATCGTCACTGCAATGTCTTGTCACCCATGGTGCGTGCTGCGGAAAATCGTCATGAATCGCCTCTGTTTCCACGCGCTTTGTCCTTTCTGAAAACTGTTATGAAGCGAATTGGGTCAACAGTTTCAAATTGTGTTATGAGTTTAGATACAGCCTACGATAGCAAGGTGAATAGAACCAAAGGTCAGCGAAGCTAAAACTTATTTTGGCTTAAAATTAATCGCTTATACCATGATAAATCTTCGACATTTTTCCGGAAAATAAGCGACTAAAAACAACCAAAATCTATGCAGTTATAGGATAATTGCACCTAGAATTCGAAAAATGATGGTGTTTCTTCAGATTGAACCATATTCATAATAAAAAAACTAAATCCCAGAATCATCAACACCAAAATTACAAAAACCTAATACCATAAACCCGCAACCAGTTGCTTCTTGTATTTTCTTGCTAAATTCTATAAAATTTTAAATTAGCTTAAGTATATATTAAAATAGAGGAGAATAATTGTGGTAAAATCAGAATGGGGGCTAAAAAGAATTTGTCTATCTTGCTCTGTCAAATTTTATGACTTGCAAAAAACGCCTATTGCTTGCCCTTCATGTGGAACGGTTTTAGAAATTACATCCGCCACTAAGGTGCGTAAAACTAAATCTGAAAAAGCAAAAAATATTATCATAGACGATACATTGCTAGATGATGATGATGATAACGACTCTTCAGAAGACGAAATGTAATATTCATAAGGTTACAGAATGATAGTTGAAGATTTACAAGAATTTTTCAGTAAAGTTTCTAAAGAAGCCGAAATAATAGTCTATACAGACGGTGCATGTTCTGGTAACCCGGGGCCTGGTGGTTGGGGTGCCGTTTTTTTGGCCGAAGGCTATCGCTGTTTACTTAATGGTGGGGAGTTGAATACAACCAACAACCGTATGGAAATGATGGCCGCCTTATCTGCAATGGAACAACTATTAGAATTAAGCCCTGACGCTAAAATTACATTGATAACAGATAGTAAATACCTGAAAGATGGTCTTAACCTTTGGATGAAAAACTGGAAAAAAAATGGCTGGCAAACTGCAGTAAAAAAACCAGTTAAAAATAAAGATATTTGGATACAATTGGACGAAGCTGTCAGCAAGCTTAAAATAACCTGGAAGTGGGTCAAGGGTCACTCTGGTGACGAATATAATGACCTTGCAGATACGTTGGCTAGAAAAGCTATTATTTCTTATGCAGTGACAGGTTAGCAAGGCCTTAAATTTTTTATGTTTAAATTATTAAAATGTTATCAGCAGTCTAAAACGATTGGTGCAACTTTCGTGGTTGCAGGAACAGCTATTGGTGCCGCCGTTCTAGCGCAGCCCTTAACAGCTTCTAGCATTGGTTATCAAAATAGTCTGTTCTTGTTGTTTGGTATGTGGCTTTTAATGATTATTGCATCATATGTTCAGCTAGCGCTTTTTAAAAATAAACCGGATAATATGAGTTTTGCTAAACTTGTAAACTGTGAAATTGGATCTATCGGACAAGCCGTTGCGCTATGCGTAAAAATGCTTTTATTTTACAGTTTGCTAGCGGCTTATATGACGGGTGGCACATCTGTTATGCTGGGGTTATTATCACAATTAAATATTTATATCCCGCACGCACTTGGTGTGTTCTTTTTTGCCCTTGTCTTTGGCAGTATTGTTAGCTTTTCAACGCGTGCTGTTGATCAAACAAATCGAATATTTTTAAAAATATTATTTTCCTTATTTGCAGTGTTGTTATTTTTCTTACTACCCCAAACACAAAGTGTTTATTTGTGTGAATCGGTCACATTTGACATAAGAAACTGGCTTATTGCGATCCCTATAATTTTCACATCTTATGGCTTTCATGGCAGTATCCCAAGCTTAATTGCATACTTGAAGAATGACCAAAAAAAACTTATGTTAAGTTTTTTTGTTGGCAGCCTTATCACACTTCTTGTTTATATCTTATGGCAAACAGCAACACTTGGAACAATTGCGTGCAGTCAGCTAGCGCAGTTAAATAAAAGCCAACTACCTGTTTTTTTAAGCCAAATTGGACAGATGAGCACCTACCCCATACTGATGCCACATTTATTAAATATCTTTTCTTTTTGTGCTATTGTGACCTCATTTTTAGGTGTGGGGCTTGGGCAGTTTAATTATATTTCAGAATTAACAGAAAATAAACTGAACACTCAACTTCCTGCTATCAAACAATTATTTAACGTAATTTTAACTGTAGGTGTGCCTTTAATTTTTGCACTTGCATACCCTAAAGGTTTTATTTTGGCGCTTAGTGTAGCTAGTGCTTGGCTTGCAATACTGGCCCTTATTCTTCCAGGCATTATGGGGGTAAGGTCTAAGCAATTTAGTATGGCTCAACGCTCATTGTCTTGTTTGTGTTTACTTTCGGGCATATCTTTGCTTTGTCTTGAACTTTATCTTTTGTTTTGATAGGTCCGTATTATGTTTCGTAAAATGCCCATTTTATTATTGCTTTTAATTGTCAGCACTGTTTTTATGACCCCATATATGACGTTAGAGGTGAAACAAGGATTCTATGCCGTTAGCTTAACGATGAAACACTTAATTGTTTTTGTGCTGCCACTTATTATTTTTGCGCTTCTATTTAAAACAGCTGTAATGCTTTCAAGCAAAGCAACAAAAATTATAGGATTGATTCTAATTTTAGTGTGTTGTTCGAATTTTATCTCAACTATGCTTAGTCATTTTCTAGGAAGCTGGGTCTATAGTTTTGACTTAAACATGATAAAACCGAATACACTTTCCGGACTTGCCCCTTTATGGCACGCGGACATTCCAGCATTAATAAGTAATGATAAAGCGATGTTTTCTAGTATCATTTTGGGTATTTTTTTGCCAAAAGTATATCCGAAACAAACGATGAACATAGCAAAGCATATTGAAGTTATTATTGAAAAAATATTAAAGGGAACGGTGTTAATTGTTCCCCTTTTTATAGTTGGATTTATTGTGAAGTTGCAGCATGATGGCGTAATAGGTGTTATTATTAAGGATTATGCAACAATTTTTACGATCATAGCACTAGCGCAATATGGTTATATTTTGCTTCTATATTTCATTATCAGCAAAGGGTGCGTGCAAAAATTCATAAATCACGTGAAGGGTATGTTACCCGCTGTCATGTGCGGATTTAGCACAATGTCTAGTGCAGCTAGCATGCCGCTTACAATTATGGGTGTTGAAACTGATGCAAAAAGTAAAGATTTAGCGCGCTCTGTGGTACCTGCAACTGTTAATATACACTTAATTGGGGATTGCTTTGCTATTCCGATTTTTGCGTATGCCGTACTTAAAAGTTTTGGGGTAGCGGAACCATCATTCTATAGTTATTTAATTTTTGCATTCTATTTCATGCTGGCAAAATTTTCTGTAGCTGCTATTCCTGGGGGGGGCATCATTGTTATGCTGCCCATTTTAGATATGTATCTTGGTTTTTCAGGCGAGATGATGTCTTTAATTACAGCGCTTTATATTTTGTTTGACCCAGTCATTACAAGTGCCAATATTTTTGGTAATGGTGCTTTTGCAAAAATTATGGACATGGGGTTTTCTAATATACTTAATAAAAAATCAAGATAGTTTTTCTGAAAGATTCCCTGTTCTTACTTTCTAACGGTTGAGAAAATACACTTTTTGTCTGATGGGCCTCCGTAAGTTCCCACAAAATCCATGCCTCCGCCTCCTCCACCACAAAGCTGCAATCTCCCCGCATCCTTAAAAATCCTTAACAAAGAATTAACAGGAATCACGGCGTAAAAATGATTTACGCATTTTACACAAAACCTGTATACTATACTCGATATCAGAGTTTAGTATACCCGGCCCTAGGATAGAGGGCATTATTCCCACATTAACTATGGGTATGACTGCCGCCAAGGAATCACACATAATTCCTCCCCCACCAAATCAGTGGCCCTCTAGTTTTAAGAATATCTGCAGAAAATTAAAAAACACTTAAAATCAGCTGAATATTTTGAAATCTAAGATCAGCCATGCCAAATTATTGAGAATTGAAGACGGACAATAAAACAATTTCAGTTGCAATGTGATGTATTTTTTGACATAATTATTTAAGTATTGAATTTGTTCAATATATGGATGGGTGGCCGAGCGGTTGAAGGCACCGGTCTTGAAAACCGGCAAGGGGGAGACCTCTTCGTGGGTTCGAATCCCACCCCATCCGCCATTATATGGCACAATTGTAGCGTGAATTATGATTACAAAACTTACAGGATTAGTTGATAGAAAAGACACAAATATATTTGTGCTTGATGTGAACGGTGTTGGTTATTTAATATATGCATCAAAAAAAACAATAAAAAAATTGCCGGCGGTCGAACAAAAAACATCTATTTTAGTAGAACATATTTTCAGGCAAGACGATCAAATGCTTTGCGGTTTTTTAACAGCATTAGAACGAGATTGGTTTCGACTACTCGTATCTGTTCAGGGTGTAGGCACAAAAGTTGCGCTTTCTATTTTATCCTTTCTATCTCCAGATGAAATTGCGGATTGCATTGTGCGTCAAGATTCAAAACAATTTACCCAAGCAGAAGGTGTTGGTACAAAAGTTGCAGGTCGTATAACCTTAGAGCTAAAAGGAAAAATTCCAAACGAACACGATTTTGTTGATGGCTTAAATAAAAAAAGTGAAAGTAGTTTTTCTGCTCACAATAATGAAAAGCAGGATGCTATTTCTGCTCTATCAAATTTAGGCTATACAAAATCTGATGCTAATGCTGTGGTCCTAACGCTTGTTCAACAAAATCCAAAAGCTTCGGCCCAAGATTTGATCCGTGAAGGATTAAAAGCGCTGTCATTAGGCAGGCGCTAAAAAACAATTGAAGCAATCTAATTGTTTTCACCATATTGCCCCGACAATATGCACAAAAAAATATGGGTTTCTCAATAAATTTTCATAACAAAAACTATATTCACTTCCATAAACCGAAAGCGACGTAACCCTAAATATCGGTTCAAAAAATGGAATCTGAAACCAGTTTGGCAAAAATGTCATTATTGTATAGGATTGTAAGGGCGCTTGAACTGCTGATAATGCTGTATTGGAAGAAGCAGCAGAACCCGAGTTTTCAGTGCATTGTGGAAATGTGTTTAAAAATATACCCAAAATCAATATAAGCTTCAAAAGCATATTCCCCCCACATTAAAGAGAAAGGGCATGAACTTAATCAATGCCCCTTTATATAATAATGCCGATTCTATAATGAATGGTCAAGCCCTTACACTTTAAGAACAACCACTTGTTGCACCACATGTATTACATTTTAAGCATGTTCCATTACGCACCATAGTAAAACTGCCACATTCACGGCAATCATCACCTGTATAACCTTGAACTTTAGCTTGCGTTATACGCGACGGTGCATCATCTACTTTACTTATATTCTTCATCACTTGTACGGACGCTGTTTTTGGCAAAGGAATTTCTACACCGTAGGTTCCGGTTGCTTTTTGTTCAACAGGTTGTTTGATTGCTTTAGGATATTCTTTTGAGCTACCAATTGTATCAGGGTTTAAATCTTTTGGTTTCACATGCGCAAAATCGTGACGACCAAGATAATTAATAGCAAGTTCTCTAAATAAGTAATCTAATACAGATGTGGCCATTTTAATATGATCATTTCCGCCAACCATGCCAGAGGGTTCAAAACGTGTAAATGTAAAAGCTTCAACATACTCCTCTAACGGAACACCATATTGTAGACCAATCGAAATTGCCATTGCAAAATTGTTCATCAATGAACGGAACGATGCGCCTTCTTTATGCATATCAATAAAAATTTCGCCAAGTTTTCCGTCAGGGTATTCACCGGTACGTAGGTAAATTTTATGTCCACCAAGGCTTGCTTTTTGTGTATAGCCACCACGTCTATTTGGTAATTTACGACGATCAGCTTGATATTTCTCAATAATGCGCTCTACTATTTTTTCAGAAACAACAGCAGCTTTTTCATTATTTGACATAGCCATAAGTTCGTCAGCGTCAAGGTCCATATCTTCTAAAACAGTTGCATTTAAAGGTTGTGATAGTTTTGAACCATCACGGTACAATGCGTTTGCTTTAATCCCAAGGCGCCATGAATCAATATAGGCATTTAAACAATCTTCAATACTTGAATTGTTTGGCATATTGACAGTTTTTGAAATAGCGCCTGAGATAAACGGTTGAACTGCTGCCATCATATTCAAATGGCTATTAATGGACAAGAACCGTTTACCAGTTTTACCACAAGGATTAGCACAATCAAAAACAGGCAAGTGTTCATCCTTTAAAAATGGCGCGCCTTCTAAAGTCATAGTACCTGAACAATAGGCATTAGCTTGTTCAATTTGCTTATTTGTAAATCCAAGTTCTTTTAACATATTAAAGTTGGGATTGTTTAACTGTTCATCTGTGAACTTTAATGTTTTTTTACAAAAATCAGCACCTAAAGTCCATTGGTTGAATGTAAATTTAATATCAAAAGCAGACTTTAGATTTTCTGTTAATTTATCAAGTTCAGTTTGCGTAAAGCCTTTAGACATTAAATCTGCAAAAGATACACCTGGTGCATCTTTCAAAGTGCCATGACCTGTTGCATGGGCTATAATTTCTTTTATTTGACCGGAACTATAACCAAGTGTACTTAAAGCTTTTGGTACCATTTGGTTGATAATTTTAAAGTAACCGCCGCCGGCAAGTTTTTTAAATTTTACCAAAGCAAAGTCTGGTTCAATACCGGTTGTATCACAATCCATAACCAAAGCAATGGTCCCTGTTGGCGCGATCACGGTTGTTTGTGCATTTAAATAACCATGTTTTTCACCAAGAGATAGCGCATCATCCCATGCTTTTTTAGCGTGCACAATCAATTCTGGTACAGGACAGTCCGCTTTTTGCAAGGCAACAGGCGCATTTGTTAAACCTTCATAACCTTTTGTTTCACCGTAAGCTGCACGTTTATGGTTACGCATAACACGCAGCATATCATTTTTGTTTTTTTCAAATCCAGGGAATGTACCTACTTCTTTTGCAAGAAGCGCAGACGTCTTATAAGATACACCTGTTAAAATAGACGCTAAGGCAGCAGCAATTGCACGGCCTTCTTTAGAATCATAAGCAATACCCATACTCATAATCATAGCGCCAAGGTTTGCATACCCTAAACCAAGCGTTCTAAATTCATAAGATCTTTCTGCAATTTCTTTTGATGGAAATTGGGCCATGTACATTGATGTTTCTAACGTTAATGTCCACAGTTTAATGCCATGTTCGTAACGGTTAATGTTAAATTTAGAACCTGTAGATGTGTCTTCCATAAACGTACTTAGGTTGAAAGACGCTAAGTTACAGGCTGTGTCATCCAAAAACATATATTCAGAACATGGATTAGAACCATTAATGCGTCCACTTTGTGGGCATGTATGCCATTCATTAATTGTGGTATCAAACTGAATGCCCGGGTCTGCACACGCCCAAGCTGCATAACCAATTTTATGCCATAAGTCCCTGGCTTTAAGGGTCTTTTTAAAGGTTTTATCTTGGCGCCCTGTTAGATCCCAATTTTGGTCTTTTAAAACAGCATTAATATAGTCATTGTTAACGCGGATAGAATTGTTTGAGTTTTGCCCAGACACCGTATTATAGGCTTCACTATCCCAATCTGTCGTGTATTCTTCTAAGCCTAGATCAGTTTCACCCAGTTTTGCCATATGAATAACACGTTGAATACTATTTTGTGGTACTAAATATTGACGCGCCTCTTTAATTGCTGTTTTTAAGGCTGGATTTGTTTTCGCTGTAAAACGATCTTTTTCAACAACCGATTTATCTAAACATGCATCCATAATCAGCGTTAAATATTTTTTATTAATTTTTGACCCACAGACAAGCGCTGCAACTTTAGCTTCTTCCTTAACTTTCCATGAAATAAATTCTTCAACATCTGGATGATCAATATCAAGCGTTACCATTTTAGCTGCACGGCGTGTTGTACCACCAGATTTAATTGCACCAGCAGACCTGTCACCAATGCGCAAAAAACTCATCAATCCAGATGATTTTCCACCACCTGATAAATTTTCACCAGATCCACGAATTTTAGAAAAGTTACTTCCTGTTCCAGAACCATATTTAAATAAACGTGCCTCACGAACCCAAAGGTCCATAATGCCACCATCGTTTACAAGGTCATCTCCAACACTTTGGATAAAACAAGCATGGGGTTGCGGGCGTTCATATGATGATTTTGATTTTACAAGTTGCTTTGTTTTTGGGTCAACATAATAATGCCCTTGTGAAGTGCCATCAATGCCATATGCCCAGTGCAAGCCTGTATTAAACCATTGTGGCGAATTTGGCGCAGCCATTTGGTTGCACATCATGTAACGCATTTCATCAAAATATGCTTGTGCATCTGCTTCGGTGTCAAAATAATTAGCCTTAAATGCCCAATACGTCCACGCACCAGCCATACGATCAAACAACTGTTTCACACTTGTTTCTGCACCAAAAGTCGTGCCTTTTTTAGGAATACGGCGTGATAACCAAATAGGGATACCTTCTTCTTTTACAATTTCAGTTTCTAAAGGAACACCCTTTTTACGTAAATATTTTTGCGCGCACACATCAGCTGCAACTTGAGACCAATGTTTTGGAACATTAAAATCATTCATTTGAAAAACAATAGTACCATCAGGATTTTTAATTTCGCTAACGCGATTATGAAATGTGAACAAGTCATAAGGATTGTTTGTTTTAGCCGTAAAATGACGCTCAATTTTCATAAAATTTATCCTTTATTATAACAATATATAGTATGCGCGATTCTCATAACCACTACATATTGTTATAAAATCATGTTTTTGTATGCAGAACAAGTCTTGACAAAAAATTAATATTACCAAATCTAAGCTGTACTTTATTGTTTTTTTAATTCTAGGTTAACTTTTTTTTACAACACTTTGTCGGACAAGTTATATAAAACAAAAAATGCACCTTTAATCGTCACAATATGTTAAGTGTTACATTTATAAATTCTTAAAAACAGGGAACATATAATGAATTTTTTTTACAATCAATCTAATAAGAGCATTGGTATTTTTTAGCCTAGCAAATCATGGAATCTGCCAAGAACAACTTCCAGAACCCAATAAGCAAGAATTGGATATAACTGATGTATCTGATAAAAATGAATTTGAATCTATAATATCTTCTGATAGAAATAACCTATTATGCGCACAATACTGTGCGGGCACAGGTGACAATGGGATTATTTCCGTAGTCCTTCAAGAAAATTATAAGGTTTATGTCTATTTATCGCACAATGATAACACAATGTTATTTGGCAGCATGACAATAAAAGAAATAAGCAACACGTTTCCGGCACATAAATTACAGCCATTCTACAATGCTCTAGAAGAATATTTTTTTGTTTATTTTGGTGACAATGTTCCAGAACATATAACAATTACACATTATTTAGAACGCTTTAAAAAGGAACACGAAAGCAATAAATATCGTTTAGAGGACATAACCCCAGCCTTTGTATATAGTTGGATTGATGATAAGCATAAACAAGATCCAAGAATGTTTTTTGCAGTCAGAATGAAAATGATTATTGTATTAGCTGAAAAAACATTCGCTGAAAATCCTGAAAAAATACGTGCTACTCAAATTTTAGGGGAGTGTACACAAGAACTATTTGCAAATCACTCGATGGATATGGGAGTCTTTTTGGAAATACCTAACATAGAGGACATCATAACAATTTGCTCACAAATGTTTCCACATATTGTTTTTATGCCCAAAACAAATAATCCATTCGATAATGTGCTGGCCAAATTTCATCAAGCATTTTTCCAAGATAAACTGAATAACTTAGAACATCAAAAACCTTATTATCCAAACGATAATTTGTTTAATGCAAATATGCAAAGTATACAAAGTGAAAAAGAACTAGTCGCAGATTTTATTACTAATTTATCTGGCAATACTTCTATAAAAGACGCATTCAATAGAATTATCAACGCAATGCATGACATACTCATAAATATGCACACTATTTCGCCAAATGCTGATCGTAAAACAACCGAAGCTGAATAAATTGTAACCCCCCGTACTTATTTAACGCTACACTTTCAAAATAGCTAATGGTAATTTTTTGGGGGGGGTACTTTTTGACCACATTTTAAAGTTCCTTGTTTTGACTGTGTTGCATGAATCAGAAATTAGCGTAAAATATTATATAAAAAACAAACAAAAGACCACACATGCCGAATAAATTAAAAGATGCCGTCCGACATAAATTTACAAAGAATCATTATAACAAACGTGATTGGGCAACTTACAATAAATCTTTGGTAGAACGTTGAAGTATCACCATTGGGTTTACAGAAGAAGCTCTTAAACAATGGCATGAACACTCAGAAAACCAAGGTAAGCGTGGTGCTCAACGGAAATTGTCTGATTATGCTATGGAAGCCTGTCATACAATGAGGTTTATGTATAAAAGACCGCTTCGTCAAACAGAAGGATTTATAAATTCACTCTTAACGTTAATGGGATCAAAGCTAAATTCACCAGACTATACAACACTTTCAAGGCATTTACAGAAACTAAAAATCACACAAAACCTATTGATTCCGGAAAAATGTCGAAGATTAATCATGGTATAAGCGATCAGTTTTAAGCCAAAATGATGAAGACTGATGTGTTCAAATCTTATGAGCAACCTTTTAAATTTGTCCTCCCACGCAAAAAC
>PFNE01000022.1:51403-53376 GCA_002791835.1 Alphaproteobacteria bacterium CG_4_10_14_0_8_um_filter_37_21 | reverse complement strand
TCCTGGCTGCGGTTCATATAAGGTGCTTAGTTCTATGGCTGAAAATCTCATGACGACACTATCTAAGAAACGCTGGGTTGTCGGTCAGAAAATTTTGGATGAAAGGATATAAATCAGGGTTTAATCGAGTAATAGCTGAAATAAGATTATACTTAAAGTCTAGGTTTCTTCGGTCTCTTAGTCCTTCCATCAACGAATTTACAATGCTTGTTATCTCTTGAAAATACACTGGATCCGCCTGGTTCAGGGTCCTAATAAGCTCACCAGAAAATTCGCGATTCATATCTCTTGAAAGTGCACCAAAAGCGTGTTCTAAGGCGGTATATTTTGCTTCATCTATTCTGGGCAGTAAATTTAAAATTATTTTTATTCTTGCAGGATTTTCACTATGGAAGCCTAAACTGGAATATTGTTCTAGTTGGTGAAAAATAAGACTCTTAATTGAATCTCTGTTTGGTGGGTAAGAGTAATCGAATTGTGAAGAATACCTCTTACCACAGGGCACATTGAAATAAAACAAGTCCAATTTTTCTAAAGCATAAATTAAGTCCTTATTGGTTTTTACAAATTTCAAAAGGTTCTCACTTTTTATAAAAAGAGGGTACGTATATTTACTATATGTCTCCGGATTTACTAGTATTCTCCTACTTCCCTTAGTTAAAGAAGCTTCTAGAAAATCAATTATACGTTTTAAAATGCTTGGCTTGATATCTAGGTTAATCTTCAGCTCTTTTTCATTGTTTTCTATTTTACTAGCCAAGTTGGTGAGAGATATAATGTCTTTTCTAACGGAAAACTGAGCACCACCATCAAATTGGAGAAGTATCTTAGGTCTGTTTATCTCTGCTTTTGTGATATTACCTAGATCTTTTGCGAATTTTTCTATCAACTGGTCGTGCTCTTTGACTTCCTCACTATATGTCTGTTTTTTGTTAGATGCTGTCTGGTATCGCAACTGATCACCCGCTTTAACACGGTTATGTTCGATTTTAAACTTGGGGAGAAATTTGTCATATTCTTCTGCTTGATGTTTTTCTATGGTTGGGCGGCTTTTTGCTTCTTCGTAAGCTAGGTCACCAGCGTGGGAATCGTTAAGATGGTCCTTGAAATATTCTTTTACACGTTCTTTTTCAGTTTGTTTAGTAGCTTCCACAGCCTCTCTTGCGCTTACGTTTTGGTTTTTTACTTTTTTATTTTCTTCAGTTAAAATATCTAGTGCCTCATCTTGGGCCTTGGGTTCACTTGACGCTTCTAAGACAGAAGTGATGAGAGCAACTGTTGCTAGCCATTTGTTAAGGGGTGAATGAATCATGATAAATTTTTTTTAAATTGGTGCTATTGACAGTATACAGTTTGGAAATTAACAAAAAGTTAATTTGTGCTCTTTTGGATGGTACCATCAAGTTAAATAATTGTTAGTTTATTTGTGGTCAGCATTAGAAATGCTGGATCTTTCATACTTCCTGTGATTTTCATGCATATCCTTTGTAACCCAATAGGTCAAGGAATAATCCTTAAAAAAAAGAGTCGGGTTTTGATGTTGCGTAGCACCCCCTTTTGAAGACCTTGAGCATCCTCAAGTTATTTTTTTGAGTGTAGTTAATAATTATTTAATTTTTTCGGGGTATCCTATTAACAGAGGGCCACTGATTTGGTGGAGGAGGAATTATGTGTGATTCCTTGGCGGCAGTCATACCCATAGTTAATGTGGGAATAATGCCCTCAATCCTAGGGCTGGTATACTAAACTCTGATATCGAGTACAGTATACAGGTTTTGCGTAAAATGCGTAAATCATTTATACGCCGTGATTCTTGTTAATTCTTTGTTAAGGATTTTTAAGGATGCGGGGAGATTGCAGCTTTGTGGTGGAGGAGGCGGAGGCACGGATTTTGTGGGAACTTGCGGAGGCCCATCAGACAGAAAATGTGTTTTAGCCCAAAATCAGGTAAAAAAGTGCATGAAATTATATCT
>PFNE01000022.1:12785-51376 GCA_002791835.1 Alphaproteobacteria bacterium CG_4_10_14_0_8_um_filter_37_21 | reverse complement strand
AACTGGTAGACGCGGTAGACTCAAAATCTACTATACTTGGTATGTGGGAGTTCGAGTCTCCCCGAGGGCACCACCGCAAAGTTGTTATGTCAGCTGATAAAATTATAAAAATTGAAGTGTTAATTGTTGGTGGTGGTCTGGTTGGCGGCTTTTTAGGCGCGCAATTACAGCAGAAGAAAATTCCATTTGTCTTGGTTGATCCGGGGTCTCCTGAAAATATGATTGATGCTGTAAAAGATGGCCGCACCACTGCGGTGTCTTTGGGGTCCAAACGGCTATTTGAAAAAGCAAATATATGGAATCCATGTTTGAAAGAGTACGCGGAACCAATTAATAATATTCGTGTTTTAGAAAAAGGGTCAGTATGGTCTGTTGATTTTGACCATAAAGAACTGTCATCAGATCCGATGGGGTATATTGCTGAAAACATGTATTTTCGCAAAAGTATCTTAGATTGTTTAAAAGACAATTCGCATTGTTTTTATGAAACATCTCTTACTGGTATCAAAAAGCACGACGGCTATGTTGAGGCGATTTTGTCTAATGGCAAGGTTGTTCATGCCAAATTATTGGTCAGTGCAGAGGGCAGAAAATCGCCTACACGTGATTTAATAGCACCACAAATAATGTCGCGTAATTATGCACAAAAAGCGCTTGTGGTGCATTTAGAACATGAAGAGCCACATAATAATCACGCATGGGAAATTTTCACCGTTGAGGGGCCATTTGCGATTTTGCCCTTAAGGCACTTAGAAGGAAAAAAATCAGGTATTGTGTGGTGTAAACCTTCAAATCATCAGTGGGAAACACAAACAGATGATGAACTACAGTCTGAAATTGAAAAAACTTTTCCATATTACGGGAAAGTAAAAATTGTGTCTAAACGGTGGAGCTTTCCACTGTCTACATTTGAATTGAATAAAATTAGCGGGCATCGTCAAGTTTTAATTGGGGACGCTGCACATGCGATGCACCCAATAGCGGGTCAAGGGGTTAACCTTGGATGGCGAGACGCTGATGTTTTAGCAACAAAAATAATCACAAATTATGAAAACGGCCTAGATGTTGGTTCTGATATGTTGTGCAAAGCGTATGAACGTGAGCGTATGCGTGATATAAAACCATTGGTGAAAGCAACAGATCTTATGACGCAGTTATTTTCTGATGAATCTAAAATTTTATATGGTATTCGTAATGCAGGTTTTGCTTTTGTAAATAGAGTGCCACCATTAAAGCGGTTTTTTATGAAACAAGCGATGGGGCTGTAGTAGTGCACGATTTTAAATCAATGGATTTGTCTGTATTTTCGCCCCTGTGTGTTGATTTAGATGGTACATTAATTAAAAACGATGTGCTTTTTATTTCCTGGAAACTTTTATTAAAGAAAAATTTTTTTCACGCAATAATGGTTCTTTTTACCGCGATTAAAGGGCGTGCTTTTTTTAAGCAACAGCTTGCCAAAGTGTCGCCGGTATTACCAGAAAATTTAGATTACAATTTGCCTTTTCTTGAATTTCTAAAACAGTACAAAAAACAAAAATCAGGGGTGCTTGTTTTGGCTACAGCTACAGATATTCATTTAGCGCAGCCAATTGCTGATTACCTTGGCATTTTTGATTTGGTTATAGCAAGCAAGGGTTCTAAAAATTTGCGTGCAAAAGCAAAGGCAGATGTACTTTGTAAAAATTTTGGGTATAGACAGTATACTTATGCAGGAAACGCGTATGATGATATTGCTGTTTGGGACTGTTCAAAACACACAATATCTGTTAACTTATCTTTAAGAGCGCGGCGAGCGCTTAAAAATCGACAAATTACGTTTGATTTATGTTTTGAGTAAGGGACGATGTATAAAAAAATAGTAGCATTTTTGTGCTTTTTCTCTCACCTTCATGGTGAAAATGTAAAGTTAGAAGATTCACAAATAATTGAAAATATTAATACATATCGTATACGCTTAGACCGCTTATCACAGACAATTAAAAATATGTCTGAAGCTCAAAAACAAGTTATTTCTCCTAAACTAATAGAGTTTGATGCATTATTGCAGGAAGCTGAACATATTAAGCGTGACAAAAAGAATGATCTTGTGAGTGCGAGATTAAATGAATTGGACGCCAAACTAAAAAGTCGCATACGATTTATTTCAAAGTATTGTAAAGATTGTCAGGCTGGAAAAATGACCAGCAGTCCGGGAGAGCGTAATGTGTTTGAAGAAAGATCTGAATCTAAACGCCAAAAATTAGAAGATAGTCAAATACAATATGTACCAACTTTTGAAACGCCTCAACGGGCGCCAAGCGATAGTATCGTCAACGAAGAATCAGGAAGACCGTAATCATCCCATATGAATGAACTTTATTTTATTCCCGTTATTATTATTTTTTTATTGTCTGTTTGCTATTTTTCAGCAATTGAAACGGCTATCAGTGTATCGTCAAAAGCAAAGCTAACGCGATTTGCGAAGCTTGGCAACCAAAATGCGATCATAGCGCTTCAGTTGCAAAAACAATTGGGACTTGTTATTAGTGTTATTTTAGCGTGTGTTGTTATTTCTAGCGTTGTTGCAACAACACTTGCAACCACATTACTTAATGCGTTTTTAGGTGATTATTATGGGACGTTAGTCAGTACAACGTTAATGGCTGCCCTTGTTTGGGTTTTTGGTGAAGTCCTTCCAAAAATGTATGCTCTACATAGGGCTGAAGCCCTTCTGTTAAGTTCATCAAAATTTTTACAATTTATTTTCAAATTATTTTCCCCTTTTAATCGCTTGGTGGGGTTGATGGTTTCTTTTTTGTTAAAAATATGTGGTGTTAGCACGGAAAAAGATGCGTATGCCGATCAATTAGACGAATTAAAAGGTGCTATTGACTTACATACAAGTCCCAACCAAGAAGATACTAAAGAAGAAAAAGCGATGCTTAAAAGTATTTTGGATCTTGGTTCTGTTTTGATTAACGAAATTATGGTTCACCGTAAAAATATCACGATGATTAATGCCGATGATTCGTTAAAAGATATTATAGAACAAGCTTTAGCGTCACCTTATACACGTATTCCTTTATGGCAGGGGTCTACTGAAAACATTGTCGGTGTCATTCATATAAAAGCCCTTTTAGGTATACAGGGTGATTTAAAAACATCACCTGTTAGAATTTTAGATATTGCAGACAAACCATGGTTTATCCCTGAAAATATTGATCTTTTAGAACAGTTGAAATTATTTAGGGAAAAACGCCGACACTTTGCTGTTGTTGTTGATGAATATGGTGCTTTATTGGGGGTAGTTACCTTAGAAGATATTTTGGAAGAAATTGTTGGTGAAATTACTGATGAGCATGATATTGCTATTCAAGGGGCACGACCACAAGAAGATGGTAGCTTCATTATCAACGGAAATGTTACCTTGCGTGACTTGAATCGCAAATTTGACTGGGAACTACCTGATGATGAAGCATCCACACTAGCAGGTTTAATGATTTATGCTTTTCGCATTATCCCAACTGTTGGACAAATCTTTATGTTGGGTAATTTTAGATTTGAAATTATGAGGCGGCAAAAAAATCAGATTACCCTTATTCGTGTGACGCCGCCACAGATAGCTCATATATCTTAAATCTTGATTGTATACAGGTATAAAACATCAAGATTGTTAGTTTTATGATTGATAAAAAATCATAAGAAAGATGCGCAACTTTATTTTGCGCTCTCCTATTTACTTGTATATTTTACAAACAATACGATAGAATTATTTTGCTAGGGGCGTTTTATAGTGCTTAAAACTGAGAGGCAATGTTGCCAACCCTTTGAACCTGATTTGGTTAATACCTGCGGAGGGAAGCCCTAATGTTACAGAACGCTAATCTGAGCGCTTGCGCGCTAGATCATAAAACTTATTATCATTTTTCAGTTGAAAAATATTTACCAGATTATATCCCTTTAAAACAAGAATTATCTTTAGATAAGGGGTCAATAACGGTTCTGCTTGGCACCAGTGGCGTTGGAAAAACATCACTTATAAATGCCTGTATAGATGAAAGTATCAATCACAAATTAAACTTTGCTTGTCAAAACCAGCATACAACTTTAATGCATCATAAAACAGTTTTTTGCCATATAAAGTTGCCGTTTAAACTTCAAGGCAAAAGCGTTCAACGTGCACATGTATTGCAAATATTAAAGGACGTATCTTTATTCAACCATCGATATAAGAAAGTATCCCAACTATCAAAAGGTATGCAGCAACGTTTACAGTTTGCTATGACGATTATGCAAAAGGTTCCACTTTATTTTTTAGATGAACCTTTTTCGTCTCAAGACGCTAAAATGCGCCAAAATTTATATAGGGTTATTCAAAAATATTGTGCTGGTAAAACAGTGCTTATTGTAACCCACTGCGACCAAGATTTATATTTATTAACGCGCACTGTCTTTCATTTAAAAAAAGAAAACAAAACATTCTTTATTGAAAAAAATGCCCAGTTCAAAAAACACTGTGCTGTGCTGGACTATATTCAAGATGATTACCTTGAAGAAGCACCATGTAACCAACAGGCAGGCAAAACATCTTCCGTTTTAATGTATCGCTTATGCATTTTAGGTTCTATTTTTTTATTGTGGGCGTTGATCATTAAAATTTTTTCGGTTCCATCATATATTATACCCAAACCGCTTGATGTTGCATTAGCTTTTTATGAAAATCTAGCGACCCTTGCATACCATATGTTTCATAGCATACTGCCGCTGGTTTTGGGCATGGTAATAGCAATATTATGCAGCACGATTTTATCGCTTATAATGTATAGGAATAAACGTTTAACGCGCGCTATTGAACCTTTTTTAGTGGCCCTTCAGTCTGTTCCTGTTTTTCTTATCTTGCCAATCTTGTTATATATTTGTGGGTCTGGTCTTATGGCAAAAATTGTTGCGCTATCCATCACGACGTTTTTCCCTTTATTTGCTGGAATTCTTCAAGGTTTGGATAAAACCCCCCCTGTTTGGGTGCAACAAAAATTAGCCCTAAAGGCACCTGAATACAGGTTTTTGTACTATGTTCGTTTTGTATATGCCATACCTTTTATATGGCAGGGGTTACGTTTATCATTGATTCATGCACCTTTAAGCGTTTTGGCTGTTGATTGGATTGGTGCCTCCACAGGGCTTGGCTATTTAATTATGCTAAGCCATGGTCAGTTAGAGCTTCCCCTTATGTTTTGTGGCCTTTTTATTGTTATCGGTTTATCCCTTTGTCTAAATTATGGTGCCAGATGTCTTGATAGAAAAATTATTTAGTATCATGAATAATATGAAATTAACACTTATTATGCTACTTTTTTTAACGTCTTTTACGCAGGGAAAACAAAAGCTTCGTATTGGATTAGATTGGGTTATAAATATCCAACATGGTGTTTTGATCTATGCAAAAACCAAGAATCTAATTCCTAAAAATACAGAATTTGTTCCCTTTCAAAATTCATCAAAGGCATTGCAGCAACTATCCCTTGGTACAATTGATTTAGCTATTTCGTATGAACCTGCTATTATAGCGTTACAAAAAAAAGGTTTGAATATTCAGGCAAGCTATACACTTATAGCTGAACCCCTTGATGTTTTTGTTAGCACCATACCCTTAAAAGATTTAAAAGGAAGAAAAATAGGGCACCAATCTAGCCCTGGTAGTTTTAGTGAAAATTTCTTGGCAGATATTTTACAGACTGTATCTTTAACGTTTCGTGATGTTCAGCTTGTTTATAGTTTATATCATTTGTCACAAGGATTGTTATCGGGACAATATGATGCAGCAATGCATATTCCGCTGATATTTGCCCCCGAACTTTTAGAACATAATCCCAATTTGAAAATATATAAATTGGAAGCTTTTGGTATATATTACAACGGACAAGTAGTAGCGCAGCATGTTAACTGTGAAAACATGGACGGAATTTATCAAGGGCTTAAAAAAGCTAAAGAAGAAATTGCGGTTAATCCTGAAAATGCGTGGCGCATTATTATTAAAGAATACCCTGAATTCAATACGATCAAAACAAAAGAAAGATGGTTTCGTTATATTGCTTTAATTTCATAAGGTGTAATGGTTCTTTTTCAGTTGAAGCATGGCGCTGTAATGTGGGAACATAGATGAAAATGATAAATATATAAAAAATGACAGCAAGAACGGCATATATTCCCATAAACGATTTAACAGAAACAGATGCACAAGAAGAATTAGCATCCTTATCAAAAGATATTGCCTATCACGATTTTCTGTATTTTAATAAAGCCGCACCTGAAATACCTGACTATGATTACGATCAGTTGGTAAAGCGCAATAAAGAAATTGAACAAGCCTTCCCGCATTTGAAGCGTGTTGATAGCCCCTCTATGCGTGTTGGGGCAACGCCTTCACCAGAATTTCAAAAAGTACGCCATTCAGTGCCTATGCTTTCTTTAGATAATGCTTTTTCATTTGCTGATGTTGTTAACTTTGTAAACCGTGCAAATCGCTTTTTAAATATGCCTGAAGATACTGAGATTCCTTTTGTGGCGGAGCCAAAAATTGATGGTTTATCCGCGTCTTTAATATACCAAAATGGTCAGCTTATTTTAGGTACCACCCGTGGGGACGGTGTGGAAGGCGAAAATATTACCGCAAATCTTAGAACCGTTCGTGGTATTCCTTTGCGTTTACAAGGCACTAATATCCCTGAAAATCTAGAAATTCGTGG
The DNA here is from genome assembly GCA_002791835.1 of Alphaproteobacteria bacterium CG_4_10_14_0_8_um_filter_37_21. Lineage (GTDB taxonomy): Bacteria > Pseudomonadota > Alphaproteobacteria > Paracaedibacterales > UBA11393 > UBA11393. The sequence goes on along the minus strand of PFNE01000022.1, from coordinate 44,648 downwards.
GGAAGTTTACTTGGCAAAATCAGACTTTCAAAAAGTAAATTTAGAGCGTGAAAAAAATAATCAACAGCCTTTTTCAAATCCTAGAAATGCCGCTGCAGGGTCGCTTCGACAGCTTGACCCAAAAGTGACAGCATCACGACCGCTAAAATTTTTTGCTTACGCTCTTAATGCTTTGTCTGGTTTATATCTTAAAACTCAAGAAGATATATTAAAGCAACTTGAAGAATTTGGATTTTCTGTAAACCCGCATCATCAATTTTGCAAGGCTAAAAAGGATTTACAACTATACTTTAAGCGTATGAACGATAAGCGCAATAAGCTTGATTACGATATAGATGGTCTTGTGTACAAGATTAATGATTTGAATTTGCAAAAACGATTAGGCAGTGTTGGTAAAGCGCCACGGCATTCTATTGCGCATAAGTTTATGGCAGAACAGTGTGAAACAGTTGTGGAAGATATTCAAATTCAAATTGGCCGTACAGGTGTTTTAACACCAGTTGCACATTTAAAACCTGTTAATGTTGGTGGGGTCATGGTCGCACGCGCAACTTTGCATAATGAACAAGAGATAATCCGTAAGGACATTCGTATTGATGACCACGTTATTGTTCAGCGTGCCGGCGATGTTATCCCGCAGGTTGTTAAAGTGTTACCCCATAAGCGATTGGAAAATTCCTTTGTATATGTTTTTCCAACACAATGCCCATCCTGTAAAAGTTCTATTGTGCAAAAGGCAAATCAAGTAGCAAAAAAATGCCCAAATGGTTTTAAGTGCAAAGCACAGGCTATTCAACGTTTAAGCCATTTTATTAGTCGCGATGCTTTTGATATTGATGGTTTAGGCACACGCAATATTGAAAAGTTTTACGAAGCGCACCTTGTAACCAGCCCTGTGGATTTATTTACATTACAAAAACGTGATGCAAAATCATTAAAGCCCCTGCGTATTCAAGAAGGATGGGGGGTACAATCAGTTACTAATTTGTTTGATGCTATTCGTGCAAGGCGTACGATTAGTTTTGATCGTTTTATTTATGCACTTGGTATCCCGCAGATTGGGTTGCTGACAGCGCGCGTTCTTGCAACATTTTATACAACACCAGAAAACTTGCTATTTGACGCTAAAAATTTAGTTGATAAGCAAACGCAAAGTTATCAAAAATTATTAAATCAAGATGGTTTTGGTCATTCAATTTTAGAAGAAATTGCCGATTTTTTTAACGATGATGTGAATCAAGATTTATTTCAACAACTTGCATCACTTTTAACAATTACACACTATGAAGCCCCACAATCTAATGGAAAACTAAAGGGGAAAATTATCGTGTTTACTGGTTCCCTTAAAAATATGAGTAGGGCAGAAGCCAAAGATATTGCTGAACGTTTAGGGGCAAAAGTAGGGAGTGCTATTTCTAAAAATACAGACCTTGTTGTGATGGGCGCCGAATCTGGTTCAAAACTACGGGCAGCACAAACTTTAGGCATTCAAGTGGTGGATGAAGCGGCTTGGTTAACGATTATTAAAGAATAGTCGTAAAACTTGAGTGCTATAAAGTTTTGTGTAGTAAAGACAATCTATCCGTTGGGTACATGATGGTTGTATTGTACTTGTGTTTCGCTAATTAAGTTCTATTGCTATCGCAAGTGCTTCACCACCACCAATACAAATGGCTGCAATACCGCGTTTTAAGTTTTTACATTTTAAAGCATTAATAAGTGTTACAATAATACGGGCGCCAGAACAACCAATGGGGTGTCCTATTGTGCAGGCCCCACCCAATATATTTATTTTTTTACGCGCAATATTAAGGTCTTGCATCACAACCATTGGCACAACAGCAAAGGCTTCGTTAATCTCAAATAAGTCCACGTCATCTACTGTCCATCCTATGTTGGAAAGAAGTTTTTTAATAGCGCCAACTGGAGCTGTTGTAAACCACTCTGGTGCGTGGGCATATTGTGCTGACGCAATAATGCGCGCTTCAATGGATAATCCTTGTTCTTGGGCATGGCCCTCATTCATTAATAATAAAGCTGCAGCGCCGTCTGCTAAGGATGATGATGTTGCAGCCGTTACAGTGCCATCTTTTTTAAAGACGGGCCGTAAATTGCTAAATTTATCTGTTACAACTTTTTGTGGTGGCTCATCCTGATCAACCGTTACCATAGCACCGCGTCCACTATCAAAGGTAACTGGCGTTATTTCATTTTTACTGTATTTTATATGGTGTTGATAATTTTCAAATGTTTCTGTTGCAAATTTTTCTTGGCAAGACCGGGTAAGATTATATTTTTCAGCTGTCGCTTCTGCAAACGCACCCATCAAAGTACGTGGGGATTTTTTATTATCTCCACAGGCATCTTCCAAACCATCAAAGAACAAGCTATCGATCACGTCTCCATGCCCCATGCGTAAGCCTGAACGCGCTTTTTTCAGTAAATAGGGTGCATTGCTCATGCTTTCCATGCCACCTGCAATGACAGTTGTGGCATTCCCAATTTTAATTTGATCCACGCCATACATAACGGCACGCATAGCAGAACCACAAACTTTATTAATTAAGGTTGCAGGTGTCGATTCTAAAAGACCCGCTTTAAGGATAGCCTGCCGTGCTGGTGCTTGTCCTAAACCAGCTTGTACAACGCAACCCAAAATAACATCATCAATATGAATATTTTTATCAGACACTTTTTGCATTAGTCCCTTAATAGCCTCCGCCCCTAAATCAGTAGCTTCTAATTTTTTAAAGGCACCTTGAAACGCACCAATAGGCGTGCGGTTAGATGAAACGATCACAACAGAGGAAATATTTGACGACATAAAATTATACTAAATATACAGGTCCTACTATTAGCCTACCTTATTTATTCAGCAAAATAAATGATAGATCTTCGCCTGACAGAGCTGTAGAAAATTTTTAATGTTAAATGAAAAGTATTACTAATATGAAAGATCGTTATTATTGTGTGATTTTATAAAATATTTAAAGGTATCTTTAAATATTGAATGTTATTGCTTTTTTTACGGCCCATACATCCTGCACGCATATTAACCTGAATAGAAGGTAGTATTAATCTGGGGGCACCTAAAGTTTTATCACGTTTACTTCTTTTGTTTTTAAATTCATCTAAAGTAGTGTGCTGGTTTAGCATAATATTTTGTTCTTTTTGTTCCTTTACAGTAATTAATTTTAACGGTGCTTCATCAGATTTAGGATAGTCATGGCACATATAAAGTATGGTGCTATCTGGTAGGTTATAAATACGCTGTATAGAATTATATAAATCGTTGGCACTGCCACCTGGAAAATCAACGCGCGCTGTGCCAAGGTTGGGATTAAATATTGTGTCGCCAATAAAAGCAGATTTTTCATCCACTATGTATGTGGCACAGGCTGGCGTATGCCCGGGTGTGTGCATAACACGAACGGATAAGTTTCCAATACTAAATAAGGCGCCATCATCAAACAGGTGGTCGAATTGCTCCCCACTAATGGGGGTGTCGTTTTCAGTATTAAATAGGGGCACCCAGGTTTTTAGAACCTGCAGTATGCCACTTCCTATGCCGACTTTTCCGCCGATGTGTTCTTTTAAATAAAACGCCCCTGTTAGATGATCCGCATGAATATGGGTTTCAAGAATCCATTCATTTTTTAAGTTATGATCTTGTATATACTTTATGACGTTGGAAGCACTTTCTGTAGAAAATCTTGCAGCGTCCTGATCGTAGTCTAAAACAGAATCAATCACAGCACATTTTTTTGTATCTGTATCAACAATTATATGGGTTATTGTCTTTGTTTGTGGTTCAAAAAAACTTTCTACATGCATATTAATTAGATTCCCTCCATTATAGGGCACTAAGTCCCTAAAACATCACTTCTGCCAAGTGATAGGTAATCAAAATCTGAAGCTAAAGTGCTATTATACAAATTTCTAAAATCTGCAAGCAGTGGATTCTTTGACATTCTATTTTTTATTTCACTTAATTTGATTTCTGAAAATTCAGCCCATTCAGTAAGTATGCATAAACCATTTGTATTTGCTATAGCATCTTCAGCTGAGGCAGCCCATGTAACGCCCTTTAATTCTTTTGCTAAGTGTTCGCGGCCAGACCCTTTGAAATAAAGGGGGTCATACACGGTCACCTCAATACCTGCTTTTAAAAGTTCTGGAATAATAACCAGGCTTGATGCATCGCGAATATCATCGGTTCCGGCTTTAAAAGTTACACCTAAAACTGCAAGCTTAAAAGGATTAGATAACTTCTTTTTTTGGACGTATTTAATAATACGATTTGCAAGTTGCACTTTGCGTTGCTCGTTAGACTGTGCTGCTGCGCGCACAATACTTAAGTCTTGATTATTGATTTCTGCTGTTTGAACCAGCGCACGTGTGTCTTTTGGAAAACAACTGCCACCATAACCGGGGCCTGCTTTTAAAAAGGGAAAGCCAATACGGTTATCTGAACCAATACCACGTGCTACGTCTTCAACGTCTGCACCAACAGATTCACAAAGATCTGCAATTTGATTAATAAAAGAAATTTTGACTGCCAAAAAAGCATTGGCTGCATATTTAATCATCTCTGATGTTTTAACTGCGGTTGCATACAGCGCATATCCTTTATCTGTCAATGGTTTGTATAATGCTTTTAACATATCTTCAGCTTTTTCAGATGTGGTTCCAATGACAATACGATTAGGCTCCATGAAATCAGCAATAGCAGAACCTTCCCGTAAAAATTCAGGGTTGGATGCTACATCAAAGTTTTTACCTAACGTTAGTTCAGGGCGTTCTTTTTGAATAATATCTACAATTTCTTGGGCTGTTCCAACGGGAACGGTACTTTTTGTGACGACAACCGTATAGCGGTTAATATTTTGTGCAATTTGTTTTGCTGCCTCATACACATAGGTTAAGTCAGCATGGCCGTCACTTTTACGGCAGGGTGTGCCAACAGCAATCATGACAACATCAGATTGATCCATGCCCTCTTTTAAAGACGTTGTGCACGTTAAGCGGCCAGCTTTCATATTCTTTATAACAAGGGTGTCTAAGTCCTTCTCGTAAATTGGCATTATGCCTTTTTTAATTTTATCAACCTTGCTTTGGTCAATGTCCACGCACGATACGTTGAACCCTAATTCACTAAAGCAAGCCCCGCTGACGAGGCCGACATATCCTGTTCCAATAAGTGTAATTTTCATGCTAATTCTTTTACCATTCTTTTTAACATTAGTCTTGTTTCTTCTTGCGCCTCTGGGTCTTTTAAAGAAAAGGCAATGTTTGCTTCTAACCACCCAATTTTCATGCCGCAATCGTATCGTGTTCCATCATAGTGATAGCCCGTTAACGGTGTTTCATGCATCATATTTTGTATGGCATCTGTTAGTTGTATTTCATTTGCAAGGCCAGCCTGTGCATTTTTTAAATTGTCAAAAATAGTGGTTTTTAAAATGTAGCGCCCAATTGCAGCTGTTGTACTGGGGGCAACCTCTGGTGCTGGTTTTTCCACAATGCTTTTTGCTTTGATTTTTTTACCATCTTGTGATGCAATATCAAAAATACCATAGCGAAAGGTTTCGCTAGGGGGAATGTTTTCAACTGCAATCATATTGCCATCTGATTGTTCGTAAGCATCAACCATTTGCTTTAAACAACCTTTGGGCGCTAAGACAAGATCATCAGCTAAAATAACAGCAAAAGCCTCTTCTTGAACCAGGTTATGTGCACAGTGTACTGCGTGCCCCAAGCCTTTTGGGCTGTGTTGACGAATAAAAACAGCCTGGCCTGAATCTAGTTGTGAATCAATAACTTTTTGTAAATCTCTAAATTTTTTACGCTCTCTTAACGCTTCTTCTAAAATTGGCGCAGAATCAAAGTGATCTTCAATAGCATTTTTCCCACGCGATGATACAAAGATAAATTTTTCAATCCCAGCTTCTTTCGCTTCTTCTACAGCGTATTGAATAAGTGGCTTATCGACAACCACAAGCATTTCTTTTGCTATTACTTTTGTAATTGGTAAAAAACGTGTACCAAGACCCGCCACAGGAAATACGGCTGTTTTAATTTTTTTCATACTTATGGACGATTAAAAAACAAATATTGCTGATTTATAATAACGGTTGGGCGCCCGTGATACAACCATTGTCTAAACAATTGTTGTGCTTAAAACGATCTTAAATTGAAAATCTTCTATGAATTTCATTTTGCAAGCTTTGTGCAATAACATGAATTGATCGTGTTGCGTCTTCTACTATATAACGTTCTTTAAATTTTTTAGCTAAATCTAAGAATCCATTTTGAACTTTTTCATGAAAGCTAAGGGCTTCTTTTTCAAATCGTTCTTCATAACTCGTAACCCTATTGCGGACGCGTTCAAACCCTTGGTTTAAAGGAATATTTAAAAAAAAGGTGAGGTCTGGGTAAACAGATCCTACAGCAAATTGATAAAGTTTCTCCAATTGTTCAAGAGGTATGCCGCGTGCATAGCCTTGATAGGCATAAGATGAATCGACAAAACGATCCGATATAACCCATGTTCCTTTTTGCAAAGCTGGGTGAATGCGTGTATGCCAATGTTCAGAACGTGCGGCAAACATTAAGAGTGCTTCTGTGCTAGATTGCCAACGATTTATGTCGCCTTCAACCAATAATTTTCGAATCATTTCAGCAGAGGGCGTGCCGCCAGGTTCCCGGGTTACAAGAACATCTATTCCTTTGTCTTTAAGGTGTGATGCTAGTAACGTGCACTGCGTTGATTTGCCTGCACCTTCTCCACCTTCAAAGGTGATAAATTTTCCAAGTGTTGACATGTGTGATTTTTAAAACTGTGTACAATACATATTCTAGATGGATGGCATTTTTTGATCAAGAGCAGCTTGTCTTTGGGTTTGCTTAATGCTTTATAGTGGCCAAATTTTAAGAATGAGAGGAATCGATACAATAACAATAATAATTTCTAAAGGTAGACCAACACGCCAATAATCACTAAATTTATACCCGCCTGGCCCCATGACTAAGGCATTATTTTGGTGTCCAATTGGTGTTAAAAATGCGCAGGATGCCCCAATTGCAACGGCCATTAAAAAGGGGTCAGGGCTAACGCCAGCTGACTTAGCGATGGTTGCAGAAATCGGTGCCATCAAAATTGCGGTTGTCACATTATTTAAAATATCAGATAAAGTCATTGTGACAACAAGTACTACTGTTAAAATAACAGGAATAGGGAGGTCGCCGGCTATGGATAGTAAGCCATTTGCAATAATATGGGTGGTGCCTGTATTTTCTAGGGCATTACCAACAGGAATCATTGCACCCAGTAAAATAACTATGGGCCAGGCGATATTATCATACATTTCTCTTGCCGGAATAATGTTGAACAACACCATAAGTATAACGGCACAACCTAAACTTATTTGAATGGGTATCAAACCTGTTGTTGATACTATAATGGACATAATAAAAATAGTCAGTGATAAAAGGGCATATTTTTGTTTTTTAAAATGTGCACCACGTTCTGCAAGCGGCAAGCAACCTAATTTTCTAATGGCTTCTTCTATAATATCTTGGTGGCCTTGCAGTAATAAAACATCACCTGCTTTTAAAGTGAACTCTTTTAACCGTTGCCTATGTGATTTACCTTCACGTGAAACGGCAAGTAAATTAATACCATATTTCTTTTTAAATTTAACCTGTTCTACAGTTAAAGCTTCAGCGGGCGATCCCGGCGCTAAAACAAATTCCATAACAACTGTGTCTGATGCATGTAATATTTCTTTTCTTGAACTGTCAGCGGTAAGAAGTACTAATTTATATTGACATATAAGCTTGTCAATATTTTCTTGCGCCCCTTTTAACACAAGCATATCGTTGTTTGTTAAAATATGCCGCTTGGGGGGTGTGGTATAATGTTCTTTTTTATGTACAAGGGAGATTAAGCTCGTATCTTGTGTTGCCAAAATTTCTTCTAAATCTTTTATGGATATGTCGTGAAACTTGCTGTCTTTTTGAACTTTAACTTCAAATAAATAGGAATCAATCTCAAATAAGTTTTGGCCAGCATTTGTTTTCCTGGATTGGACAAGCCGCCAGCCAATAATCGTCATAAAGAAAATGCCAACCAGTGCAACACTACCCCCAACGGGTGTAAAGTCAAACATAGAAAACGGTGTTCCTGTAAGTTTTTCCCTATAAAGCGCAATAATCATATTGGGTGGCGTGCCAATAAGGGTGCCCATGCCACCTAAAATTGAGCCAAAAGAAAGAGACATTAAAACCGTAGAAGGAGAGCGCCCACTTTTAATTGTTGATTGAATGGCGATAGGCATTAGCAAAGCAAGTGCCCCAACATTATTCATAAACATAGAAATAAAGGCTGCAATAAGTGTTAAAATAGTAATATGAAGTGATGGATGGTCAGAAAACACATCAATAATGCTGGCGATCCTGTCCACGGCCCCCGATTTTGTTAGCCCGTGACTTAACATTAAGACAAGGACAACTGTAATAGTTGCAGGGTGCCCAAAGCCAGAAAAGACACTGTGAATAGGGATAAGGCCAAAAATTGCGCAGGAAAATAAGGCGATTAGTGCGACAATATCATAGCGTAATTTACCCCATATGAATAAAGTTAAGGTAAGGAAAATGGTACTTATCGTTAAACATTGATCAGTTGTCATGTAACACTCCATAGGGTTCAAATATCGTAATTAATTATTGCATTCGTTGTGTGCCATTCGATTGATGAAAAAAATGTCTTATTTTTAAGGTTTTCCTGCAGTTGTGGAATACTCAAAATGAAATATTTTATCTGGAAATATTTGTGCCCTAATAGCGTGCGCTGCCTGCGCAGCTTCAGCAAATCCTGTTAAGATAAGTTTCAGTTTGTTGGGGTAAGTTGCAACATCACCCACAGCATAAATGCCTTTTTTATTTGTTGCCGCTGTTCCTTGGTCCACTGTGATGTGTTTATTGGTAAGGCCTAGTCCCCATTCGCTAATGGGGCCAAGGTTCATGGAAAGACCGAAAAAAGGTAATAAGTAGTCAGCTTCAATTGTTTCAACAGATGCATTTTGAAAATGTTTAACAGAAATAGACTTTAGGTGCCCATTTCCCCCACACAAACCATCAAGTTGGTAGGGTGTCATTAATGTAATTTTATTGTCATGAACAAGTGATTCTAATTTTTCTATACTGCCAGGTGCTGCCCGAAATTTAGAACGCCTATGAACCAGCGTGACACTTTTAGCAGTTTCACAAAGTGCAATAGCCCAGTCAACGGCAGAATCGCCGCCGCCAGCAATGACAACTTTTTTGTTATCGTATCGTTTTTTTGAGGGAATAAAATAGTGAACAGATGTGCCTTCAAAATCTTCAATGTTGTCTAGTGGTGGCCTGTTGGGCCCAAATGCACCAACACCTGCAGCAATAATTAAAGCCTTAGTATGAACAACAGTACCCATGTTGCTGGTAATTTTCCATAAATGACCTTCATTATCGTTAAGGGGCTCTATATGCGTTACCTTTTGTTCCATATGATATGTAGGGTTAAAGGGTTCTGCTTGTTTTTTTAGATTACCTACAAGTTCTTGCCCTAACAATACCGGGTGCGCAGGGATGTCATAAATTGGTTTTTCAGGGTAAAGTGTTGCACACTGACCACCCACAACATTTAAAGCATCAAATACATGTGCGTCTAGCTTTAGCATGCCACATTCAAAAATTGTGAACAGTCCCACAGGGCCTGCGCCAATAATGACAACGTCTGTTTTTTTCATGAGTCTTCGCTATCTAAATATTCAGTTATAGGTGTTACAATCTTTGCGCCATCCTCTAGTAGTTTGTCCATTTGTCCTGTGTTGATGGAATTTTCTTCTGTTTCTTGGTCTTCTGTATCTTCTGATTGGGGCATGATATTGGCAAGGTCATCGGCATTCTTTTCTTGGTTTTTTTTGAAGTCTTCAATTGTATTGATGATTTGCTCTTGTAAATTGTGATCATTCTTTTGATTGTCTTTTATGATCTTTTTCCATTTTTCAGGTATAACAGAGATGAGTTGGTCGCCAAGATAATGCAAGTGTGAAAGCGTTTTTGTATTTTGCATAAATTCAGGCGGGGCACTTCTTGTTAAAAACAGGCCCATTCCAAGGTCTAAAATAGCCAATAAAAATATAGCACGTACTAAGCCAAACCCAAAGCCTAAAGATCTATCAACGCCCCCAAAGACAGAGGTTTTTATAAGCGTTGATAAAATATGGGACAAAATACTGAAGATGACCAGAAGCGCTATGAACATAGCGGCGTATGTTGCATATTCAGCTATTTGTGGGTTTTTTATATAGGTTCCAGCAAATCCCTTTGCATAAGGGTAGCCAAAGTATGTAGCCGCACCAGCACCTGACCATGAAAAAATGCCAAATATCTCGCGGGTTATGCCACGTACAAAACCCAAGAGAGCCGATAATCCTAAAATAGTGAAAACAACAATATCAAAAACGGGTATTGAACCAATCATAAAGAACCTTAAAAAATAAACCTATATCTATATATGATGAATAGATTTTATAGTAATATCAAGTTTTTATAAAAAAAATGCTTTTTTCACTTGCCACAACAGAAATAATATTGTTAAAATAATATTCAAGGTCCCCATCGTCTAGTGGCCTAGGACATCACCCTTTCACGGTGAAGACACGGGTTCGACTCCCGTTGGGGATACCATCTTTCAACAGAAGTAATATTAAATGTCAAATGAACAAAAAAATGTTTATTCGATTCTTGTTGTGGATGATGACCTAAGAATTAGAGAACTTCTTGGTTTATTTTTATCAAAACATAATTATCAAGTAACGCTTGCAGCGAACGCTGCAGAAGCACGTGCTTGTATCGCCACACAGCCGTTCGATTTATATATCTTTGATATCATGATGCCTGGTAAAGAAGACGGTCTTGATTTGGCAAAAAATTTGCACACACAGCCTGACGCGCCACCCATCATTTTGTTAACAGCCAAAGATACTTTGGAAGATAAGATTATAGGGTTAGAAAATGGTGGGGATGATTATATAGTTAAACCATTTGAACCCTTAGAATTACTAGCGCGTATTAAAGTCTTATTGCGGCGCAGTAAGCAAACTATGCAAACAGATTTAGAATTTAAAAAATTATGCTTTGGTTCTGTGACCTTTGATACAAAAACAGCGCGTTTGTGGGATACTGAAAATCAGGAAATTCCGTTAACATCGACAGAGCAAATTTTGCTGAAAATATTAGCGCAAAATCCATTTAATTCATTTTCACGAAACGATTTATGTAATAAAGCAGGTTTTACAGTCAGCCAACGAACCATTGATGTTCAGGTCACACGCCTGCGTAAAAAGTTAAATGATACAATGAAGCAAAGTAAATATATTAAAACCGTTCGCCATGTGGGTTACGCACTCTATCCAGACTTCATAAAATAGGCGTTTTGCTTTTTATCGACCCCTTAAGTTTAAGATTTTCAAAATTGCAGTCTTTTAATGAATGCGTTATGGTAGTAGTGGTTTCATGATCTATAAAGGATAGAAAACACTATGACTGATAATAAAATAACAGATGCTTTACAAATCGTATTAGCAGATAATTATGCATTATATTTAAAGACACAAAATTATCATTGGAATGTAACTGGGGCAAATTTTAGATCATTGCATTTGCTTTTTGAAGAGCAATATACAGATTTATTTACTGCAAATGATGACATTGCAGAACGTATACGCACCTTAGGTTCCAAAGTGCCAGCTACATTAGGTATTTTTGCCTCTGTTACAAATATTGAGGATGGTAATGAAAATGCGGACGCTCAAACAATGGTTAAAGAACTAGCAGATGATCAAGCAAAGATTTTAAAATCTTTGACAAATGCACTGCATGCAGCACAAAAAGCGCAGGATGAAGCGACGATTGATTTTATCATTAATCGAATTGGTGTGCATGAAAAGGCAGCTTGGATTCTACGCAGTAGCCTTCTGTAATAATATTGCCTGCATCATGAATTATGGATGTATTTTTGGTGCAGGGCTTTATTTCTTAACAGATAACAGGCTTGTGTGCTGTCAATAATTTCTGTTTTTAATGCCTTGGAATAAGTGAGTGCAACTGTTGCTTTTTGAAAGCATTTCATAGAAACTAAATCTTATTAAAATATATATGTGAATCTGATGTCTTTAAAAAATATAATCCCTGTTTTTTTGTGCGCAGTACTGAATCTTTCCGCAACAACGCAAGAAACACAGACCGATCCACTTCCAGGAATATATCAATTGCCTGCCGTTCAGCCTATTTGTTTTTCGGAAACTACCATAAGTAAGGCATTGCAAGCAGCACAAATAAGAGAGCAGGCTTTAAGAAGTGAGATTTTGGCTGAAGAGGAGAAGGGGCGTTTACATGCATTTTGGTACTTAAGAATGGATATTTTAACAACTCAAGAGAGGCTTTTAGGAATTGAGGGAGACTACGCAGCCGTGTATGTTCCTGCTGAGGAGATGCTAAAAGAAATTGGATGCAGTGAGGCAACATCTTTATTTACAAGATTTCCAGAAGTCTGTAGGTGTGAGTTGAGACTGGGGAAGAGTGACATCTTATCAGGTGAAACACGCCTACTGATTTATCTTTCTTCCATGTATAATCTAGATTTTCCCTTTTTAGGAAGAGCAGAAAAAAGGCCTAATGAAATGCGTTTAAAGATATATTCTAAGTATAATACTTATGGCCCAGATAAATACTTCCTAGAACCAATAGAAGGTCAATATCACGTTGATAAGGAAGGGCGTATGATGCCCATGTTTAATTTGGTTGCTGAGAAAAAAACAGAAGAAGAAATGAAACAGCATTAGATCATTTTTTTTACTTTTTTTATACAATCGTTTAAGTCTGTTAAAACATGTGGGGTGAAGTCTGTTAATGTATCTTTCAGTAGTTTTGCTGCATTTAGTGTATATAAATTGTTGATGAACTTTTGAAACTTTTGTTTTTTTACACCAACATCAAGTAAATAAGTTGGTTTTCCAGTTGAGCACAATTCAGACATCATGCTGATTGAATCAGTTGTTACAATAAAGTGTGATGCTGCTTTTAAATAGTCTTGATAGGGATTTTCTGATTTTAAATCCCATATATGTAGCGCTGTGCTGCCCAGAGAACTTTGAATGATATCAATATGTGATTTTTGTGTGCGGCGCGATGGCGTTATTATTAAGTCGTGGCCTTGCAGGGCTAATGCTTTAAGTTTTGTGCACATATCATGAATCATTTGATCCGTGTAAGTAACATGTTTAGAATTTCCGCCAATAAAAATAGCAACAATAGGTTTATCGCTTTTAAATTTAGAAGCGGGTAGGGCTGCAATATATTCTGGCGATATGCTATGTAGAGATCCTGTTATGTTGATTACATTTTCTGCTGATAAATTATCGTGTTGCGGGGTGATAACACAATTAAAATATTTTGGATTAATTTTTGGATCTTGTATGAAAATCGTTTTAGAAAAATTGCGCATATGTAAAGTTGGCAAAACGGATTGGCGACCAATTCCGATGACGATATCAGGGTAGGGAGTTGTTATGATATGTGGTAGTGGGTTGATATTTAACAGCGCTGCCTGTGGGGGTAAATAACGCCAGGGAAAGCTCAGTTTCACATCAAAAATTTGTGCCGTCAACTGAAGCTTTTCGCTTAATGCTTTTGCTTGCTTTAGGGAACCAACTTTACCCCTGTCGCAAAATATCCATCCAGTTTTCATATGTACCCTAAAATTGACTTAAAATACTACTAGGGTACCTAGGTGCTGAAGACGGGCTAAAATTACCCAAGTTCTTAAATGTTACTTGAAACAAGAAACCTGTATTGGGTTTAATATCATTAATTTTAATGCGTGATTTGAATAAACCTGTTTCTAATTTGAAACATTCATTTTCCCAAGCAATGGTGGCATATTGGTTGAGGGGGCCTTGCGTATTATGTAAAAAATTCCGTATTTCAGCATATGATGCTGACCACTGATCTGTTACTTTTGATGAAACCTGCCAGTTTAATTGAGAAAGATCCGTTTTGTAAATGTTATTGTGTCTTGCAAGTTTTACGTAGCCAATGTCAAATTGCGCCATTGGTCGTCCTATAAGGGCGCCAATTTCCATAAAACGTTGTTTGCGTGTTTTTACATCAACTGCGTTACGTATGCGTAAGTTTATGTCATCTATAGGTTGTATTTTAAATCTATTGACAAGATCTGAATATTTTTTATTTTCGCCCAGTGCGGCATTTTCTAGGACTTGATGATTGTCTAGGCGTTTGGATTGTCCTATAAACCATGATGCAGATTTGAGTGGAATAGCGCTACCCGATCCCCAATAAATTTTTTGATCAACACCGTATACAACGCGCCTTCCTGAATCAACACGATCAAGACCGTCAAAACGATTGGCACGGAAAAGAGTTGTATCATCAAGAGTAAAAGTTCTTGAATCGTTATTTGGCACAAAACGTGATCCTGCAGATCTAGAAGCCACTGCAAGCATTGCCTTTGGTTCAACAAAGTAAGACCAGTTGTTATTATACTGTGCAAGGGGGTAACGCCAATCAAGAACAAATTGCGGGTACAAACGACCTGTTGTTTTTTGATTGTTTCTTTGAAGTGTATAAAGCTGTGTATTTGTTTCTGATGCTGACTTGTGTTTGTTATAGCCTTTTGTGTAGTAGACGTCTTGGCGTAATTTTAAGTTGATGCCAAATAGGTGGCCGTCATCTTGTAGAAATAATCTTTCCCAAACCCCTTTTATTGAAAATCGGCCAGTATCTTTTGCGTAAATGCCAGGGACGCCCCAGTGTCTTTTTATGCCAATCAAACTTGTGTTTAGTGTATAGAAACCACCAAGGGCTGTTTGTTTAGAAAAAAAATGGTGATCTACGTGTGGCAGAATAATAGGTGTCGTTTTTGGTCTGTCTGTTTGGTAGGTCACACCTTTAATGGATGCATAAGTATTATCATTAAAATTCTCATACGTTATATGTGAGGTTAAGTTTCGATTCGCACGAAATGTATTCGAATAGCTCCGTTCGCTAAAGGGATAAAGCGAAAGATATGTTGTGTCACTTGCACGATTTATTTTGAATTTGAATCGTTGTTTTGCGTCAATATCGTAGTCTAGATTAGAAAATAAGTGCCATCTGTCTTGTTTTATTGCCCCCGGTTGGTTCAGTGGTATTTCTGGGGCTGTGTAGCCAGTTCGTTTTTTTTGTCTATGGTAGCTTCCAGATAATTCAAGGGCCCCGTCGATAAAATTTTTACGATATTGAAGCGTGGTTGAGGGGTTTTCTTTTGACATAAACGTTGGCGTTAATGTGAGGTCAGACGTATCGTCTATCGAATAATAGTAGGGTTGGCTAACATATATTCCTGTTTCAGAAACGCTTCCAAAAGATGGAAATAGTAATCCAGATTTTTTTTTAACAGTTGGATCAGGGTGGCTAAAATAGGGGGTATACAAAATGGGAATGCCGCCTAAAGTTAGCGTAACATTATAGTAGTAGATTGTTTGCGCGTCTTTGTCATGCTTAACTTCTGATGCGTTTAGTTGCCAAAATCCATCTTCATTTTGACACACATTACATGGTGTGTAGCTTGCATTATAAAACTGCGTTGTTATACCGTCTTGTCGTTTAGCCGTTTGTGACAAAATACGTTCATTATCTTTTGTGAGCATCCTTAAAGACTCAACAACCCCATCTTTTAGCGAGTCTGTAATTTTTAGAGAATCTGCATAACTGATGGTCCCTGTTGCATCTTTTAAAATTACATGGCCAATTGCCTTTACGGTATTGTTCTGTTTGGTGTAAATGATGCTGTCAGCAAACAATTCACGATGTGTTGTCAGCGTTAGTGGTTGTGTAACATGTACACGTTCTTTTGCTGTATAGGTGCTTGTTGTGGATTCGTAAGTTAAATATTTTGCCTTGATTCTTAACGTATTTAATGATGATTGCGTCGAGATACCGCTGCGGCATTTTCCTTGATCAGAAAACGCTTCATGCAGCGTAAATACAAAAAATAAAAGCGCTATATGCTTCATGGTGATAGATATTTAAATAACAAATCTAGATTAAGATTACCATATTTTAAGGTGGTATGAATATCGTCAATCATATGCTTTTATTTGCTTTTTTTGTCGTCAATAAAGAAGATAATAAATGCACTTTTAAAATTTTCCTAAGATGATTCTTCGATGCGTGGATCAATTTCTGAAACGACAATTGTGGTTTGAGGGTGCGGCATGAAAGCTTCGTCTTGATGAGAGGCTTTAGAGTACAACCTAATATATAAAAGATATAAACCTGTAGGAATAGAGATGAGTAACAAAAATAAAATCAGCCCTTGGTCAGGCGCATAGAAAGATATTAATCCTGCTAGAAGTGGCCCCAAAGCAGCCCCCAAACTGTAAATGAGTAATAACCCTTGTGTTGCAGATACGATGCTATTTGAATCTATATTATCGCAGGCGTGCGAAATAGAAATAGGATAAATGGTAAATGTTAAGCCACCTAAGATGAAAAACAGGAACATACTCGCTGTGGGGTGAATTGAAAAGAAGAGTATATAGCCTAATATTGCCGATGCTATGAGAAATAAAGCTGAAATTACTGTCCGTCGTTCTATTGTGTCTGATAGTTTTCCAATGGGGTATTGAAGGGCCATACCGCCAAATATGGTAGCAAACATCATATACCCTATCATTTTTTGTGAATAATTGATTTGTGCTAGATAAATGGGAAGCAGACCATATAGCGACCCAAGAATTAGGCCGGAGGATAGGCTGCCAATAATACTAGATCGTGTTTTTTGTAATAAAATTTTAAAATCCATCGAGACAGCTTCTTCAATTTTAGGTGACGGAATTCGTGTAATGGACAAAGGAAAAATAGAAGCAATACAAGAAATGCCGGCAATCAAAAATAAAATAGTTGGCTGACTTAATTCAGCGAGCATGAATAATTGCCCAAGGGCTTGTGCACCGTATAGTGTAATCATATAAAGCGCAAGAACGGTTCCCCTATTTTTGATAAGTGAAATTGATAATAACCAGCTTTCCACCACAACATAAAGGCCAGAAAGACATATGCCAGTAATAAAACGTAATAAAAACCAAAAATACATATTATCTAGTACACCATGTAAAAGTGTAACGATTGATAGAACAGAGCCAAATGCGCAAAAAGCCCTGATGTGACCAATACGTAAAATAAATTTTTCAGATTTAAAGGCGCCTATCATCACGCCAATATAATTGACAGTTGACATACTGCCAATAAGAATTGGATTTATCCCTTTTAAGTTCATTAGAAATGTAACAAATGTAGACATAAAACCTATTGCTATACTGAATAAAAGTAAACTAGCAAGAGGTGATATTAAGCTATTTATTTTGATCATATATGCACCCTATATTTTTTTGTATTGTGTGAACTGATAAAACACAACGCAACACAATAATTATATAGTTATTGTGTTGTACAAACAAGACTAGCTTGTCTTTTTACTAAAACAATCTATGCCCTCTTGATTTTGTGTGGATGTGAACGGAAAATAAAACACCTTGCGATATAAGTAGCGTGATTAAGGCAGTGCCACCATAGGAAAAAAAGGGCAGGGGTATACCAACAACAGGCAGTAACCCCATCACCATAGCAATATTAACAAAAACATAGACGAAAAAGCTAAGTGTAATACCAACGCCCAATAGCTGGCCAAATCGGTGTTTACAATTTAGAGCAATTTCTAAACTACCCAATAACCATATACAATATAGCGCAATTAAAAAAATACAGCCAAGAAAACCAAATTCTTCCCCATACATTGTGAAAATAAAATCAGTCTGCTTTTCCGGTAAAAAATTTAGGTGGCTTTGTGTGCCTTTTAAGAATCCCTTACCTGTAACTTCGCCTGACCCTAGTGCAATTTTAGACTGCACAACGTGGTAACCTGTTCGCATGGGGTCACGCTCTGGCGTTAAGAAATTTAAAATTCTGTTTTTTTGATAGGTGTGCAGAAAAGACCATAGAACGGGTGCACTGGCAAGGGCAGTGCAGCTAACCCCCAAAAAGTATCCCCAGTGGATGCCGCTTACAAATAAAATTGATGTTGCACCCATCATTAACAGTAAAGCCGTACCAAGGTCGGGTTGTCTGCATACAAGCGCTACAGGTAAAACAATCATGATGACTGGTGGTACTAAAAAACGCCAGTTGCGCATTTCTTTGGAATCGGCTGTGTAAAAATATCGTCCAAGTGCTAGCAAAAGCGCTAAGCGCATCAGCTCTGAGGGTTGTAAGTTGAATATGTACAAATCAATCCACCGCTGCGCACCCATACCAACAAAGCCTAATAATTCTACAAATACCAGTAAAGCTAGGGTTGCGGCATAAAAAAAATACGCACTTGCAATCCATGTGCGCATATCAATTAAGGCAACAATAACCATTAAAATAAGTCCCACAAATAAGCGCAGTAATTGCTTAAAGGCCCAGGGGTGTAGGTTTCCGTTTGCTGCAGAATAAAGCATTAATATGCCAAGTCCAGCAATGATTAAAATAACACCTATTAACGGCCAAGGTAATAGTTTGATTTTGTTAAATTTTTCAATCATCCAAGAATTTCCTGTGCTAATAATAAAGCATCACGGCCAATCGGAGCTGCTGTTTTGCTTCCAAATTCTCCATGTTCAACAAATACAATTGTTGCAAATTTAGCATCGTGCGTGGGGCCATATCCCGCAAAAAATGCATGTTCACGTAAGTCCCAACGACTGTTTTTTGTCAGGCCCTTTTTGCGTTGTTCTTCCGTAATGCGCACAACTTGTGTTGTGCTGGTTTTTCCACCAATTTCAAAATTTTTATTTTTAGATCTGCTATTAAAAGCTGTTCCAGAAGCATGATTTAAAACGTTGTGCATTCCTTGTTTAATAAGTCCTAAGTGTTGTTGGTTAACGCTAATAATACTTGATTGTTCTGGCGTACTTTCAACAAGGCGTGGTGTGACAAGCTTGCCGCCGTTGACCAGTGCTGCCATCATGCGCAAAATTTGCATCGGCGTGCATAACACTGCGCCTTGACCAATGGTCACGTTAATTGTTTCACCCATAGACCATCGCTTTCCATATTTTGCTTTTTTCCATGCAGCTGTTGGTATAAGCCCAGCTTTTTCATGTGCAATTTCTAAGCCCGTTATGGAACCAAAGCCAAAACGTTTTGCCATATTAGCAATATCATCAACTTTTAGTTTATTGGCAAGTTTATAAAAGTAAACATCACATGACGATGCAATGGCATCTATGAGATTAACGTAGCCATGCCCCCCGGTTTTCCAGGTCCAGCAGTGAAATTTATGATTATTTACATCATAGTGACCCGGGCAATGGACTTTTTCAGCGGATGTAATGCTACCTTTTTCTAAAGCGCTTAAGGCAACAAGCATTTTAAAAATTGACCCAGGAGCATAAAGCCCGGATGTTAATTTATTAATAAGGGGTCGATGGATATTGTGCGACAGGTCGTTCCAGTTTTGATGGGAAAGTTTGTTTACAAATAAATTAGTGTCAAAACCAGGTGCTGATGCAAATGCACGTAATGCGCCTGTATGTACATCCATCACAGCGCAGGCACCTGAATTGTGTTTCATTAACAATTCATATATTTTTAATTGTAACTTAGAATCAATATTTAAAACCAAATTATCGCCCGGTATGCTTTTCTCATAAGCTAAAGTGCGAACCACTTTTCTATACGCATTTACTTCTACTTTTTTTGCACCAGGTCTGCCCACTAGTGAATCATTGTAAAATTTTTCAATCCCAGTTTTTCCTGTTTGAAACCCTGGTGCCATTAATAAAGCACTATTCTTTGTTTTTTCGTGTTGTGAGATAGAGGATACAAAACCCACAACATGTGCAAAAGGTTCTGGGTTTAAGTATTCGCGTGATCTAATATTGTCAGTATAAACACCGGACAGTTCAGACAAAAAATATTCAATCTTTGACACTTCTGCGTATGTTAGCTGTTCTTTAATAATAATAGGTTCAATTTTTGTTTTTGTTTTTAATTGTTTGTATATCCAGTTTTCATCCTGCTCATTTAGTGTAATATGCTGCTTAAGCTTCTCTACGAGTATAGGGATGTCTTGTACTTGAGTGCGATCAAAATAAGCAATATATGTATTTTTGGAATGTGCAAGAATAGTATTTTTATGATCTACAATAAGGCCACGATCTGGTAAAATAAGAAAATTATGAATCCGGTTTTTGTCCGATAAGTTTTTATAGTGCTTGTTTTCTAAAACTTGAAGTCGATATAAATTTCCCACAAGACCTAAAAATAGGCCCCCCTGTATGCCACCTAAAATTAATGTGCGGCGTTGAAATTTTTCATTAAGAATGTCATCCATAAGATTACATTCTAGAGGTCTTTATCACCAATATCAATAAATCTTTGGCGACGCATTTGTTTTAATTTCTGCCCAGAAAGTTGAGAGAGATCATTAAGTTTTGAAGATATGACGTCTCGTGTGCGCTCTGTCATGAGGGAAATATTGCGATGAGCACCACCTAGCGGCTCTGGAATAATTGCATCAATAATTTTATGTTTTTGCAAATCTTGAGCTGTTAGTTTTAGGGCATTTGCAGCATCTTTTGTGCGCTGTGCGCTTTTCCATAAAATAGATGCGCAGCCTTCAGGCGATATCACAGAATAAATAGAATGTTCTAACATAAATACACTATTGGCTGAGGCTATAGCAATCGCACCACCTGATCCACCTTCACCAATAATACATGAAATAAGGGGTACAGTTAGGTTGAATGATGTTTCTATACATCGCGCAATGGCCTCCGCTTGGCCGCGTTCTTCGGCATCTAAGCCTGGGTAGGCACCAGCGGTATCTACAAAAGTTAAAATGGGCATATTAAACTGATTCGCAAGTTCCATAAGACGTTTTGCTTTGCGGTAGCCTTCAGGGCGCGGCATGCCAAAATTATGGTGTAAACGGCTTTCAGTATCTGTTCCTTTTTGCTGACCTATGACAACCACAGATTTCCCTTTAAAACGTGCCATGCCACCAATTAAAGCATGATCATTTCCAAAGACGCGATCCCCAGCAAGTGGCATAAAGTCTGTAAACAAGGTGTTTAAATAATCAAAAAACTTTGGTCTTTGTTGATGGCGTGCAACTTGAACTTTTTGCCATGGTGTAAGTTCAGCATATATTTTTGTTAAAGCTTTTTCTGATTTTCTTTCCAGCTTCATAACTTCTTCAGCAACATTAATATTTTTAGAGTTAGCCATAAGGCGTAATTCTTCAATTTTACCGTTAAGCTCTGCTACATTTTTTTCAAAATCAAGAAAGGTTTGCATTTATCATGCCTAATCATAGTGTATACACTTGTCTTTTTACTTGGAATAGAGTGAAAAATCAAGAAAAATCCTGATTTATTGCGTATTTGTGTATAATGTGCCATCTTATAAACATATTTTTGTGCACCCATAGCTCAGCTGGATAGAGCGTTGCCCTCCGGAGGCAAAGGTCAGAGGTTCGAATCCTCTTGGGTGCGCCACTTCTAAAATGAAAATCTCTATTTTTATTAGGTGTTAATTAAAAAATTAGCTAGAATGATTATTAGTCGATAATAACCATAAAGTTGCCTAGTCATGCGCGTATTAATTTTAGGTGCTGGTCGTGTTGGATATAGCATTGCACGGTATTTTGCTTACGAAGAGTATACAGACTATGAGGTGACGATTGTTGATCATGACCCACAAACTTTAGAACGTGTTGCTGAAAAATTAGATGTTCAACCTATTTTAGG
This sequence comes from Alphaproteobacteria bacterium CG_4_10_14_0_8_um_filter_37_21, assembly GCA_002791835.1. Lineage (GTDB taxonomy): Bacteria > Pseudomonadota > Alphaproteobacteria > Paracaedibacterales > UBA11393 > UBA11393. The sequence goes on along the minus strand of PFNE01000022.1, from coordinate 22,749 downwards.
TCATGCATCGCATCCAGACGTTTTGCAAAAAGCAGGCTGTTCTGAAACAGATTTGATGATTGCCGTGACGGCATCTGACGAGGTGAATATTGTTGCCTGTGAAGTGGTAAAAAGCCTTTTTGATATTCCTATTAAAATTGCCCGGGTGCGTAGCAATAGCTACTTAAGTCCAGAATGGATTCACTTATTTCAATCACAAACAATTGCAGTTGATCGAATTATTTCTCCAGAAACAGAAGTTGCCCGTTCCTTAACGCGCAGTACAGAAATTGTTGGGGCTTTCCAAGTGATATCGCTCTATAATAATCGTATTAAGGTAATTGGTGTTCGCGTGCAATCGGGGTCACCTATATTAAATACGCCGCTTCGCTTGCTGGCAACTGTTTTGCCGAATGTGGATATGGTTCTTTTAAATATATCGCGCGATGGCCATACATTTTTTCCAAAAGAAAATGATGAAATAAAAGCAAGTGATGAAGTGTTTTTCTCAACAATTTCAGAAAATATCACGCAATGCATGGAAGCATTTGGACATTTTGATCATATTCAAAGAAGTGTTTTAATTGTTGGTGGTGGTAACATTGGTTATGGCTTTGCGCAAAGTTTAGAACAAATTCCAAATATGGAAATTAATATTATTGAAAAAGATGTTAAACGCTGCGAGTATTTGGCAAGGAATTTAGAAAGAGCTGAAGTTTTTCAGGGCGATGCTTTGGATACGGATGTTTTGAATAATCTGAATTTGCGTAATTGTGAAAGTGTTGTCGCGGTCACAAATGAAGATAAAGTAAATATCTTGGCTAGTCTTATGGTGAAAAGACAGGGCGCCGAGCGTTGTTTAACATTATTAAATAATGATCAATACACAACGCTTGTAACCTCCATTGGTGTGGATGGTGTGATTAGTCCTAAAGCAATTACGGTTTCAACAATTTTGCAAAATATAAGGTGCGGACGCATTGAAAATGTGCACACAATTTCAGATGGTCACTCTGAAATTATTGAAGTTATCACGCGTGATACAAGCCATATTGTTGGTATTAGTGCTGAAGACATTAATATTCCTGATGAAATTATGATTGTAGCCCTTGTGCGTGATGGTGTGCCGCATTTTTTGCCAAAACAAATGATTATCAGTGTGAACGATGTATTGATTATTTTGGCTAAGAAAGAAGCTGTGCGTAAGGTGGACAGGTTGCTTTCGGTGCGCCCCTCATATTTGTAAGTTTTTTTATGTAGCTGGTGACAGGTAGAGTTTCTGTTTAATGGGGCCTTGTAGCCTTTTACAAAAATATCTATTTTTTAGCCCTTGTAATTTGGAATATAGGGTGTTTAAACTATTAGGCTTCTTGGGTGGCGAATTTACAAATTTTGATCCAGCTATTGTCTTTGCAGTACAGCCAGCTATCATGTTTTTGTATTGTATATAAAGTGCCAACAATTGGGTTGCTTATATAGAAGTTGGGCTGTTCAGCGCCAATATCAGTTTGGTGAATCAACAGCTTTTGACCCTTTGTTTCTAAAAATGCAGGCGGATACTGGGGCCATGGTTGCAGTGCACGCACTAAATTATGAACCTCTTGCGCTGTTTGATGCAAAGGATTAATGCGCCCATCCTCAGGTTTTCTGCGTCCAAAATACGATCCCTTTTTGATGTCTAAGAATGTTTTGGTCTGCGTGCCTTCTATAATGTTTGGGATGGCTGTTTTTAATATAGAAAGGCTTAGTGGTCGCATTTTTTCAAGCAATTCACCGGCTGTTTCATTCTTTCCTATGCAGCAAGAACGCTGGTCTATAATACCCCCTGCATCAGGCTTTTCGACCATTTCATGTAGGCTAACGCCAGTGGTTTTTTCGCCCTTAATAATAGCCCAGTTTATAGGTGCGCACCCTCTAAAATAGGGCAAAAAAGACCCATGCATATTGTAGGATCCAAGTTGAGGGATGTTTAAAATCCCCATGGGAATCATGTGCCGATAATATACAGATATAATCATGTCAGGGTCTAGATTTTTCACAGTTTCTGCAAAGAACTTCAAGTCTGAAAGTTCTGGTTTAAATACTGGAATACCCCATGTATTTGCGTGATCTTCCACAAGATCAAACAGATCAGGTTCTTCTTTATTTGTGTGATGGGTGACAGCCCCAACAACATTAAAGTTTTCACATAAGTATTGAAAAGCATCATAACCTAATTGGCTGTACCCAAAAAACAGTATTTTAGTCGTATATGGTTTTTTTGACATTTTATAATGTTTCATAACGGCAGATTATATACTAAAAAAAGCGACTAACGTCGCTTTTTTTTAACATCAAAGTAAGAAATACTTACGCTTGTGTTTTTGCTTCAGCACGTCTTAAAATTGTTTTTTTCAACTTCAATAATTCTGGCGCTAGTTTAGATGATTTTGCTTTTGTTAAATAAGCATCTAATCCACCATGAAATTCAATCGTACGTAATCCTCTTGTTGTAATGCGCATGCTAACCTTATGGCCTAGTGCATCACTTAGCAATGAAACTTGCTGTAGATTTGGAAGAAAACGTCGGCGTGTACGATTATTCGCGTGGCTAACGTTATTACCACTCATCACACCTTTTCCTGTTACAACACAACGACGCGCCATAATATACTCCTAAAGATAAATTCTTATAAAAAACTAGCTTAATTTTGTACTACTCCCTAGAAAAAGTCAATAAGTTTTTGGCTTTAAATAATAAGATAAGAAAAAATATGCATCAAAAATAAAATTAATGTACTATAGTATTTATTGATAACCTAGATAGAAAGTAAGAATGAATATCAATAAATTTTTAAAAGCAAGTCTTTTAACAGCCTCAATCATAAGTTCTGGCGCGATTGCAGAACATAGTGTTGTTGCTGATCACGCTTCTGGCCAGTTAACAGTGGCTAAACATCAGGGAAAATTTGTCAAAAAACCACAAGCAGACAAGCCAATATTACTTGTCTTTTTTCATGGACTGGGTAGCGACTTAAAGTCCACACAAACATGGGCTGAAAAAACATTTGCACGCACAGATGAAAAGGGCAATGAAACTGTTAAAACACTTGTTTTAGATTATAAAGCTGCAGGGCTATTAGAATTTAATCAAAAAATACAATCTGTTTTAAACGATATCAATAAACAAAATGATGATGCTAATAAAGCTGATATCGTTGCAAAAAAAGAATTAGAGTTGTTACCAGAACTTCGTCAACTATTTGTTGACAATATCAAAGATATACAAGATCAATTTGGCGATATTCCAATGGAAAATATCGTTCTTGTTGGGCATTCTTTAGGTGGCTTGCTTGCAAGCACTTTTATGGAAGTGCTAGGCAATGGCAAGTTGGGTCAAGTGCAGTCTTTGTTAACGTCAATGTCGCCACCAGTTGGTTTTATGCACTGTAGATTCGATCATGATATTGAAAAATCAACAATGCTGCCATGGATTATTCACAATGAAATGGGCACAAAAGATCCTATTTTTGTAAATGGCGCAGAACAAATGCAAAGATGTTGCCAAGTGTTTGCTAAACTTAATGATGAAGGTCAATCGCACATAACATGTTCAACACATGAGGGTGAGCATGTTGCGACAGAAAAATTTGAGAATAATATTCATGAGGCCATCAAGATTGCCCTTGATCGTCAACGTGGTGCAGAACAAATTCCTTCAGCATTAAGTTGTTGATTATTTGAAGAAAGAAAAAGCCTGCAGAGTTTTTTTTGCAGGCTTTTTTTATTTGTCCAGTTGCGATTTTCACCAGGTGTGATTAAAATAAGCTTTAAACAATATTTAAAATACTATTGATGCGATCTTGAGCGTCATATCCCTTATCTATTGAAAAATAGATTTCAGGCGTATACTTCATTGTTAACTTTTTTGCCATTTTATATCTAAAATATGATTGTAGGGCGTTTAAAAACTGCTCTGCAAATTCTAAATTTTTCCCACCTAGAGTCATGAAATATGCAGTAACGTGCTGAAGGTCTGGTGAAATGTCTACCTTTGTAATGCTTATGGATTCCGTTAACCGTAACGTTTTTTGATTTTCATCTTCTGCAGGTGGAAAGTCACCATGGGCACAAATTGTTGCAAGTATATTTTTAATGTTTTCAGCGACTTTTGCTTGCCTATGGCTTGGTGCTTTACTTGGAATAAATAGGTCTAATGTTGACATTTGGTGTACCTTTTTGTAGATTTAGGAGGATATATTTAAAAGAATCATGGTAAAATGCGCTTTATTCTATCCCTTTTTATCGTGATTGTTAATTTTCAAAATATTCAATCATGCTCTCTTGATTTTAAAGAACTGCATAAAAAGAATATATACTTTATTTTTGATCATACAAGTGCAAAAGATAAAAAACTACCCAAAAGGTTCCAAATATCTAAAAAAATCAGTATTCCAAGAACTGATAAGCATCAAAAAGAACTCTATAATTTCACGCATTACAATTTGTCCGCAAGCGCTCAATTTTCCCCAGCCCAATTTCAAGAGATTTTAAGTTATCTGAGACAACAATATTGCGTGGAACCTTCACAAGTATATGTTGTCGATTTGAGAGAAGAACCGCATTTTTTTATAAATGACAGGGCCATATCAGCAGGACATATTAAAGCTATAAATGATAATGATAAGTTTGGCTCATTTGTTGGGATGCCTGAAAGCAAGCTTGTGGAAATGGAAGAAGAATACTGTCGCATGCTTCTAAGGCAAGAAAATATTCACATTCACCAGGCGATAAATAAAAAAACACGTAATGTAACAAAACGTTACGAACCAATTTGGGTAGGTGTTAAAGCAGCGCAGAGTGAAAAAAACTTGGTTGAATCAACAGGTGCGCACTATAAACGCTTTCCTATTACGGATCATCAACATCCAACTGATATATTAACGCAAGATTTTATTGCATTTATCAATAGCTTGCCAGAGAACGCTTGGGTTCACTTTCATTGTCGTGGTGGCAAGGGACGCACGGGAACCGCTGTTTTTATGTATGATGTATTGAAAAACAAAGGGAATTTTGAATTTCCAATTCTCTTAAAGCGCAGTCTGCTTTTTGGTATTTCTAGAAATATATTTACAATTAACTTGATGGCAAAAACAAAAATTAAAACATCAAAAGCGCGAAAAGCCTTTTTGACAGAATTTTATCGTTTGTATAATAAGACAACCTAATGAAATTTTTTGATTTATATAAAGATTTAGAAATAGCGCATCAAAAATCGCTGATCGTTGCGTTATCTCATTTTCGGCATGTTTCATACTCAAAACTGCGGCTGCAAAATGATATTTTTTTAACACTGGAAGAGCAACACTTTTTGTCTCATACATTAACGCGACTAAAGCAAAAAGAACCACTGACAAAAATATTAGGCTGCACAGAATTTTATGGATTTAACTTTGCTGTAACCACCGATGTTCTTGACCCAAGGCAAGATTCTGAAATGCTTATTGATGCTGTACGCACTGACTATTGCGATAATCACGCCAATTTATCATTCTTAGATTTAGGTACGGGATCAGGAAGTCTTATTATTACATTATTGTTGCTATATCCAAACGCCCAAGGTATAGCTTTAGACTTTTCAGAAAAAGCATTAAAAGTTGCTGAACAAAATGCAAACTTTCACAAAATTTCTAATCGAATCACTTTTTATCAAGGCAGCTGGTTTGACGCACTGCCTGTTGCAAAACAGGTGGCCAAATTTGACTGTATTATTACAAACCCACCTTATATAAAAAGCGACTACCCTTTAGATGACTCTGTGAAAAATTATGACCCCCATGAAGCCCTTTATGCTGGCACAGACGGGTTAGATGATTATATAAAAATCATGCCAAAGGTCAGTGAGCATCTAAATAATAAAGGGCGTTTTTACTGTGAAATAGGTTTCGATCAAAGTATTGCCGTACAAGATATTATTTATAGGCAAAAGCATTTGAAATTTTTACAGTGCATCAAAGACTATAGTGAAAACGATCGTGTTATCGTCGCGGAGCACTGTTAATGAACATGATGTACAAACAATATATAAAGGATTAAGTTTACATGTCTATTGTACGCGTTTTGTAACTATGATAATATGTGGATAATTTAAAACCTGTAAATACAAAAGTTACATGTCTATTTACTGTGTAGGACACCCAAACAAGGATTTTAGGAATGAAAAAGAGGCATTTAATACAATTTATGTTATCAAGTGCTTTCTGCTTATTAGCAATGCAGTCTATGATGATAGCATCGAGTGTACCACTGTTGGCGGAAGCCACGACAATATCAATTAGAGAAAATGCAACTAGTAGTAATGAAACACTTACAGAACTTTTGCTCGCTGCTGATTCTGGGGATAGAGATGCACAATTCAAATGTGGAGCTAGATTTTATCAAGGTATCAAAGGGTTTACAAAGAATAATATAGATGCTTTTAGATACTTTCAAATGGCCGCAGAGCAAGGTGATGCAGATGCTCAAACTAATTGTGGTATATTTCTCCGATCTGAGGATGATTTTCGTAAAAATAAACTAGAAGCATTTTCTTATTTTGAAGCTGCCGCTGCGCAGAGTTATTCCTTAGCAGAATATACATGCGGGTGCATGTTGTTTTCAGGAGAAGGAATGGATGTAAATAAACCTAAAGCCTATCAGTTTTTTAGCCAAGCCGCTCTCCACGGTCATGTCGCTAGTCAGTTTAATTGCGGATTAATGTTATTTGACGCAAATGGCATCCCTGAAGATAAAGCTAATGCTTTTAGATATTTCAAAATGGCTGCAGCTCAGAGGCATAGGGAAGCACAGTGGAATTGCGGTACCATGTTGAAAAGAGGGTGGGGCATTGAAGCTGATAGGGAAAGTGCTTATACATATTTTGCCCAAGCTTCACAAAAAGGACATTCAACTGCGTTTTCTATGTGTAAACAGATGGACTGTGAACGTCGTAGTTTAGAAGAAGCTGAAAAGCAGGAGTCTAAAAAATTAGCTAAGTCTTGTCAAAATATAGTACCGGATACAACACAAACTATTTTAGAAATTTTATCAGATGCTAGTGCCGGAGATAGTAATGCCCAGTATAAATGTGGAAAGATGAGTTATCTCGGTGTTGGCTTGCCAGATCACAGAAAGGAAGCGTTCAGATTTTTCAAGGTTGCTGCTGATCGAGGGTTAGATAAAGCACAGTATATGTGTGGTCTGATGTTGAGTGGAGGCGATGGTGTACCAGAAGAGAGATTGCAAGCATTGGAATACTTTAAAATGGGTGCAGCGCAAGGTCATATTAATGCAATGTGTCGAGCCGGAGCGATGTATAACGGGAGTCGTGGAATTACACCAGATAAAGTAAAAGCTTTTCAATACTTCAAAATGGCAGCTGACTTAGATGATCCTGATGCACAATATGAGTGCGGTGTTATGCTCTACAGCGGCAATGGTGTTCCAGAAAACAGATTCGAAGCAACCGTTTATTTTATACGCGCTGCGCGGCAAGGAGATTTGGATGCAATCAAGAGAATGCAACAGCTAATGCCAGGTGAATCTTGGGAAAGGTCTCTGGAATAAGGTTGTCAATTATATTGACCATTTAATACACCTGCATACTATCAAATAAAGTGCTCAAGATCTTAAAAAGGGAAGTGTGGGAGAAATGTCACCAACACTTCCGTGATTTATGTCCGGGTTCAGATAGATGAAATACGCATTTTGAATGATATAGTTTTACGCTGCAATAAGATCATCAATAAAGAAGGATGCTTTTTCCCTATTGTGCCATACATCATATTTAACAGATCCCAGTACATGAATAATATTTCGTGTATTGGTAAGAATCGCTTCCAGTGGTGTTCCGCGAACGCGAAATGCCATAGCCTCCAGTGTGTTGCCACCTTTATCTTGTAATGTAACCCGAAAGTGACCATCACCCACGGGCATGACAAAAGCTGGTCGCACATTTTCTAAAACAAATTTTGGTGTTGGATTACCTTGGCCGAAGGGCTCCAGTTGCAATAAAAGTTTTGCTAGACCAATATTAACACCTGATAGAGATAGTATGCCATCCACCTTTGAAATTGGTTGATAGGTTTTAACGTCCTCAGCAAAACGGTCTATTAAAAATGCGCGAAAGTCGTCTAGCTTCTCTTTGTTGATAGATAAGCCCACAGCCATAGCATGGCCACCACCTTTTAATAATATGTTTTTATGAACAGCATCATGCATGGACGGGCCAAGATCAACTCCAGGAACAGACCTTCCAGAGCCTTTGCCCTCAACGCCATCAAAGGCAATCACAATTGTTGGTTTGTTGTATTTTTCTTTAATACGGCTGGCTGCAATACCAATAACACCTGGATGCCAATCGTTTCCACTTACGATAATGACGGGGTCGTTATACAGTTTTTCGCTATCAATCTTAAGATAGGCTTGTTCTAGCATAATAGTTTCAATGGTTTTACGTTCTTCATTGAAATGATGTAATTGTTCTGCTAAGCGTTGGGCTGTTAATGGGTTATCTGTTGTTAAAAGTTTTGATCCCATGTCAGCTTTCCCGACACGCCCGCCGGCATTAATGCGTGGACCTAAAAAAAAACCTAAATGATAACTTGATGGTTTATCGTTAACGCCAGATATCTTCATTAAAGCAGATAGACCAATGTTTTTTTGGCCCTGCATTAACTTTAAACCTTGTGCAACAATTGCGCGGTTGATGCCTTTTAACGGCATAACATCACATACTGTGCCAAGGGCCACAAGATCTAAGTAGTTGATAAGGTTGGGTATGACTTCATGATTTTGTTGTTTGCGCGTGCGGTTTAAGGCGGCTAAAAAGCAGAAAGCAACACCTGCAGCGCATAATAAACTAAAGTCGGATTTAGTTGATGCGTCTTGATCTAGGCGATGCGGATTAACCAATGCGACACATTCAGGAAGAGTTGTTTCTGTCGTGTGATGATCTAAAATGATGACATCTAATCTAATTTTTTTTGCGTGTTCTAAAGGTTCAAAAGAAGTTGTGCCGCAATCGCACATAATCACCAAATCATATTTTTGATCTTTAATAGATTGCATAGCCTCTGAATTTGCACCATACCCTTCTTCAATACGATCAGGAATATACAATCCTGTATCAATGCCAATTTCCTTAAAGTATTTACGTATAAGGGCAGAAGATGTTGCGCCATCAACATCATAATCAGCGTAAACAAGAATCTTTTCTCTGGCTTTTATCGCCTTTAAAACACGATCGACTGCTTTATCCATATCTTTTAAAAGTGAGGGATTTTTTAATGTTCTTTTAATGGTTGGTTCAAGGTAGTCCGTTGCTTCCTCTACTTGAATTTTGCGCCTTAGTATGATTTCTGATAGCAATGACGGTAAGGTGTGTTTTTGTTGCAGCATGAGTGCGTCGCGTTCATTAATGGGCTCTTGTTTCCACTGGCGCCCTAAAACTGAAAATTTATGATGAAACATACCTGACCTACTTTTAAAAAATATGGTTTTATATTAACGCTATATTAGCTTTTTTGGCCTATTCTAACAATAGAGGGCCACTGATTTGGTGGAGGAGGAATTATGTGTGATTCCTTGGCGGCAGTCATACCCATAGTTAATTTGGGAATAATGCCCTCGATCCTAGGGCCGGTATACTAAACTCTGATATCGAGTACAGTATACAGGTTTTGCGTGAGGTGAGTAAATTACTTAAACGCCGTGGTACTTATTAATTCTTTGTTAAGGATTTTTAAGGGAGCGGGGAGATTGCAGCTTTGTGGTGGAGGAGGCGGAGGCGTGGATTTTGTGGGAACTTGCGGAGGCCCATCAGACAGGAAGTGTGTTTTTTACTAAAGGTTGCACCATAAGCATCTTACCGTTGTTGCATTTTTCCTGAATTCTATATACTAGCTTGCAACGTATTTCCTTAAATATGAAAAAAACAAAATAAAAATAGAACTTTCTCGCGCGATAT
>PFNE01000022.1:0-12765 GCA_002791835.1 Alphaproteobacteria bacterium CG_4_10_14_0_8_um_filter_37_21 | reverse complement strand
GAAGTAAATGCCGTGGTGGCTCAGTGGTAGAGCACACCCTTGGTAAGGGTGAGGTCGAGAGTTCGATTCTCTCTCACGGCACCATTTCACCATATCAGGAGGCATGCTTTGAATAACATAAATAATATTGCAAAGACAGATCCAGCTATTGAACAAGCCATTAATTCAGAACTTTTGCGTCAACGTTCCCAAATTGAACTTATAGCGTCCGAAAACATAGTTTCAGCAGCCGTTATGGAAGCGCAAGGTTCTGTGCTGACAAATAAATATGCTGAAGGTTATCCTAATCGCCGGTATTATGGTGGTTGCGAGTATGTTGATGTTGCTGAATCTTTGGCGATTGAACGTGTTTGCAAAATGTTTAATTGTGAATTTGCCAATGTGCAACCGCACTCTGGGGCGCAAGCCAATACAGCCGTCATGTTAGCATTGCTACAGCCAGGTGATACTTTTATGGGTATGTCGCTAGATTCTGGTGGACATTTAACGCATGGTTGCAAGGTTACACTTTCAGGCAAATGGTTTAATCCAATTCCATATGATGTTCGTCCTGATACATATACAATTGATTATGATCAAGTTGAAAAATTAGCTTTAGAACATAAGCCAAAACTTATTATTGCGGGTGGTTCTGCCTATCCACGTACGATTGATTTTAAAAGGTTTCGGGATATAGCAGATAAAGTGGGCGCCTATCTGATGGTCGATATGGCGCATTTTGCAGGCCTTGTTGCTGCTGGTGCTTTCCCGTCCCCCCTACCGTATGCAGATGTTGTCACATCCACCACACACAAAACACTGCGTGGCCCACGTGGTGGCATTATTTTATCTAATAATGTTGAATTGGGTAAAAAATTTAACTCAGCTGTGTTTCCTGGACTTCAAGGTGGGCCATTAATGCACGTTATTGCAGCAAAAGCCGTTGCGTTTCATGAAGCATTACAGCCTGAATTTAAGACATATATTAAGCAAGTTATGGCAAATGCTGTGGTATTAAGTAACCGTCTTATTGAAAAAGGTGTGTCTGTTACATCTGGTGGAACCGATTCACATCTTTTATTGGTTGATTTACGTTCTCACAATGTGACTGGAAAATCCCTGTCCGACACAATGGAAAAAGCGAATCTGACGTGTAATAAAAACAGTATTCCTTTTGATCCTTTGTCACCATCTGTTACATCAGGTATACGCCTTGGAACGCCTGCATGTACAACACGTGGATTTAAGGAAAAAGAATTCATTCAAGTGGCCGATTGGATTGTAGAAATTGTCGAAGCATTAAAGGCAGGAACAACAACAACAGTCATTTCACGCATTAAGCAAGAAGTCGAAAAACTATTGGAAAATTTTCCTATATATTAAAAAGAAAGAAAAATACAACGATGGATTTAGTTTTTGCGCTTTCTGCTTGGCACTGGTTGATTATTGGCGTGGTCCTAATTGGGCTTGAATCTTTGGCACCCATTGCTTACCTAATGTGGTTTGGTTGCGCAGCGGTTATTCAGGGCTGCATTACTTATATGTTCTCTATAGATCCTATGACACAAATTATAATTTATACGGCTTTATCTGTTTTTGTGACTGTTATGGGGCGGCGTTTCGTGCCTATAAACTTCAAGCAGTCGGATCAAAAAAATATGAATCGTCGCCAAGATAGCATGATAGGTAAAAAAATTATACTTACAAATCCTATTGTTGATGGTCACGCGCAAGTTAAGGTTGGGGATTCAGTCTGGAACGCTAAAGGTATAGACTCACCCGTGGGGTCACATATGGTTGTTGTGGCTGTAGAGGGTGTCAAGCTTATTTTGGAACCCGTAACAAGAAATTAATTTTTAGTTTTTCTATATTTAAGTCTTGACGACATGACGATAAATAGATGATAATTAAGCAAGAGAAACACTGATGTGTTGTTATGTGGGCGGTTAGCTCAGCGGTAGAGCGTCTCGTTTACACCGAGAGGGTCGGGAGTTCAATCCTCTCACCGCCCACCATTTTTTATGATATTATGAAAACATTTCTTTTAATTTTTGTTGGTATTTTGATGGCATCTTGTGGTGTAAAAAACACGCCTGTTCATCCAGATGGTAGCACTTACCCTAAAACATATCCGGCAGAAACTTTAGTCTCACAGTAGGTAATTTATATGCGTATTGCAACTTGGAATGTTAATTCTATACGGACGCGTTTAGAACATGTTACAAAATGGTTGCAAGAAACACAAATTGATGTGTTGTTATTGCAAGAATTAAAATGTCAAAATCATGACTTTCCTGAAGAGTCATTTTCAGACCTGGGTTATAATACGGCTATTTTTGGTCAAAAAACATATAATGGCGTTGCTATTATATCCAAAAAACCAATTGAAGATATTCAATTAAATGTTCCAAATTTCAAAGACGAACAAGCGCGCTATATAGAAGCTGTGATAGGGAATAAAAGAGTGGTCAGCATTTATGTGCCCAATGGATCTGAAGTAGGATCAGAAAAATATCACTATAAACTGTGTTTTTTATCTGCTTTAAAAAAGCACATGAAACATCTGTTAACGTATAAAGAAGAATTAATAATTGGTGGCGATTTTAATATAGCACCAGATGATTTAGATGTTTACGATGCTGCAAAATGGAAAGACCGTATTTTATGTTCTGTACCTGAACGGTTAAAGTTAAGCGAATTATTAAACTTGGGCTACAGCGATGCCTTTAGAGCGCTGTATCCATATGAAAAATGCTTTACTTGGTGGGATTATAGGGCAGGGTCCTTTCAACAAAACAAGGGCATGCGTATTGATCATTTTTTATTATCGCCTGAGGCGATAGATAAGACGCAATCTGTTGTTGTAGACGCTGAACCGCGCGCACTGGACAAGCCTTCTGATCATGCCCCAGTAATTTTAGAGCTGACTTAATTTAAAAAAATGTTTGTTTTTATTCCAAATTGTCAGACACTGTCCCTTGTATTTATTGCGTGTAAACGTTTGTTAAGCTAGATCACTTGAAAATTCAATAAAAAGTTTTTTTACATAAGAAAAATTATTCTGTTTCAATAGACCCTTCAGGGTCTGCTGTTTCGCCATAAACATTACTTTCTGCATTCATATTGAAACAGTGCGTTTGCATGTAGTTGCTTAAGAAATTATTGCGTGTTACCCAGTTTATTGTATCATCGCTTGCTTGTGCACAAAACAAACCTGAATCTGTAATATTTTGGGCACGGCAGCGTGAATTAGCTGTTGGTAAGACTGTTAATGGGCGACGGTTGCCATTTGTCATATAAGCCCCCTCACCTTTATGGTGTGCAACCAGTAGAACGGCAATGTAGTCTGATGCTGGAATGGCTTGATTTGTTAGCGTTATTGTACGAATAGCATGACTATTTGTTGCGCAAAAGGAGTTGTCATAATCACTTTGGTTATTAATTGATGTTGTACTGCCTAGAGATGTATTCATTGCATAGGTCATATAGTTCCCAAACCCATCTTTAGCAATACGTTCACTTAAACCAAGTGTTTGATATGGGGTAATGCCAATTGCAAGCCCCCTTTGTTCTGTTCCTTGCATTATGGGTGTAGAGGCAAAGGGTAAGCGATTTTGACGTGTGGTATAAGCCGCAAGGCTTTGTAAAATACATTCTTGATTGCGTTTTGTTATTTCATATTTTTTTAATAAAATAGTTTTTTTAATCATCGGCACAACTTGAGAGCCAATAATTCCTATAATTAATAAACCTAAGCCAATTTCAAGAAGACTAAAAGCTTTTACTTTATACTTCATCTTCTTCTGATAAAGGTTGTGTATCAGCTTCAAGGGTGACGGTTTTAGTTTCTTTTACGTCATCTGATAAAGGTTGTGCTTCTGTTTCAATGGTAACGGTTTTAGTTTCTTTTACGTTTTCTGTTTTATCAGAATTTGATGAAAACATAAATTTACTGATTAAAGCTTCTAAGTTAACTGCAGATTGAGTAAATTCTAAATATTCGTTATCTTGCAGCATGTCGCTTTCAGCACCAGGTGCCAGGTGAATATATTTTCCGCCTAATAGCCCATCAGACACAATATCTGCTGAAGAATCTATCGGCAGTTGTATAGTATTTCTAATTGTAAACGTTACAAGTGCGCGGTATGTTTTTGGATCAACATCAATATTTGAAATGGCACCAACTTTAACACCACTTAGCTTGACATCATTTCCAACAGACAGGCCATCAATTCTGTCGAATTTGGCGTTCAATTGGTACATACTACCAGAATTTGAAGCTGTCGCTGAATAGGCAAAATATAAAAATATACCCGCAACACTTAAAACAAAAAACCCAATAACTGTTTCAAAAAAATTATTTTTCATAATACGTGCGTACTATCCTTCAGTTTTACTGATCATTGATATAAAAGTATTTAAATTGTCTGTTTTAACTTGAACAGGGTGATTTTGTTTCATGCCACTAATCAAAAGGTCTATCATTGATTCTGTCATAACGTTATCCATCCTTTTGATTAAATCATCTGACTTTTTACGTTCTTCACTAGATATTGGCAATTCTTTTTCAGGAACAATAACAACAAACCCATTTTTTGATCTGCCAGCAATGGCTTGGTTTAAGGGAACAGAAAATGCTCGTTCAATTGCATCGGCCATTAATTGTTCTCTTAAATCAGCATCATCAATAATAGACATTCTAGAATAAACGTGATTGGTTGTCATGGTTACTTTATGTTTTTTAACTAATGTTGAAAGTGTTGTGCTATCTTTTGCTTCTTTTGCAATTTGTTGGGCCACTTCCGCTGCTTTTACTCTCTTTAAATAGTTTATAGCATCATTCGTTACTTGTTCCTTAACGTCAGCAAAATTTGGTATGTGTTGTGGTGTTATTTTTTGAACAGACAAAACAAAACTTTTCTCAGCAGTGACATCAAGAATGGGGCTAGAATTGCCACTTTCTATCTTATAGGCTTGTTCAAGAATTTGTTCTTTTAGATCTGTTAAATTTTTATATTCTTGGGTATTTAAGAGTGTACCATCTTTTGATAATTTTTGTATTGAAACAAGTGGTAAATTCATTGAATTTGCAATTTTTTCTAAAGAATTACCACCGGCCAATTCGTCTTCTATTCTATCTTTTAAAGCCTTAAAATCTTCTTGAAATTTTTCTAATCTGACTATGTCTTGTAGTTCAGACTTGATGTCTTCTAAGGACTGTTGCTCTGCTTTGTTTATGGCTGTTACTTGATATATTACAAAACTCTCATTATCTGTGATAATGCCAGTATGTTCACCTTTTTTAAGGTCAAATACAGTTTCTTGATCCGCATTAGACAACATGTTTTTTGTTATTTCACCAAGATCTTTCACTGTTGCTGATTTTACTGTTTTGACAATTTCCTTAAAATCTTTTTTCTTTTCAAGTAGTGCATAAGCTTTTTGTGCTGCTTCTTGGGTTGAAAAAGTTATTTTTTGTATCTGACGTGTTTCTGGCGTAAAGTACAAATGTTTTTTGTCTTGGTATGCAGCGTTTAGGTCGCCGTTAGATACTTGAACATTCTTGGATAGCTTTTTAAGGTCTAACTTAACCACCTGAATGTCCCGTGTTTCAGGAAGTGTGTAACTTTCCTTGTGTGCAGCAAAAAAATCGCTCACGTCTTTATCCGACAGTTTTTTAGTGATGTCCATTTTGCTTGCATTGACAGAAACAATTGAAAAAATACGTTTTTGTAACATAGCATCGACCAGGACGTTACGATAATATGACGATTGTACACCGGCATGTGTGAAGCTTAAAAAATATTGCCGTTCAATAATTTGACGGCGCATATCGCTGACTAAGTTCTTTTGATTTAAACCTACATTTTTCAAAATAGATTGAAATTTTGTGTGATTAAAACGACCATTTTCCATGAAGGGTTCCATATTCTGGATATTATCCCTAATTACATTTTCAGAAGCTGTTAACTGTAGTCGCTCCATTTCTTGTGTTAAAATATTGCGATTAATAATACGCTCTAAAATTTTATCTATAAAACCTGCTCCAACGAGTTCTTGCAAGGTGATATTGTCTTGTCGCTGAGCCTGAATTCGACGAAAATCATGACGCAACTCAGCATCTAGTTCTTCCATCGCTATATCTTTTGTGCCAACAATAGCAACCGGTCTGTGAGAAAAAATCCCTCGAATCATGTCGCCTATACCAAAGATAAAAAAGCTCGATGCAATGGTTAGAAGTAAAAGTTTAAAAACCCAATTTCCAGATTTATCACGAAGATTTTGTAACACGTATTTTCCTTGGTTTATTTTATAGTCATTAATCATTATGGCAAAAAATAGGATTACGCTCAACGGTTAACTGAAAAATATAATGATTTATCTTTAAAAAAATGGCGGGAGTGACGGGACTCGAACCCGCGACCTCCGGCGTGACAGGCCGGCGCTCTAACCAACTGAGCTACACCCCCAATAATGTTAAAAAACATTAAGGAACGTCTTGTATGTTAAATCCAAATACTTGTCGGATAATTATTTATAACCTATAGATTGCTCTCATGTCAAATGTTTTTGTTAAAAATATGAAAAAATTATTCTGTAATCCAGGTGCATAATGTTGCACTTTGCTTATTAGCATTAAAATGTTTTTTTGCAAAAACGTGTGCGTTATATCCAAGTTCTTTAATTTTATGTTTGTTCATAATAAAATAACGCATTTTTTTCTCTAACGCCTCAGAGCTAAAGGGGGGTATTAAAAAACCTGTACGGCCTTCTTGCACCGTATTAAAACATCCTGGTGTAGTGGTTGTGATAACGGCTCTACCAACTGCCATGGCTTCTTGTGTGCTGAGGGGCATGCCCTCTCTGTAAGATGGAAGTACAAACACACTGCTGTCAATGAGTTCTTGTTTTATGTTTTGTGTATACCCTTTGAAAGAAACGACGCCCTTATCTTCAAGTGTTTTTTTTTCGTCCAATGAAAGTGATGCTGGGTTTTGGGGGTCAACATCGCCGATAACAGTAAAATATGTTTTTGGAAAATCTTTTTTTATATTTTTTGCAGCTTCTGTAAATTCACGAATACCTTTGTCGTATAGGAGTCTGCCAACAAATAAAAAATTAATATAATGATGGTTAATGGGGGTGTAATAAAAATTTGAAAAATCAACACCAATTCCCCCTAAAATAGTTGTTCTTTTAGGGTTTATTTTGTACGTTTCTATAAGATCAATATAATCAGCTGTGTTTAATAAAATAAGGTGGTTTAATTTTTTAAAACTAAAGCGATATAGAAAAACTTGTGTTGCTTTAATGAACTTATCTTTTATAGTGGTTTTTTTATTGCGCTCTGTAAAATAATATCCTAAGCCTTCAAGCATGGCCATGATTTTGGGCACTTTTGCATGATGTGCTGCTAGTGTTCCAAAAATAGCTGGCTTAGAAAAAAATGAAAAGACGACTTCAGGCTTTATATCTTTAAATATTTTACAAAGATGGCGTGTTTCACGAATTGCTGATATTGGATTTAAAGAGCTTCTCGTTAGTGGGCTATCTATGGGTTGCACACCAAGTTTTTTAGCTTGTGCTCTTGTATCCGTATTGTAGTCATTGCATAGCAAGAAAACTTCATGTCCATTTTGACGCAGTTTATCAATGACAGGCTTTCGAAAATTTAAAGATACTTGAGCTGTAGTGCCCAATAGCGCAATTTTCATTTAATCCTGTAGAACATCCTATCGATCCTTTTGAGTATATAGTACCGTAGTGTGAAAATCAAGTTTTTGCCCCTGATGTTTATGCGGTTTCCTGTTGTTTTTGTGATAAACATTTTAGGGCAAATGGTACGGATATAAAAAAAGTAAAGAAGGTAAAACAAATATAACGCGGTGTTGCTGCTAGGGATTTAAATAAGAGTATGAAGAGTAAAGACATGCCCATTGTTGTTAAAAACATGAGAGATTTGCCATATTGACGTGTGGCTGAGTTCTTTTTGAGTGCTTTCCAGCCGACCCAAAAGAAACTAAGTTGAAAAGGCATAAGCACGATATATGAAAATATTGATGCAATTTTAACAATCAATGATTTTAATGTTTCATTTTTAATAAATAAGTTTTTTTGAATATAGTTTTTACTTGGCGCTGCCAACACAATACCATCTAACCACATTGTTAGACGATGGTGAAGGTAGGTGATAGGATGCTTTAATACGGCGCTCCACCAGGTGTTAAGAAGTTCTTCTCTATCATGAGCATTGCGTGTGCTAATCAGCGGAGAGTCTGTGTCGCAAATGAGGGGTTCCCAAAGCAAGTCCCATTTTTTTTCAATATCTTTAAGGGTTATTTGATCATGTTTTAAAAGTGTTTTGGGTATTAATATTTGATTTGAAATTAGGCTCATCCCTGTAAGATCATATATTTTTACATATTGCCATGAATAATTTGATCCATTACCTTTTTGATTTACGATGTAACTATTGATCATTTCAATTGAGAATATGAGTGCAAAAGACATGATTATTGACGCTAAAAACGATAGTATTTTTTTGTGCTTAATAAGTTTTTTTGCTAGTAATATTTGGAAAAAAAAGAATAATAAAATTGGTAAAATAAACTGTGCTTGAAATTTTACCGCTGTTGCATAGCTAAGTATTGTAAAAAAAATAGGTATGTGAAAAAGTTTAATTGGCTTATTATTTATGGCTCTATCACTTAGATAAAGTGATAGCAATACATAGCCATATGTAAAGATCACATCTTTCCAGATCCAGGCACCATATACGGCAACTTGTGGAAAATAGGGGATTAAAATAATTAGGTAAGAAATCCGCGCACCTTTAAAGATGTTAAAGGCTAAAATATATAGCCCCCCCCAAAGAAGTATCATGTTAACTAGGAACATTAATGCCGTTCCAGGAATTAATAAATTTAAATAGTGCCACACAAAACTAATTAAAGGCGGGTGGTGGTCAGAATAACTGTGCGCTAATGCTTGGGCATACATTGTTTGTGAATCTGGAGACATTTTTCCAGGAAAAAATATTCCAAGAAACAGTGAAAGGGATAATAAGAAAAAAACATATGGTAATTTGCTATTATATTCTTCAAAAAGCTTATTTAGCATGCACTGTGTGTTTTAAGTTAAGTTATGTGATAGTCTAACGCATTATAAAAAACAATGCACTTAATTTCGCCAAAAAGATGGCATGAATAAGATGAGGACAGCCAGTAATTCTAGCCGGCCGCAAATCATACCAAACATGAGAATACATTTTGGTAATGCATCTAGTTGTGCAATTGTGGCCCCTAATCCGACAATGGGGCCAATACCAACGCCAAGGGTGCTCAGAACAGCACCTGAACCGGTCAACGCAGTTGTAAAATCAACGCCGCATGCACTAAGTGAAATAGCGATGATTAATACGGTGGTTATGTATAAAATAATGAGCGTCATAATAGAAAATGCTACGGCATCTGTAATATGGTAACCTTGAAACCGTGTCATGAATACTGCATTTGGGCGCCGTAAGTGCCGCAAATGATTGCGTGCAATTGTGAATAAAACCTGTAGTCGAAAAATTTTAATACCGCCTGTTGTTGACCCTGTGCAACCACCAATTAAGCTGATGATAAAAAACAGAACCAAGGGCAGGGGGCTCCATAAACTATAGTCGGTATTAATATAACCTGTTGTGGAAAATATAGATATCACCATGAAGAAAGCGTGCCGTATACTTTCGAGTAAAGGGGTGCCATTTGTCATCACTTGCCAAAAAGTTAGGAAAACACTGCATAAGAAAATTGATGACAAAAATGTATGAAACTGTTTGTCACGCATTAATGACCGCCAATCACCATGTGCAATACGTACAAAAATCATTAGTGTCATGCCGCCAATAATCATAAACGCACCAGCGATGCATTCGATCCAAGCGCTGTTAAAGTATGAAAGAGATTCTGAATGTGTGGACAAGCCCCCTGTTGATATTGTTGATAGCGCATGGCATGTAGCATCAAAATATGACATACCTGCTAAGTGATACAAGACTGCGCATATGACTGTAAAAAAGCAGTAGCACCCCAGCAGGGATGATGCAATTTGGGATAGTCTGGGTAATATTTTTTCATATCTATCAGAAAATTCACTTCTAAATAATTGCATGCCGCCAAGGCGAAGGGCTGGAAAAAATGTCATCGCGATCACGATAATACCCATGCCGCCAAACCACTGTAAAAATGATCGCCATAATAAGATACTTTTAGGTATTTTTTCAACAAGTGTGAAAGTGCTCATGCCGGTTGTGCTTAGTGAGGAGACTGATTCAAAACAGGCATCGACAAATGGAATATTTAATGTCCAGTATATGGGGAGTGCTGCAAAAATAGATAAAACCACCCATACAAGACTTGTAACTAAGAATGCTTCACGCATACCAAGCTTCATGCGATCTGGACATCTGTTTGCTAAAACAAGGGTGCCCCCAATAATGCCACAAACAAAAAGACCTGCCACAAATTTCATGTAGGTACGACCACTAAAAAACAAGAAATCTAGGGATGCAGGAATAAGCATAGCGCCACCCAAAGCCAGCAACAAAAATCCGCAAACATAAGAAATACTTCGCCAATTTATTGAAACATTTAAATTCATGGAAAGGGCCTTGCTAATTTATTGTGAACATCTTGATGTTGCATAAAAGACTTTGAAAATTTCACCCATGTATTGTGATGATGTTAGTCTAGCACAGGCAGTTAGAAGTTGCATACGTTGCGCAGCAGATGCCCCAGGCAACAGTTGCTGTAAACGCAAATCAATACCGAGTTGTGTTAAGAACTCTCCTTGGGTAAGCAGGGGGTAGCAAAGTATGGAAGGATCTACTAGGTCACGCAGCGTAATAAAATTAACCTGATGGGATATGTCGACGTCGCCCGGTTCATCCAATACATGGGCAATCTTATGATTGCGTACGGCTTGCAATGTACTTATGTTTCTATCTTGTACTTCATCCCCATAATCAATAATTAGAACTGATCCAGGCCCATTTTGTAGCCGCAGATTAATATTGTTCATGATTGTTTTATATGTTGGACATACTTCATGAATATTCCTGTTATCAGGGTTCGTAAAAGATAGTTTGTCTTGGGCGTTAATATGCACCATGCGTTCTTGCTTTGTGTCTTGATCAACATAGTATTGTTTAATTGGTAGTGCATCAAAAAATTCATTTGCTAAAATAAAGGTATAACCAGGGCCTTGTGGTATATCTTCTAGCGATGTGTACCATGTAACATTATGATACTGGGCTAATTTTTCTTGCTGGATTGCAGTTAAGGAAGGGCTTATTTCAAGAAGATGAATATGCGTTCGTTGGAATACTGCTTCGTATTGTTTTAATGTATTTAAAATATCCAGCGTTAAGGTGCCCAGACCTGGGCCACATTCTATAATGTGTAGGGGGTAGTTAGAATCAACACTAGACCATTGATCGATGATGAAAATGGCAATCAGTTCACCAAAAATTTGCGTGATCTCTGGGCTGGTGATAAAGTCGCCATCACGGCCAATAATGCCGTCTTTAAAATAGTACCCATCTTGGTGGTCATAAAGGGCCATACTTAGATACTGATCAACCGCTATTGGACCATTTTTTTTTATATGTTCAAAAATACGTTTTTGTAATGCTGACATATACTTTCATTCTAAGAAGACTCTCATTATAGTCTAACCCGCAATACAATATAAATAAAGCGGTTGAATGGTGCCCAAATTATAAAAGTTTGGGTACATGTTGTTATGTTTTATTGCCTGTGAGGTTCGTTAGGATTGCTAAAACCTATAAAGTGCCTTAAAGTGCGTTGGATGTTGTGTATCTTGAGCGCGTAGTTTTTGTTCTTTAGGGGTGCGTGGTTACATTTGAAGAAACCGGTTTGGCTGGCACTACATCTGCGTATAGGCCAGGGCGAACGGGCGATGGAGATGCATTTTTTGAAAAATTGCCACCCAGTTTGCCCCGTGTTGGCTGTAAAGGGCGAACGGGCGATGGTGATGCCTTTTTTGAAAAATTGCCACCCAGTTTGCCCCGTGTTGGCTGTAAAGGCCGAACGGGCGATGGTGATTCAGAAGGCGTAACGTGCGCTTCTTCTTGCGTTTTGCATACAGCGTCTACATTCGTTGTAATTGTAATTGTCTTTTTCGTTAATTTGGGTACTTTTAAAGCGCCTTTTGCATAGGTATTTAAATATTTTACCATAGCTTGGATACTTCCTTCTGGCTCACTGCCTTTTTGCCAATTTTGTATAGCCAGTATGCCCTGTTGACAATGAAGAACTTGGGCGCTGTGATCAAGTGTTTGAGTACCCCAGAGCCTCATCCATGCATCAGAGCTTAGCCCCACTTCTTTTTTCTCAAGTAGTGTAATATTTTTACGTAGAGGAGGGCTAGTTTTAGCTGTGTTTCCCCCCCCTGTACGCCCAGCTGGCGATGGCGATGGTGTGCTTCTAGCAGCTAGACCTGCAGTAGTGCTTGGTTCTGTAGAACTGTCTCTTGTTGGGGTTGCATCTGCGTCTGTTTGTGTGCTCATAGTAGCTGTGCTTATGGGGGGCTTTGCGTTAATTTCCGCTAATAATGATTTTTCGTTCAACTCATCCAGTTGGAATTGAAGGCGTTCAATTGTTTCTGCATCCTCTAGCGCTTTAAATTGTAGTACTTTTAGTTTATCCATAAGAATTTTGAATAGGTGTTCTGAGGTGGTCCTGGTTGTTCGGACAGGAAAGCAGCAAAATTAAGAGA
>PFNE01000025.1 GCA_002791835.1 Alphaproteobacteria bacterium CG_4_10_14_0_8_um_filter_37_21 | reverse complement strand
TCTGGTCTCTTTTTGTGGAAAACACGTTTTGTTGACCTATTGTAACCGTTATTCACTCTCGTTTCTATAGCACAGCAAATCCGATAGAGCCTTATTCTTGCACTTTTATGACTTAAGGATACTTTCATCAACTTGAATCAATTGTTAATATTTCGTTAACATCATAAAACGACATTTAAAATATGAAGTCAAGAAAAAAATTGACTGCATTATTTTTTTATAAATAAAGGGTGCATAAAGATTTGTTTTTGGAATGATGATATGTTTTTTAAGCTGAAGGAGATATTGATGGATTTTTAAAGAAATCATGCTCCATCATATGCGCTAAGGGCATAACTTTAATATGCCCATTAAGAGCATATGTCTCATGCCCGGGATAAACGATATAGACCATGTCTAGGTTTAAATCTTGCTTTGCGTTATACAAACCCTTAGATAAACTGAGATGCTTCCACTAGTAGTTATAGTGAATGACAGGAAAATGAAAATTCTTATCGAATTGAGTAAAAATACGTGATATAGTGGATAAAAATACTTTGAGTTCAATTGATATGATATATGAGCGTCCAATTCTTGAAACTGTGTTAAATAGATTAAAAGAAAAAAGAAATAAAATTCATATTTTATCGGGAGCACGTCAGGTTGGTAAAACAACCCTTGTGCAACAAGCTTTAAACAAGTTAGATTCACCAAAAATTTATGTTATGGCCGAAAGTGGATTTTCCACTTTATGGATTGAACAACAATGGTCAGCGGCCCGTGCTTTATCCGCGACGCATCCTGAGGGCGTTTTACTTGTCATTGATGAAATTCAAAAAATTGATCAATGGTCGGAACGTGTTAAGAGGCTTTTTGATGAAGATACGATACAAAATAAAAATGTAAAAGTTGTCCTTCTTGGATCTTCTGCCTTATTATTAAAAAAAGGCTTAACCGAAAGTATGGCAGGAAGATTTGAAATTATTCCCATTACCCATTGGACGTATAGCGAGTGCCAAGAAGCCTTTGATTTAACCTTAGATGAATTTATTTACTTTGGTGCTTATCCAGGCGCCCTTCCCTTTAGGCATGATGAAAATCGTTTTTTTTCCTATATTCAAGATTCTATTATTGAGCCAGTTGTTAGCCGAGATATTTTTTCTCAACATATCATTCATAAACCTGCCCTTTTAAGGGAGTTATTTCGTTTGGGCTGCTATTATTCTAGTCAAATATTATCTTTTAATAAAATGCTTGGCCAAATGCAGGACGCTGGTAATACAACAACACTTGCACACTATTTAACTTTATTAGAACAATCTGGCGTATTAAAGGGGATTCATAAATATATAAAAGAACCCCTTAAAACAAGACAAAGCTCCCCAAAGTTCCAGGTTTTTAATACTGCCCTACAATCAAGTGTTATGAAAACGAATTTTCAACAAACCATGGAAGATCCTGAAATAAAGGGTAGACTTGTTGAAAGTGCCATTGGTGCGTATTTATTATCACATAGCAACGCAAAAGTTTACTATTGGCGTGAAAACAATAAGGAAGTCGATTTCGTCATTGAATTAAATGGCAAACTTATTGTGATAGAAGTAAAAAGTGGAAAACGTATCACCAGCATACCTGGTCTAGAATTATTTGATAAAAAGTTCAGTTCTGATAGTAAACTTTTAGTTGGAACAGGTGGCATACCTCTTGATGTATTTTTGAAAACATCATTGGAAAATTTTATATAACTGATTTTTCAAAAAAATATAATGGACTGTTTTACTTATTTATAAAGAATGTAAAAAAATGTGGAATGGCAACGTTTTTTAAGTGTCCAAAAAGGATCGGTTTCGGACAGGTCTAATTTATATGTCCTAAAACTATATTGACAGAGTTTTATACAGGTGTTATATTTTGAACAGCCTTTATGAACGAATTTACCCCATTATGCCCCGTAATTTTTCTTATGTTCGCGTTTCGACCATTGAACAAAATGTTGACAATCAAATTAAGGAAATTGAGTCGGCCGGTTTTATTATTGAGCCGCATCGCATTATTAAAGAAACGATATCGGGATCAATGCCGATTGCCCGGCGCAAAGGTTTTATGCGCCTGCTTGATAAAATGGAGGCCAAAGATGTTTTGATTGTGACAAAGCTTGATCGTTTGGGCCGTGACGCCATTGATGTTAGCCAAACGGTTGCAAAGCTTGAAAAGATGAAAATTCGTGTTCATTGTTTAGCCCTTGGCGGGGTGGATCTTACCAGTTCGGCTGGAAAAATGACCATGGGTATTATTAATACGGTTGCTCAATTTGAACGTGATTTATTGATTGAACGCACACAATCAGGACTTGCCAGAGCAAAATCAAATGGCGCCATACTTGGCCGACCAAAAGTGCTATCAGAAGAACAATGTAGCGAAGCTTTAAACAAAATAAATGATGGAAATTCAGTCGCCTCCATCGCACGTTACTTTCATATTAGTCGCCAAACCATTATGCGCATTCGTGATTGTGTGCCAGAATAGAGCATCATTATCTAATATTTGCATCGTTGTTATTATCTATATACTATCTATTCGAAAATAAAATGTTCTGCTATGTTCAATGATGATGATGAGAAAGTCATCTATTACTGATTATTGATTTTTTCGATAATCAGCGGGATGCTTTGCTACAATAGTAAATTACAGTAATTTATGAAAATAAATAAATCTCCATCAGGTCGTGTAGCTCGTTTAGCTAGTCAACTGGTTGCTGGTTATATTATTGATGAGAAACAGTTTTAAGCAGCTATCTAGATAAATATAATCAATTTATTTTCATCCTAACTATCTTTAAATCAAACTCAGTCTAGATTCTGTGTTTTTTCCAGCAAAAAATTTGTATTTCTTTGGTATTATAATTTTTTTGAATTTACACCCGCAATAGACTATCAGTAATGGTTACAGGTATTTTGCTAACTAGCAACCAGTAATTTGCTATGCAAGTAACAAAAAATATGGATTATACTGATAAAAATTGTTTTATAGAAGATAAGCTCTTAATTGTTTCTGCAAAGACTTTTTTATCCCAGTTGGTATAAAACAATTTTTTTCTTGACTTCATATTTTAAATGTCGTTTTATGATGTTAACGAAATATTAACAATTGATGCAAGTTGATGAAAGTATCGTTAAGTAATAAAAGTTCAAAAATAATTAGTTTGAACAATTCTATTTGTTTAAATCAACGCCCATTACACTGTATTCTTGGCAATACTTCTGCACCTTTTCGGGAACAAGAATCAGGTCAAGCAAAAAAGCGGCTCTAAGGTCAAAAACCTTAGGGTCTTTTTTATGGCCTAAATTTGGGCTCGTCAATCAAAAGCTGTGGTGTTACTGATATCGGGATTAAGCGTTTATCACAGGAGAGTACGCGATGAGTATGACACAGACTTTAAAGACCCTTTTTTTAAAAAAGACAAAGACAAAGCCTTTAAAACACGTAACAGGTCTAACAGACAGTGAACCACAAGAACGATCTGCTGTTTTAGATTTATCCTCAAAGACGATGTCGCGTATTGCATCAATTACGTTGTTTTGCTTTTTAAGCCAGACTTTTGCAAGCATTTTGTGGGCTAATCCTCTCCTTCCAAAGAATCATCATTTTCATGAAAGCGGCTATGTTGGGTTACATATTGTGCCAGAATTTAACGCTGATGGCACAGCCACAGGGCTACGCCTTAATGTATCTGTTTCAGATCAATTATATGGTGCGCCAAAACAACAAACGCCAGATATAGATACTGCACGTTCACAAAAGTCAAAGGCTTCAGCAAAGCAAGTTTGTTCAACACTTTTAATGCCTGGTGCTTTTGGTGGGGAAATATCTCTTTTATCTCAAATGTCAGAATTGAGTGCAGAAATTGCAGGCATTGTTGATGAGAGTCTTAAAGATCTATTTTTTATAGCATCGGACACAGGGGATATATCGATCACAAGTCTTGGA
Source organism: Alphaproteobacteria bacterium CG_4_10_14_0_8_um_filter_37_21 (assembly GCA_002791835.1). Taxonomy (GTDB): domain Bacteria; phylum Pseudomonadota; class Alphaproteobacteria; order Paracaedibacterales; family UBA11393; genus UBA11393. The sequence goes on along the minus strand of PFNE01000025.1, from coordinate 7,809 downwards.
TCAGCCAAGACTAACCGGAATCTTTATATCTCCATTATGGGCGGGGTTACCGTTCAAAACTTAAGGGCGCGTGGCCTTTGCGTGCAGGCACGCTCTTTAGATATTCAAGGTAACAGTAATGATATTACGCATCTTGATTATATAAAGCCTGAGGGTGAGGGAGACGCAATCGTCACCCTTCAAAAGGACGCATCCATTCATGTACAGCATATGCGCCTTGATAGGACGACCTTTAAAAATTATGGCACAGCTGTTGTAAAAAAAATGACAGGACACCAAGCCGTTCTTCATAATTATGGCAATCTTGAGGCTGATATTTTAGGCAACTTTCATGAATTTAAAAACCTTGGTATGGCAGCTGCTTATACAGGAAAAGTAACAGCAAATATTGTAACCACACATAATGAAAATTCGATGACATTTTTGTCTGATAGTCAGTTAAAAGGACTTCATGTTCATAACAGCCACAAAAAAGCCGTATTAAAAGCCCTTGATGGCAGTAATATTGAGGTTAATGAAATTGAAAATCATGGGTGCTTGTTCATGGAAGGATCTGGATCTTTTCTTTTTGTGAAAAGTTTAAAAAATAATATCGATGCTGATCTCAAAATAGATGCTTTGAGTATAATTGGCAGTTTTATAAATTCTGGCAGTTCAAAAAAAAGAGGAAGGGCTGTATTTTCTGGTTTTTGCGAATTTGATTCTATCGATAATGCTGGAAGCTTAGAAACCAAGAGTACAACAAAAATAAAGCGTCGCATGAATGTTGGCAATACAGTGTCTGGTTTTACCAATAGAGCCGGCGCAAAGGCAAAGCTAACAAAACTAGAAGTTGGTTATGGGGATACGCATTATTTGACCAATAACGGTTATTTAGATCTTGTTGAAGCTCACACAAATCAGGGACCTAAACATTTAAAGAATAATAATGGGGCCACTTTATTGGTACGTGGAGGCCTTTTTAAAACCTTAGAAAACGAAGGAAGATCTGAAGTTCATGGGATAACTAAGTTTGAAAAGGTTTATAACCTTTCTCAAAAAGAAGGACAAAAAACACCTATTGTGATTTTTAAAGACAAGGCGCAAATAGATACCCTAACCAATGCAGGTGAACTGTATGCGCTATCAGGCCTTACGTATACGAAAAAATTTACGAATGAAAAAGATGCTAAGGCACGCATTCAAGGTTTAGCCTACGCACCAGCATCTGAAGGGGCGGCTGTCAAAGATCGTTATGATTTAGAAAATCAAGGTGCCTTAGATCTGACACAAGTTGATCAAGACCATGCACCAAAGCGTGTTAAAAATACAAAATCCGGATCCTTAGCGCTTCATGATAATCAAGGGGAGTGGGATCATGCTGTCTTTAAAGACATCAATTCTACGATAAGCGCTTTTAAGCGTGGCCTTGTTGTGGACCATTTAATGAACGAAGGGCTATTTCAGTACTGGGACGGTGTTTATAAGATAAAAGACATTCAAAACAAAAATGGCGCTACCTTTTTAACAGGCCATAAAGATAAAAATCATAAAAATGGACACTTACAATATGGTGTCTTTTCTAACCAAGGCGTTTGGGAAAGTACGCGTGGTCTTGCTTTACGTGATGTTACCAAAACGGGCAAACTGCGTGTAAACGGTGGATTAACCGTTTACGGGTCAAAAGGCGTTAATTTGTCAGAAAGTTTAAAAGGTGATATCCAAGCAAAAAGCATCACCTTAAATGGGCATATCTTTCAGAACACAAAAGGCACCCATCTTGACGTTTTTTGGACAAAAGGTGAGGGTTCAGATAAATACGTTGTCTTGATGCCCCTTGCCGTTAATGTTAAAGATTTTACCAATGCAGGGCGCATACTTGCAGGCGCTTTAACCTTAACATCAGATACCTTTCTGCAAACAGATATGGGGCTAATTGAAACACAGGATGACATCAACATCGCTGTTAAAGGAGACGTCAATAATAAATGGGGTAAGATAAGAAGCCATGCTAAAACTAAAGTTAAATCAAAAGAAGGCAGCATCCTTGTTGGTGACAAAGGCGCACAAGAAGGATATGTATCCAAACGTAATGGCGCTTCTATTGAAGGGGGAACACATTTAACTTTAGAGGCAAAAAAAACAATCGATGCAGGGTTTGGAGAACTTTATTTAAAGGGTAAGCGTTTAAATTCAACAGCACTAAATCACGTGCCTTATATGCATCTAAAAGCGGGGCTTCAAATATTATTAGAAGCTGGCTTTGTTTATTCGACCCGATCTATTTTATTTGAAACACCGACTTTTCGTAGTTTTATGACGGCACCTGGTCAACATAATCATTATTGGGCTTGTATGGGTGGTGGCGGAATATGGGCAACGAAACCCCACCCAACAAGTGTTCAACCTGAAATTAGATCAGGAGGTGATATTGCCTTTAAAGCTGAAACAGCAATATTATCAAGCACGTCTGTGAGTGCTGTTGGTTCTATTAAAAAGGTCGATAGATTTGGCATTGAACATCGTTGTTCTCATAACGCACCACAAGGGCTAACTCTTGAATCAGCTGTACACGTGGAAATTGACTATCGAGCACAATGTCCAAGTCCAATAAGAACATATAAATACCCTTACCCAACCACCCTTTTATCAGGCTCTGATATCTCTATTACTGACCAAGCCTTTAGGATTAATGGTTTGGTTGCCGTCATGGCAACAGATATTGGTATTGCAGTTGGCTCTTCGAATATTCACGGGGCCTCTGGTTCTATATTTTCTTTTGCTGAAGCCAAGCACTTTTTTGCAAATGAAGGTGTGTGGACCAATAATGCAGCCGCCGCATCAAGCTTGCCGCAAGGGGCTTTTATACCAACAGATCCCCTGGCCTCTATTGCTGGATCTGCACCGATGCCTTTTATATCTGGTCCTTCTATGCATCCATCAAAGATTCAACAAAATGCACAACCTACCTATGTACCACCTGTATTTTCTAGTTCTTTTTTTGGTAGTGCGTCATTGCCGCGCCAGGCCTTCACCTTTTTAACCGTAAACGGTAAACCGATAGAGCTTACAGAATCAGAATCTTTACAAAACGTTGGCATATCAACGAAATCGGTTAATGAGGCGCGCGATCTGCCGGCTCTCTTTTCTCAAAGTGATTGGGAAAACCTTTATGATATGGCGCACAGTCACACACTGCACAGAACCTACGCCGAGAATTCTTTTACGCAAACGTTAAAGCAAGCTTTTGCCTATTCACAAAATACAGGCTCTATTGATTTTTCTGCAAAAGATACATTTAAAAAACCGTTTACGGCTTTTGTGATTGTAAATAAAAATGGCAACCGTGTTTTAAATGCGTATACCTACACACCGAAAGAATATTATAACGGCAAATTATTGTTAACAGGCAGTGTGATTGCAGCCATTGGCGGCAACGTTCAACTTGAAGCAGAATCCGAATTCTCTGCCGAAAAACTGGCGATTCTTGCTAGTGCCAAAAAAGCGCCAAAGTTTAAGGGCCGTTCTTTTGATCACGATGGGACAATTTTTCAAGAACTAAAAATGGGAACAACTGATCATCAATGTGGATTCTTTAGCTTAAATACAAATCGCATAGATGGTGTTACTTTACTCAAACAAAATCTTGATAAAGAACATGTTCGCCGCGCCATAGCGGAAGAAATGCGTCACAAACTATTGCTTGATGCGGCTTTTGAAGAACATGTGCGTTTACCAGAAGCCTTTAGAAAAGCAGCAGAACCTTTGGTTTCGCGCATTCATGCTTTGGAGGAAACGCCCCTTATTGAACATGTTGATGATTACGCAGCACGTATAGAACGTCAAGAAATATTAAAAAAAGAACTGTTACAGTGGTGCAGTATTTTAAATAACTTAACGGCGTATTTAAATGATTACGTTGGTGCGCCCTACCGCATGTTGGAAGTTGAAGAACAAATAGAAGGCGCATCGGAAGGTGCGCCATCCACCATGGCGGTTCTTGCCGCCCTTCAAGGGTACACTTTAAAAATATATACAAAAAATGCCAATAACAGCCTTAAATGTATTTATCAGTATCACCCAACACACCATGGTTTTACAGGAGAATTTCAAGAACGGCATGTGATTCATACACCTGTAAACCCAACTGATGAAGATGCTGCAAGGGATCATTTCAATGTACTTTTGACAAAAGATCAAATGACAGCCCTTTTAAAAGAAGAGGCTGAAAAAGAAAGCGGCAACATAAGCGTTAACGCTAAAAGCATCATGCTGAAAGAGGTTGTCACAAAATCGGATGGTACAACTCATCTTGTAGGCCGTGATTATGTGGCAACTTTTGGCGGTGATCATAAGGCAAAAGAGATTTACTTTTTATCCAATGGCGTTGTTCATATTGGTGAAAGTCATGACGTTTATGAAAAACATATAGATACGAAAGATTATAAAGAACACACAGTACGACAAACCTGCATTCCAACAAAAATTGCTGCAGACTATGCGCATTTTGAAAGTTTAGGTGGCCAAGATATTACCTTTGTTGGCACGCAGATTGAGGCTCCGCACAGCAAGGTTATCACCCCAGGTGGCAAAGTTCACTTTAAACTTGGTACCAATTCTTATTATAGTTACCGCTTTGAAGATGATTCAGATGCCATGTGGCGTGATCAAACCACCAGTGTTCAACAGGATAAAACCTACGTTGAGTGCAAAATTAACGGCATAATGGATATTGAAGGTGCCACCAAAGTGATCGTTGAAAAAGTTCAAAAGAAGCCTGACATTAAAGGCCTGAACAGTGCTTTTTTGTTTGGCTTAATAGATGACTATAAAGATGCCGGCGCTATTCCAGATCCTGCCTTTGTTGAACAACTCCGTGGTATGCACAAAGATAATCCCGGCATGTTAGAATATATCCTCGCCAAAGAAGTGCATGAGTATACAGAGCAACATGTAAGCGGCCCCGGAGCTGGCCTCATAGCAATTGTTGCTGTTGCAACCGCGGTTTGCACCATGGGTACAGCCACTGCCATAGCTGGTAGTATTGGTTCTTCTGTTGGCGGCGGCACAATGGGCGCAGTTGTTGGTGCTGCTGCAGGGGGTGCATTCTCAAGCCTTTGTGTTCAAACATCTATGGCGCTTATGCAAAATGGGTTAGATCCTTTTAAAGCTGCAAAATCACTATGTAATTCAGATACGTTAAAGCAAATGGGTATTGCTGCCGTTACAGCCGGTGTTCTTAAGGGGTGTAGCATTGGCATGGGATTTGAAGCAGCACCTCCTTTAACAGATGCTGGAAATGCAACAAAAGATGTGGCTCAAGGTTTAGGCGCAACAAAAGTTGGCGTTGATGCAACAGCCCAAGCAGCAACAGGCGCAGAGCGCGTTCTTGATTTTGGCCAGTGCATTCAAAAACATCTAGCGCATTCCACCCTATCCACCGGTGTTCGGGCTGGTTTTGGGGAGAAAATTAAAGACCCATTAGAATCTATTGCACGCGGCGCTGCAGCAGCTGCACTAGGCCAGTGGGCAGCTGGGCAAATTGGTGCCGCCTACGCTGACCCTAAAAACCCAATTGATCCAGCGTCTCATAAACTGTATCACGCAGCACTTGGTGCTGCGACCGGATCCCTCATGGGCGGCAAGGGCTGCACTGTATCTGGCGCAGTCGGCGCTTTGGTTGCGGAGCTATCTGCAGATATCATGAAGCCATCTAAACCCTTAGAGCAAATAAAACAGAAAGAACATGAACTTGGGCGCAAGTTGAACCGAAAAGAATTTAATGCCCAGTACCCTTCTGTTCATAAAACCTATAACCAAGACGTTAGCAATACCGGTAAAATTTCTAAAATTATAGCCGCTATTTCTGCAGCGTTTGCGGGCGGCAATGTACATGTTGGTGCCGCTACTGGTGCGAATGCCATTGATAACAATTTTTATTTTGTGTCATTACTTGGTGTCTCTGCACTTGCAGACGCAGCTTTTTCAGCCTATTTGGTAGAGGGTCTAATCCTTACCGGTGGCGTTTATTTAGCAAGTGAGGCCCTAGACTTTATTGGCGTTAAAGTGGTTGATGGTGGCTACAGCTATAACGACCGTGTGTATGGATCCGTGAACGATGTTTTAGCAGCTGTCATGGTGGATAACCCTGTAACCCAAGCGTGCGGCAGCATCTATCTTGTGGCCAAAACATTGTTGGATGTTGTGGTAAATGAACCGGGTCTTGATTTAAGCAGTATTTCGTCTTACGATAATACTCATCAACAAAAAACAGAAAAACAACCCAATAATGACCCTTCGCATCTAAAGGGTGGTCAATCATCAAGTGCATCAACAGGTGGCGCCATGCCGCCTCCGGAGGATGAAGATGATAAGGGTAAATTCAAAGAAAATACGCTTACTGAGAAGCAAAAACAACAACTAGAGGGTAAAAAACTGGAAGGTGAAAATCCTGGAAATATTAGACCTGGAAAAGATGGACTTATAAAAGTAGATTCAGAAAAACTTGGTGGATTAGAAGAAGCACAAAAAACTTTTGAACGCTTGACGGGAGAAAAAGTTCCAGAACACCTAAATAAACCAGGAGATATGCATTATAAAATATTGCCTAATGGAAATAGAATACAAATACGTTTTGAAGGTGATTCAGGTCATCCAAAAATTGATATCACTGATCAAATTCAAAAAATATTAGAAAAGGTATCCTTCAAATGAAAACTGATATTTTAACAGATGCCGATGAAGATTTTTTAAGATCTATTCAGTATGGAAATAATATTTTAAAAAAAAGTAGTACAAGCATAATAAATAGCATTTCTAATTTAGAAATAGAACATGTTAAATATATTATGCTAGATATTTTAAATGCTTATTTAAAGGATATACTAACTGATTGTGAAGTATTGAATTGTATGGATTCAATACAAAAAGTTTTGTATGAGAAATATACCTTAGATTTTCCTGAAACATTTTATCCTCAATTTCCAAATGATGATGAAAGATCTTTGGGCTTAGACTGCATAGATACACTTGAATTATTAGGGTTGCCTATAGATAATGAAGATAAAAGAATCTTTATTAATTTTCTTGAATCATGTAACCCAGCTCAAGCACATAAAGAACTAGATGAGTACCTGCTAAAAAAATACCCTCAATCAAAAGATTGGATTTAATAGTTCTTTTTACTTAAGCCAGTGCTAAGATCTTTAGGCAGGTACAAGCGGACAGTGACCTTGCAGCCAAAGCCAGTAAGATAGCGGCAGCTATTTTGCCAGCTGCCATGGGCATGAATGTTGGTGTTGCCGCCGCCACAGGTATGAACGCTATTGATCATAATGCCATTACCCATATGATTTATGGAGCTATTCTTATTGCCACAGCTGGTGGTATTGCCTATAAAGTGCATAGCGTCTATCAAGATAAAGGTGCCGTTGCAGCGCTTGAAACCTTGGGGATAGAGATTCTTCAAGAAGGCGCCATGCTTGCAACAGGTGCCGTTGCCATAAAAGGAGCAGCCACTGTTTATCGCATTGCTGGCACCACCAAAACCTTTGCAAAGCTAGAAGGCGCCTTGGCCTACGCATATGAAGCAACGCCCGGCCTTAAAACCATGGTAGGAACCGTTCACGATAAATTACTCTCCTTCGGGCTAGCACTGGAGGGTACAACCGTCGGTAAAGCCTGCACCAAAGTTGGGGAAACTGCAGAGCGTATGGTTGAAGGTGCCGCTGGCGCTGGTAGACGGCGGCACACTAAGATACGTGTAAAACCCGCCACTTGAGAAAAGGTATAAGTTCCGATTTCTGGATGTTGTGTGTTTTTAGTCGTTCA
>PFNE01000032.1 GCA_002791835.1 Alphaproteobacteria bacterium CG_4_10_14_0_8_um_filter_37_21 | reverse complement strand
TCATTATGTGTGATCCTTTTTAAATCAGATACTATACCTTAACACCCTGTCTGATTTCTTAGGACCACCTCTCGTACCCATGAAACTTTAAAGAATCATCATGAATCTGATTGGTAAATTTTGATTATTCTGCTTCTGTCTGTTTATTTCTAGTTTTGCAATAATTGAAGCGATCATTGTTATATTTTTCAAGCGTGTTCTAAACTACCGGCTTTAGCCGGTAGCAGTCGAATCAGTGGTATATGTTCTCAAGATGCGCATCTAGGCAGAATTATGCCCAGGCGCTGACACATGATCTTTTATAAATTATCTAATGCTTGTGCCATTTCACGCGCTGTTTTAAAAACTGAAATTTGCGCCATATAGTAACGTTGGTTACAGATCATATCCACATGGGTTTGAATTTCAGAAATGCTAGAACGCTCTAAGGCTTCTGGTGTTATTGTTTCAAAAAAACCATCACCTGAATAACCGTATACGACATCACCAGAGGTTGCCGTTTGTGTGTATGCTCCATCACCATCATAGCGCAATTCATTTTCTGCATCAAAACGAGCTTGGGCTAATTGGAACCATTTTTTCTGTAAATTATTTGTAAAAATAACAACGCCATTACCATTTTCATCCCATTGCATACTTTTAAATTGACCCGCCGTATTACCATTAACCTCAATATGCCCAACTTGTGTTTTGGGTCCATTATTCGTTAAACTGCTTAGATTTAAGGTAATATTACTATCAGACGCATTGCCCCACTGAATGCCTAAAGCCGGCGGCAATGATGAACCACCAGTGCCAAGCGCTGTATTGTTGAAATTTAAAACATTACCAGCAGAATCAAACTCTACTAAAACACCATCATTTGTATAAGGTGGGTTTATCGTGGGTACACTTGTTGTTCCAGAAGGTATGGCTTTTAAATACCATGCTGTTGAGGTTCCTGGTGTTTCTGCAACAGTTGTTCTGCGTGTGCTTTCTGTTGTATATGGTCCAACGCCAGAAGCTACAATATTATAAGTAATAGCAGGATTATTTGCAGTTGATGCAATATTGATAGATCCTATGCCAGCAGCACCTGGCACATAAGTTGCCCCCAATGCTGCAGCTGTTGCACGCCCTGTTATTGCGGCAGCACCCGTTGTGTTATTTGCAACTGCAAATGCAGTGCCACCATCTATAGTTATTGCACCAAGGTTACTTGCATCAATAGTATAAACTTTTTCATCACTTCCTGGCGCTGCAGGAATCGTTACCGTTCCTGTTCCTGCACCGGTCGCAATAAATGGAACCGGGCTTCCTAATGTTGCAGTAATTTGATCGCCTATTGCCTTGGCTACTATGTTGCTATTTGTTAAGTCATTTATATTAGCCATTGTTGTGGATGTTGTTGTAATGTTGCCGCCCGTAATATCTGCACGTGTAAATTGAAGGTCTATATTATTGGCACCACCTAAAGAATCATAAACACTGATTGGTGTACTCGTGATAGTTCCTGGGGGTGTTCCCTGCTCTGCTAGTTTATAGGCAAGTTTAACATTGTTTGTTGCAGCTGCATCCATGCTGATATCATTCTTGTTTGGTGTTACCATATCATTTTGAGAAAAATTTCCACTAAGTGGCTGATTTGTAATGGGATTAATATGCGCCCCATTTTCATTTAGCCTGAAGCACTTTAATTGTTGACCTAAATGATTGACAAGATTACTATCTTTATTAAAAGCAAATGTACCAACACGCGTAAAGCCACCGTCGGTTACAAAGAAAGATCTTCTTCCTAAAGCAACATGCAAAGGATTGCCGTCTTTTTCTGCATTACCGGCTTCACTAATGTTTTTAAGAAGTGTTCCCGAAACACCACCATTACCAGATGCTGTTACGCCAGAACCCCGATTAGAAATTAATGAAAATTGCTGACTTCTACCTGCAACTGATTTTGATGCCGACATATTTGTTGCTTGAACTTCTGATACAGCAGTACCTGCAATTAAAGCTGATTTTGCAATGCCTAATGGATCTGCCATGGTTTAAACCTCCTCTGTTGTTGTGTGTGTTCCAAATTCTGTATGCCTTTGGTAAATATCGTTTGCCTTGCGTATCATTTGAACGTCGCGTGAATTAATTGCCATTTTATTAGATACTAAAAATGTTTCTTTTGCCTCTGGGTCAGTCATAACAGCATCAACAACAGTAAAGAGAGATGTTGATCCTTGAACGTCAAAAGCTTCATCGTTCAGGTCTTTACGCGTGGCTGATTTGCCACCAACTTTAATAATATAAGTTCCAGCATCCATTTTGGCGCCAGCTGAATCTAAACCATTCCAGGTGACTGATCCACTTAACGTGTTAGCATCTAGATCTTGTGAGAAAACGGGGTTATACAGATCATCAATATGAAAAATTTCAAATTTTGGCAAGCTGCATGGCTCTGGTATTGCATAGGCGAAATCTTGTACGCTTTCTCCGTTATGCAAAAATTCACCAGTTTCAAATTTTACTTGCTTGCCAATAAACTTACCCATATCAACGTTATGACCCATCTTCATCAACTGATTATTTTCCTCCATCAGTTGCGACATACCCATCATCTGTTTGGTATTCATCATCGTCATCAAACTATCATTAAATTTTTGTGGATCGACTTCGTCACCTGGTAGTTGGTTGCGAATCATAGCAGCCATAATTTTTGTCTGACTCATTTCTTGTTCGTGAAAACTTTCTTTGGCTTTAGCCATATTGTATTCTGTTTGAAAACCATTATGTTGAAAAGACTGAACTTGCTTATTGTTCTCAGCTCTTGACCCTAAGTTTAAGAACTGTTCAGAACCTGTAATAGATGAAAGTGTCATTTCTATTCTCCTAAATATTTGATTTTGACAGTGTGATTTGAATTTTCAAATACACCTTCAATTTCTTTTGAATGTTCTTGCAGCATATTTTTCCACTCTTCATCTGTTGTGCGAAATGTTACATTCATGACATGATCTGCATCGGTATTAAAATGTATGGTTAAATTCTTACCGCTATGACGCATTTGAACGGTGAGTTTTGAAGTTTGTACTTTGCTAAATTGTTTAAAATTTTGTTTCAATGTTTCAATAAATTCAGCAGCCGGGTTTGTGGATACTAGGTTATGTGTTGAAACTTTAGTGTTTTCAGCCATATTTTTCATATCTGATGACGAACCAGAAAACTGTGAAAAATTCATCGACTCTTGATTACCGTTATCTGTTCTTTCTGCGCTTGCATTTGATAATGTATCAATTTGGTTGGTAGAATTTTGTGAATTTTCATAGGCAGCTTCTTCGCTTTTTAGCGTTGTACTTAGTTGTATAGGCACAACCAATAAACGTTTCATCTCAGCTTGTGGCATTTCTTTATATGTGGGAAGTATATATATACTAGATTTAGTGCTGTCAGAGTGCGCTTTTGCCTGCACAAACCTATCCACGACCATTTGCTCCTCGGCAGTTAACTCTATTTTTGATTGCGTGCTATTTGGGTGCCTTTCGATTACATGATGTTTAGTATTTTCATGTATATCTTGACCACTAATACCAGGCTGCACAGGCTGTACATTAAGACGAGTGGTTTGATTTTGAACTTCATCATGTGATTCACTTTCAATATTTTTCTGTTTTGGGTACGTAATTTGTAATTCATTTGCAAAAACAACAATTTCAGGTTTTGCGGGTGGCGATAATGCTTCTGTTGCATCAGCATCTACCGTGTAATGATCTGATCGATACTTGTCAGTTTCTTTTCCGTCCATCAAATTTAAATCACTCAGTACGCCATTATCAAATAGGGCACCATTTAATTCATCTTCAACAGTCACAGTGTCATTTCTTGTAATTGCTATGGGCACTATAAATTGATTATTTTTAGGATCAACTTCGATAACTTGTAAGCTAACCTGTCCTGTTGGCATCATATTGTGTGATTCTTTCTTATCTTCTTTTAAAAATTCGGCTTCCTTTGTGTCATGTTCTGCATTTTGTATTGTCGGTTTTTCTTGTGATGTATACTTTGTGTTTTTAAAATCGCGTGTTGATGAATGACGTATCGTTTTAGAATCTGATTGTTTGTGTTTTTTTATATCAGAATTTTTTGGTGCTTCATCTGCTTTATGTACAACATCACGAAATGTTGTCTCACTTTCATCTAGTGTATATAGATCAGCCCCCTTAGTGCCTTTGGGTTTCATAAAAGCTGTAACATCAGATGGTTTGCTTCGTGATATTTCTGCCATAACATATTGATATTTTTCTATTCTAGTTATGACTATGCAAACATCGTGCCAATATAGTGAAATTTTAAATATATAGGCACACAAAAAAATGCTCTAGTTTAGAAAAAGAATAATTCGAACGTAAAAGTTTATGAGAATTTTATATTTACAAAGCCTAAAAAGATGTTTTAGCTTGAAAAATTTCTTTAAAAAGACTATATATAGTAACGTAATCAGTAAGATATTTTAAATTCAATGAGCTTTATTCCACGCGTTGCATTAATTGGGCGACCCAATGTTGGTAAATCAACCTTATTAAATAGATTAAGCGGACGTCGGTTAGCACTAGTTTATGATAGACCCGGCGTTACACGTGACAGACGTGAAGTAGAAGTTGATTTTTTTGGTAATGCTTATGAATTTATTGATACCCCAGGGTTGTATGATCCGGGAACAGATGAAGTGCCAAGTGCTATTGCAAAAGGCATGCGCAACCAAGCATTAAAAGCAATTGAAGACGCGGATGTTTTGTGTTTTATGATAGATGGGCGTCAAGGCTGCACACCTTACGATATAACGCTTGCAAAAGAAATTCGCCGTATTAACAAGCCCGTGATTATTTTAGTAAATAAATCAGAAGGCCGGCATGGAGACCTTGGTTTAAGCGATGCAGCTGCCCTTGGCTTATCTAAAATCATCATTCCCTTATCTGCAGAGCATGGGGAAGGCATGTCTGATTTTTCTGATGAATTAGAGGTTATGTGTAAAAAACTATCGCCAGATTCAGGAAATGGTTTAGCCCCAAAAAATACGGCTGATGCGAAAGATTTGCCAGCTGACGATGAATTGGAAAAACGTCCAATTCAGCTAGCCATCATGGGGCGTCCTAATGCCGGAAAATCGACTTTATTTAACACGCTCCTGGGTGAAGAACGCCAGTTAACAGGTGATATTCCAGGCCTTACCCGTGATGCAATTCGCACCCCTTTTACCTATAATAATCAGAACTATACTTTAATTGATACAGCCGGTATGCGTAAAAAAGCGCGCGTGCAGGACGAAGTAGAAAACCTAGCAACACAAGACGCTAAAAAAGCGCTGCAATATGCTGAAGTTGTGATTCTTATGATAGATGGTTCTATTCCCTTAGAAGAACACTTAGAAAAACAAGATTTAACCTTAGCACAAATGATTTTAGCTGAAGGCCGCGCCATGGTTTTGGCCATTAATAAGTGGGACCAAGTAAAAGATCAAAAAGCATTTTTGAATCATATTAAAAATGAGCTTACCTATAAATTAGCACAAGGTGCAAGCGCCCCGCTTATTACTTTATCAGCCTTAAATAATCAAAACTGTGATACGTTAATGCAAGCTGTTGAAAGTATGTATAAGCAGTGGAACCGTCGTATTGCGACAGGAAAGTTAAATCATTGGTTTGATTTTGTAACTCAAAATCACTCCCCACCAATTGTGCGCGGCCAACGTATTAAATTGAAATATATTACACAAATTAAATCGCGTCCACCAAGCTTTGTTGTTTTTGGCACAAAATCAAAAGATATTCCTGATTCATATCAACGCTATTTGGTAAACACTTTAAGAAAAGATTTTGATATTACTGGTGTGCCAATTCGTTTGCACTTTAAAAGCCCAAAAAATCCATATAATAAATAGTGTGCCTCAAACAACGTGAAAATATTTTATATTTTTTAACACAGTATACAAAGTATATTTAATTTTTTATATAATGGTTTTATCGTCCCAGTTGGGTGGGCGATTAGCCCTTGTGCGTAAATTATTACAAAATCTCCCGTTTACCGGTGTGACTCGGTGCAGATACTATACCCTCTGATTGCATCTGGTCAACAATTCTAGCTGCCCTGTTATAGCCAATGGATAGGTGCCTTTGAATAAAGCTGGTAGAGATTTTGCCTTCTTGTCGTATTAAATTAACGGCCTGTTCGTATACAGGGTCTACCTTTTTGCCTTGATCTGATTCATCTGGTACATCATCATAGGAGTCTTGCGTCACATGATCAATATAAGCAGGCTCTCCCTGCCCTTTAAGGAAAGATACAATGCTCTCTACTTCAGCATCTTTCATGAATGGTCCATGAACACGTTGTGTGCGACCACCGCCAGCCATATACAGCATATCACCTTGCCCTAGTAATTGTTCTGCACCCTGTTCACCTAAAATAGTGCGGCTATCAATTTTGGAGGTTACCATGAAACTTATACGTGTTGGGAAGTTTGCCTTAATGGTACCAGTTATAACATCAACAGATGGTCGCTGTGTGGCCATGATAAGATGAATACCAGCCGCACGTGCCATTTGTGCTAAACGTTGCACGGCAGATTCTATTTCTTTGCCGGCAACTAGCATAAGGTCTGCCATTTCATCCACAATCACAACGATGTAGGGCAAATGTTCAAAATTAAAGTTCTGCGTTTCAAAGACAGGTTTGCCAGTATCTTGATCAAATCCTGTTTGTACACGACGTGATAAAATTTCTCCAGATTTTTTAGCGGCCCGCACTTTTTCGTTATAACCATCAATGTTACGAACGCCTAGTTTAGACATTGCCTGGTAGCGATTTTCCATTTCTTTAACAGCCCACTTTAAAGCAATAACTGCTTTTTTAGGGTCCGTCACAACAGGTGTTAATAAATGTGGAATATCATCATAAATTGAAAGCTCTAACATTTTAGGGTCAACCATGATAAAGCGACACTGTTCTGGTGAAAATTTAAATAATAACGATAAGATCATGGCATTTACAGAAACAGATTTACCAGACCCTGTTGTACCGGCAACCAATAAGTGGGGCATGCGTGTTAAATCAACCACAACAGGTTCACCACCAATATTTTTCCCCAATATGATGGGCAATGCACATTTTGTATTGGCATAGGTTTTCGACAACAGCATATCGCGCATGAAAACAGTGGCACGTACAGTGTTTGGAAGCTCGATACCAATTGCATTTTGCCCAGGAATCACAGCAATACGTGCTGATAAGGCGCTCATCGAACGGGCAATATCATCCGCCAAACTAATGACACGGGATGTTTTGATGCCCGGCGCAGGCTTTAATTCATACATGGTAACAACAGGGCCGGGTTTAATTTGGGCAATTTCACCACGAATGCCAAATTCTTCCAGCACACTGTGTAAGAGTTCTCCCATAGCTGACATTTCCTTGTCAGAAGGACCCTTATATTTTGTTTGTTGCACAACGTCTAATAAATCAACTGGCGGCAAGTTATAGTGGCTTGACGTAAAGGCAGGGTTATAGGCTCCCTGTTCTTTGCTGTCTTTTTTATGTGACTTGTGATCGGTAGTTTTTTTATTAGGAATCAGGTCGGATAGTGGCTTAATTTCAGGACTTTCAACGATAAGATTAGACAGATCTATACCACGCTTACCTTGAACATGGACATATAATTTTTTCACAAGAAAACATGCCCACTGATACAGTTGTATGCACAAGGCAACAAAGTAACGAATAGAAAAACAAGTTTTATGGTATAAGTCTGTGATTGAGTAATTGAGGGAAATTCCTGAAAATATAGCACTTAAAACTATAAATAGTGTGGATAAAAAAGGCCAAAAGGCCAGCAAATTGAAATGCAAAAATAGCTTGTACATATAAGGCACAAAAAGTTTTGCAAGAACGCCACCATTTGATGTTATGCACATTTGTAGAAAAAAACCGAACAATATCATTGCTATAAGAGCGCATAAAACAAAACGAATAAAAGATGGTGTTGGTTGATTTGTACGATCACATTGCAAGCTACGTGCAATGTAAGCAGCATTTAATATAACAAGCCAATACGCCCCGTAGCCAAAAATTTGTATAAAAAAATCTGCCGTATAAGAGCCAAATGCCCCTAACTTATTTTTAATGAGTCCAGATGTGGCCACATTTAAAGAGGCATCCAGTGGATTATAAAAAATAAGGCTTATAAATAAAGAGGCGAATACCGTTAAAAAAAAACAATATTTTAGAAATAGAGCGACGCGCTCAAAAAGTTTATCCACATTGTCAGGAATAAAAGATCTGTTAATAAAGCTTGCCATAATATTTCTATTTCATTTATTTTTTAATATTGCATCAATAACAATAGTGTATACAAAGATTTATAACACTTTATAACAATAAAAAAAACCGTTACTTGAAAACAAGAACGGTTTTTACAGTGCAAGTGTTAATTAACGCTTAATATCCTACAGCTTCAACAAGTTGCTTACCTGGACGGAATTTTGGTTTACGCTTTGCAGGAATTTGAATTGCTTCACCTGTGCGTGGGTTACGACCCGTGCTTGCTTTTGTTTCAACAATGTCAAATGTTCCAAAACCAATCAAGCGAACTTCGTTGCATGATGATAGAGATTTTGTAATTGCTTGAAATGTTGCATCAATTGCTTTTTCAGCGTCAACCTTTTTAAGTTCCGTTGCTTTTGAAACGGCGTCTATAAGTTCTGATTTGTTCATAATGATTATCCTTTCTAAAAATAACTTAACTACAATCAATTTTTATTCTAGATGCCTTGTAAGTCAAGTGCAATAAGGATTGTGAATAAAATTCAAAAAAAATGAATAAAAATGCATTATTTTCCCTTTTTATTAAGTAAAAACCCTAATACAATGGCCACCTCGGCCTTGGAACTAAAGGTTCACTCTGTATGCCTGCTTGAATTTTTTCAATACAGGCCCAAGCAATCATGGCCGCATTATCTGTACATAAAGAAATTGGTGGGGTAAATAAGGATGCGTTTTTTTCATGAACAACAAACTCTAACCTTTGTTTTAAGTATTGATTTGCCGCAACACCGCCCGCTATTACCATACGTTCAAACTTATAAAATTCCAATAAATCTTTTGTTTTTTTAACAAAAATATCACCAACTACCTTTTGAAAAGAAGCAGCCATATTGCACTTAAAAGTATGTGATAGTGGCATAGCTTGCTTATCAATAATATTTTTAACTGCTGTTTTTAAGCCTGAAAAAGATAAATTATAATTTTTAGCGTGATACAAGGGCTTAGGTAAATCAAAAGTATTTTCATCACCTAGTTTAGCTAATTTTTCTATTTCAGGTCCGCCAGGATAAGGTAAGCCCATCATTTTAGCAACTTTATCAAAAGCTTCGCCAACAGCATCATCAATTGTACTGCCTAATAATGTGTACTTACCAACTCCAGATACTTCTAAAAATTGACAATGTCCACCGGAGACCAGTAACAATAAAAAAGGAAACGGCACGTCTTCTGTTAAACGCGGCGTTAAAGCGTGGCCTTCAAGGTGGTTAATGCCGTAACATGGCTTATTTAAACCTAGAGATAAACCTTGTGCGTAAAGAACACCAATTAAGACACCGCCAATTAATCCGGGACCTGCCGTAACCGCAATAGCATCAATATCATCAAATTTACAATTTGCATCTTTAAAGGCCTGGTCAACAATACGCGGCAAATAATGCAGATGATTGCGTGCCGCAATTTCCGGTATAACACCACCATATTCTTGATGAATTTTAATTTGTGACCAAATACAATTAGACAAAATCTGTTTTTGATCCGTTACAATTGCAACAGAAGTTTCATCACAGCTGGTTTCAATACCAAGAATTTTCATATATTTATCTAATCTCTATAATTTATCAATCTTTTTGAAAATAAAGATGAATTTTAACAGGTTATGTAAGCGTGTTGGGTAGCTAGATTATTGAAAAAATATTATGGCGTCATCATCATTTCATCATCTTGCAAATTGCCAAATCGTGTTAATTGGTTGTTGAAATACAGTTTTACGTTGCCAACCGGTCCATGACGCTGCTTTGCGATAATAACTTCAGCCTTGTTATAGACTGATGCCATTTTTTGTTGCCACTGAATGTATTGCTCTGTTCCTTCTTGGGGTTGCGCTCTTGATACA
Source organism: Alphaproteobacteria bacterium CG_4_10_14_0_8_um_filter_37_21 (assembly GCA_002791835.1). Classification (GTDB taxonomy): domain Bacteria; phylum Pseudomonadota; class Alphaproteobacteria; order Paracaedibacterales; family UBA11393; genus UBA11393. The sequence continues at coordinate 101,894 of PFNE01000032.1, read as the reverse complement.
TAGTATTCTTCACGATATACAAACATAACAACGTCTGCGTCTTGCTCGATCGAACCAGATTCCCTAAGATCAGATAGCATCGGGCGTTTATCATCACGGCTTTCAACACCACGTGATAGCTGTGATAGTGCCAAAACTGGAACATTCAATTCTTTGGCAATACCTTTTAAAGAACGGGTAATTTCAGAAACTTCTTGAACACGGTTATCTTGTGATCGTTTTGATCCGCCACCTTCAAGCAACTGCAAATAATCAATAATAATCATACCAATATTATGCTGACGCTTCATTCGCCGCGCACGGTTACGAAGGGCTGTAATTGAAAGACTTGCCGTATCATCAATTAAAAGGGGTACAGAATTAATACTGCGTGAAGTATCAACAATTTTAGTAAAATCTTCAGGTCTGATATCGCCCCGTCTTAGTTTGTCTGATGCAACGCCAGATTCAGATGATAGAATACGCGCTGCTAATTGTTCAGCTGACATTTCTAAAGAAAAAAAGGCAACTGGGGCACCATCAGTGTTTTCATTAGCGTAAGCAAATGCTGCATTGTAGGCAATGTTTGTTGCAAGCGCTGTTTTACCCATGGAAGGACGACCTGCTAAAATTAATAAATCACTAGGGTGCAACCCCCCTAGATATTTGTCTAAATCCTTTAGGCCTGATGTTACTCCAACTACTTGGCTATCACGCTTGTAGGCAAGCTCTGCCGAGGCTATAGCCTGTGTTAAAGCGCCCCCAAATGTTGTGAATGTTTTAGACCCTATACCATTTGAACCAAGATCGAATAATTTTTTTTCAGAACTTTCAATTTGTGTTGTCGCATCTTCATCCAAAACAGATTTACGCGCATCAAGGACCATATCTTCACCAATGGTTATCAGTTCTCGGCGAAGATAGAGATCATAAATCATCTGACCATAATCTTTAATACTGACAATACTGATGACATTGTGGGTAAGGTCAACCAAGTACCCTGAACCCCCAACGCTATCCAGTTCTTTAGAATCAGAGAAAAACGCTTTAAGTGTTATAGGGTCGGCGATTCTACCTGCATCAACTAACGTGACGATTGCATGATAAATTTGGCCGTGAATTTTATGAGAAAAATGTTCAGCGCGCAAATAATCACTTACACGTTCATAAGAATTATTATTTAATAAAAGTGCACCCAAAACAGATTGTTCTGCTTCTAAGTTATGTGGAATTGTGGATATTTCTGTTGTGTCGCTATTTGCTTCTTTTAAATATGATTCCATAAACATCTCATTTTACTGTTTAAAACAGTGTGGATAAAGTATACACTTTTATACTGCTGCTAATAATACATTTAAAATGCATATATCATTTTCGAGTGTACTCTTTTTCACCTGATTTTAAAAGTTTTGATGCGATTGCGACAAAAAATTACTGTTTTAGATTGATCAAAAATATAGGGTTGTCATCCAAAATTAATACCAAGCCAAAACCATAAAACAGGTTGATAAAAAATATCTTGTGTTATTGCCAATAAGATGAAGAACACCTGTTAATCATGGAACAACGTCTCCATGAAATTTGTGCAGCGCCTAAGTAACAAGTCATTGGCACCCTTATTAATTAAGCGATGATTTTTACATGCAAAAGGGTGCCTATAGATTTACTTATTCTTCATCATCTAATGCTTTCATGCCGATGATGTTATAGCCAGAATCTACATAATGCGTTTCACCTGTCACGCCACTTGATAGTTGGCTTAACAAGTAAAGGCCAGCGCCGCCAACATCTTCTAATGTTGTATTGCGGCGAAGGGGTGCGTTTGATTCTGTCCACTTTAACATTGCACGAAAGTCGCTAATGCCAGATGCCGCAAGGGTACGTACAGGCCCTGATGACAAGGCATTTACACGGATGCCGTGTGGTCCCATGTCATTAGCAAGATAGCGCACACTACATTCCAGTGCGGCCTTTGCAACACCCATAACATTATAGTTTGGCATCACTTTTTCTGCACCATAATATGTAAGGGTTACAAGTGATCCACCCGCGTTCATAATATCCATCGCGCACTTACAAGTTTCTGTAAATGAATAGCATGAAATATTTAAAGCATTTAAAAAGTTTTTCTTTGACGTATTGTAGTACGGCCCTTTTAATTCGCTTTTATCAGAGAATGCTAGGGCGTGCACGACAAAATCGATTTTCCCCCATTTAGCTTTTAATGTATCAAACATTTTTTGAATATCTCCGTCCTTAGACACATCGCATTCAATTAAAAAGTCTGACCCAAAGCTTTTTGCAATTGGTTCAACGCGTGATTTTAAAGCTTCTGCTTGGTAGGCAAAAGCAATCTCAGCACCCTGTTCAAATAGTTTTTCGGCAATACCATAAGCAAGGGAGCGATCATTCGCAAGCCCCATAATAATACCACGTTTACCTTCCATAATTTTTACTGACATTTTGCTCGTCTTCTTAATAGTTATGAGCTAAGGTTAAAGTATAATTCTTTAGGGTTTCAAGTAAAAATGGAAAAAAAATCTAATCCCGCTAAAAAAAAAGCAGCCAAAAAAATGGAAAACAGCCCAGCCGCTAAAGCAAAACCGGCAAAAATGGCGCCTCCAGTTGTTGAAAAATTAATTAGTGTAATGCCTGAATCAGAAACTGTTAATGTGGAGCAAGTAAATACATTTAACGATTATGCAGGTGACCCGTGGGATGAAAGCGGTTCCCTAAAGCCCCTGCATCAACTAAACCCAATAAGGTTGGGCTTTATTAAAGACCACTTAACGCGCATTAAAAAATTAGATGGTGACGCAGGACAACTTTATAAAGGCCTAAATATATTAGATGTTGGCTGTGGGCCAGGGATACTATCCGAACCTTTGGCGCGCCTTGGCGCAAACGTTACAGGAATTGATGCCAGTGATCAATTCCTAAAGGCTGCGCAAGAGCATGCCCAAAAACAAGATTTATCAATTGATTACCAGTTAGCAAGTATTGAAGATATAGCAAAAAAAAGTAAAAAATATGATGTTGTCTGCGCACTTGAAGTTGTTGAACATGTTGATAATGTGGATCGTTTTTTACAAAGCTGTATGAATAGTTTAAAAGATGATGGCGTCTTATTTGTTTCCACATTAAACCGAACGTTTATGTCTTATTTAAAAGCAATTATATTTGCAGAAAATATATTAAAATGGGTGCCAACTGGTACACATGATTGGAAAAGATTTTTAACACCTGCAGAAATAGCATCTATTCTGCGCGAGAATGATTTTTATTTTACAGATTTAAAAGGAATCGATTTTCATCCATTAAAACAACAATGGCATTTAACAACTTCTTTAAGTACAAATTATATTGGATGTGCTGTTAAGCGTTAATTGAGATTTATCTTGAAATGATGTCATATTGTGTTCCAGATCGTATGCACTGTGTTTCGTGCAAGATCTTGAACACACTTTCTTTAAGTTATTCATTTGTATCTATGCAGAAAATCTGGGGTATATTCCTGATGGTACAGGAAGATTTGTGCCCGATAGTAGCCTTGTATTTAGCGCATCTATGCCCCGCTTGTTTTGATCAATAGCTAGATAATCTAATATTTTAGCAGATCCAACTGGTAAAAAACATTGTGTCATCAAAGCAATTTTTCGAATAATTTCGCACAGCGTGTATAGTACTGTGTTCATGCGATCTGTGTCTGTTTTTTGTAAATTCCAGGGTTTTTCTTGATCAACATAAGCATTGCAATCAAAAATAATTTTCCATAAATCATCGGCGTATGTATGAAACTTTAAGTCATCTATATAGTGGGTTAATGTAGGAACTATTTTTTCAACACTATTCATTAAATCGATATCTATTTTTTGTAAATTGCCAACTTCAGGCACCTTAGCACCTGCATTTTTTTGAACAAAAGATAAGACACGCTGTACTAAATTCCCATAAGCGTTAGCAAGTTCTGCATTTGTGCGGTTTAAGAATGATGCATGTGAAAAATTTCCGTCTTGACCAAAAGGCATTTCGCGAAGTACAAAATTACGTACAGAATCTATCCCATACGCATCTGTTAGTGTTATTGGATCTACTGTATTGCCAAGGGATTTTGACATTTTTTCCCCCTCCACTGTCCACCATCCATGGGCATAGATTTGTTTTGGAAGTGGCAGGTCTGCTGCCATTAAAAAGGCTGGCCAATAAACGGCATGGAAGCGTAAAATATCTTTTCCAACAACATGAATAGCTTGTGAAAAACGTTCTTCATCAAAGTTATCTGGATACCCAATACCCGTTAAATAGTTTGTGAGGGCATCAATCCAAACATACATGACATGTTCTTTTCCATGATTAGTATTTTCAGGTAGTGGTATGCCCCACTCAAAACTGCTACGTGATATTGATAAATCGTGAAGGCCCGACTTTACGAAAGAAAACACTTCATTCCTGCGTGATTGTGGCTGAATAAAATTTGGATTACTTTCATATAAAGCAATTAATTTATCTTGAAAAGCTGACAGTTTAAAAAAATAGCTTTGTTCAACTACCCATGTAACTTCTGCACCTGTTGGCGCTTTACCTTCAACAAGTTCGGCCTCTTTATAAAAGGCTTCATCACGAACGGCGTACCAGCCAGCATACTCTCCAGGATAAATGTAGCCATTTTGAACAAGCTTAGTCCATAAATGTTGAGCTGCTTTCTTATGGCGTTCTTCTGTTGTTCGAATAAAATCATCATTTGTAATTGTTAAATGATTCATCATATTCTTAAAAGTTAAAGAAACATCATCCACAAAATTCTTTGGATTTTTTTTTGCTTTTTCTGCAGCTTGTTGAATTTTTTGGCCGTGTTCATCTGTACCAGTTAAGAAAAAAGTGTCGTGACCAGAAAAACGCTGAAACCGGGCCCAAACATCGCATGCAATCGTGGTGTAGGCGGAACCAAGGTGGGGCTTATCGTTTACGTAATAAATAGGCGTCGTGATATACTTTTTCATATAATATATACTTCATTAAATCTGTGCATTTTATTATGCATCATTTGTTGTTGTATCAGCAATTTTTTTAAAACATTTTATATAGTTTGCAGCTTTGAAACCAGCGTATCAAGTTGTTCATACGTATCAAATGAAAGCTTGATTTGCCCACCACGCTTACTAATGTTAATTTTTGTTGGCAAGTTAAGCGCGCCTTCAATGATTTCCTGCACCACTATAATATCTGGATCAACAGTTTCTTGGCCTAAAGTATTTTTCTGTGTACGTGTTGTTTTCTCTTTTCTTCTTGTTTCTGCTTCTCTAACAGATAGTTTCTCGTTTAATATTTGTTGAACAAGTTCTTCTATATTAGGTGATCCAATAAGCGTTCTAGCATGCCCAGCACTTAATTTTCCATTTCTAATTAAGTCTTTTACATAGTCTGGAAGGGTTGTTAACCGTAAAAGATTGGCTACATAACTTCTGCTTTTGCTAACTGACAGTGCTACTTCTTCTTGTGTTTTGCCGAAATCATCCACAAGTTTTTTTAGTGATTCTGCTTCTTCAATGGCGTTTAGATCATCGCGTTGTAGGTTTTCGATTAACCCAACTTCTAAAGCCTCTTCATCGTCACACTCTACAATTATAATTGGTACATTCTTTAAACCAGCTTCTTTCGATGCGCGCCAACGCCGTTCACCGGCTATAATTTCAAATGAATCTTCTGTTAACGATCGAACAAGAATTGGTTGTAAAACACCTTTTTGACGAATTGATTCTATTAAATGTGCCATGTTTTCAGAATCAAAACGTTGTCGTGGCTGCATTTTGCCGGGTTGTAACTGCTGTATTTCTGCCGTTGCTAGCTGTGAACCCATTGCTGCTGTAAGTTCTTCAGTATAATCTAAGTCGCCAAGTAGAGCGGCGAGCCCTTTTCCTAAAGGAGTTCCTGTTGTGCTCATGCTGCTATTCTTTCTTTTTCTTGTTGTAATATTTCTTTTGCAAGTCCCATATATGCTTTTGATCCTGTTGAATGAACGTCGTATAATAACACAGGCTTCCCGTGGGATGGCGCCTCTGATACGCGTACATTTCTAGGGATAACCGTTTGAAATACTTTGTTTTTCAGGTGTTTCCTAACATCCTTAGCAACCTGAGCGCAAAGGCCACTTCTTTTGTCAAACATCGTTAGAACAACACCGAATAGTTTTAAACTATTATTAAAGTTAGCTCTAACTTTTTGTATAGAATTGAGGAGATAACTTAACCCTTCTAAGGCATAGTATTCGCATTGCAGTGGTACTAAAACTGAATCTGCACAAACGAGTGCATTTAATGTAAGAAGCCCCATTGATGGTGGACAATCTATAAAAATATAATCAAACATATTTTTATAAGGTTCTATCATTTTTCTTAAACAATGTTCACGCTCATGCTTATCTACAAGTTCAATCTCAGCACCAATAAGTTCTATAGATGAGGGTATAATTGAAAGCCCTGGAACGATTGATTGCATGATGGCTTCGCCAACAGTGCATCCATCTATTAACAGATGGTATGAGGTGAATTTACGCTCGCCCCTAGATATGCCAAGGCCTGTAGAAGCATTTGCTTGTGGATCAAGATCAATTAAAAGGACTTTTTTATCTGCAGCAGCAAGTGCTGTTGCAATGTTTACTGATGTTGTGGTTTTCCCAACACCACCTTTTTGGTTGGCAATGACAATAATTTTTGACATTATGTGCTTTTCCGTTTCAAATTTGTTACTTTAATAATATAACCATCTCCTGTAATGCTATTATATATTTGAGAATCAAACAACCATTCTTTTTTTGCTTTCACTATTTCATTTTCCAGGGTTTTACCTTTTAAAAATATACCGACTGTTTCACGTGAAACATTTTCCATGTAAGAGAGTAAGTTTTCAAGAGATGTCAGGGCTCTAGCCGTGACAGTAACAGGTTCATTGAAGTTAGTATTTTCAATTCTATCTGATATTACATGTGCATTTAATTTTAAGCTGTTAATACTTTGCTTTAAGAATGTTGTTTTCTTTAAAGTTGACTCTACCATAGTCACATTATATCCCATAATTGATAATGGTATACCAGGGATTCCCGCACCACTACCAATATCAATTATTCTTACAACTTTATCTATAAGTTCGCAAAGCTGAATGCTGTCGATCATGTGCCTTTGATAAAATTCATCCCAATTAGAGATTTTCATCAGGGAAATTGATTTATTCCACCGATACAACAACTCGTAATATGATTTGAAACTGTCAATTGTTTCACGTGAAACAATTGGGGGCGTTAAGGATTTATTTACTTTTAATGGCATAAAATAAGAATAGAGAAGAGGTATCATGAACAAAGTAACATATAATTTAAATGAATTCCATGCAAAAGATGTTCACATGCATAGTAAGATTTTGGACTTCATAAATTCGGAATATGATTTAGGAGCAGATGCCCTAGATTCAATGCGTCATATATTGCATAATGTTGGTGTGCGAGACATGGATCAATGCCTTGAGCATCTAAAAATTATCAGCAATCCAAAATATTATCCATTTACAAATAAAAATGTTATGGAAAATATATTGCATGATGGCGGGTTAAGTATGCGAGAAGGATTTCAAAAGTGGATTAAAGATGTTCAGGAAAATAAAATTCCAACACTTAGCAAAATCCAAAATAATTACCTTGGCGATAATTTAGCCCCCTCAAAAGGTGATGTTATTTATGAAAATCATATTATTGAACTCATTCACTATAAACCACTTTGTCGTGATATATATAAAGAGCCCTTACTAATCTCCCCACCTTGGATCAATAAATACTACATCTTAGACATAAATAAGGAGCAATCTTTTATACAGTACTGTCTTAAGGAAGGAATTGATGTTTTTATTATCTCCTGGAAAAGTGCTACTTACATTGATATAGATATTGGGTTAGAGGACTATATTATAAAGGGTGTAGAAAAAAGTGTTTCTATAATTAATAAGCCCCTACATCTATTAGGATTCTGTGTTGGTGGTCTTGCAGCACTTATTGCATCAATAAGAAATAATCATACACAAATAAAGTCACTATCACTTTTAGCGACACCTGTCGATTTTTCACACTTACATCAAATGAAACAATTTATAACAAACGAAAATTTTTCTTTATATGTAGATAAGATAATGTCAAAGGGCTATCAATCTGGAGATGATCTGTTTAAAATGTTTTGTTTACTAAAATCAGAAAGTCTTATTTTTAAAAATATGGTTGATCAATACTACTTAAATAAAGAACCTATTGAAAATGATATTTTATATTGGAATATGGATTCAATTAATATTCCAGCAAAACTTCATTTAGAATATTTAGAAAAATTCTTGCTAAAAAATCAACTAATTCAAGGCCAATACTCTATAGAACAAAAAAAAATAAATATAAATAATTTAACGCTTCCAACTTTTGTTGTGGCAACTGAAAAGGATCATATCGTACCCCCTGCTTCGGCTTTAGCGCTCAGAACAAATGGAAATAATGTGGAATATATTCTTGGTGGGTCGGGTCACATTGCTGGCATCATTAATCCACCCACACAAAATAAATATCATTTTTCAACATATTGTCATGAAAAACAGGAAATTGTTAAGCACGATGGGTCTTGGTGGGGAAATTGGTCTTCATGGATAGTAAAAAAAATGGGTGGTAAACATTTGGCACAAAAAAATGACACATTTGAAACGCTTCGACCTGCCCCTGGAAAATATGCCATGAATCAAATAAACTTAAACAAATATTCTTGATAAATTTTAAGTATTTCTTAAGGGTATGAACTGTAAAATAAAGATAGAATAAAATCTTTTTACTTTTAAAATATGTACTATATTGGATTAATTATTGTTACCTTATCCATTGGTGTAGGTTATGTTTGCATGGGCGGAAACCTTGCTGTTTTGTGGCAACCTTTTGAATATTTAATAATTCTAGGAAGTGGAATTGGGGCTTTTCTATCTGCTAATAGAATGAATTTTATTAAAAAAATTATGCGCGCAATGACCAGTGCTATGGCAGATAAATGCTTGCAGAAAAAAGAGTATTTAGAACTTTTAGGTGTTTTATACTCAATATTTAAGCTTTCACGAACAAAAAGTATGATCGCTATAGAAGTACATATTGAATCCCCACATGAAAGTAGTATTTTTCAAAAATATCCCACGTTCTTAAATAACCATATTGCCGTTGATTTATTTTGTGATTATATTCGTATGATTAGTATGGGTGTTGAAGATCCAATGATCATTGATGATATGATGCGCGATGAAGTAGAGGCTATTCAACATGAAAACATGCAAAAGGCGGCGGCAATGAATATACTGGCAGATAGTATGCCCGCCCTAGGTATTGTTGCAGCTGTATTAGGTGTTATCAAAACAATGGGCTCTATTGATAAGCCGCCTGAAATTTTAGGGGGTTTAATTGGTGGTGCCTTGGTTGGAACCTTTTTTGGCATCTTAACGTCTTACGGGATGATTGCGCCAACAGCTGCACGTATGGCGCAAATTATAGAACTTGACAATAAATATTACGATTGTATTAAGGCCGGTATTGTTGGCTTTATGAATAAGTTACCACCAATCATTGCAGCTGAATCTGCTAGAAAATGTATTGAACATGAGTTTAGGCCAACCTATATAGAAATGGAAGAAACACTCAATGCAATCGAATTGTAAAGGTTGATCGTGACAGATAAACAAGAAATAAAAATTGTTAAGAAAATCTTTAAAAAAGTTGGGCATGCACATCATGGTGGTGCCTGGAAGATTGCCTATGCAGATTTTGTAACAGCGATGATGGCATTTTTTATGCTGATGTGGCTCATTAATACCGTGACTGTTGAACAAAAAAAAGGTATTGCAGACTATTTTACACCGAATTTTACAAAAATTGATGATGGCGAGCCAACAGATGAAGTGTTATCAGTAAAAGATGCAATAGAAGAAGAAATGTCTTTAGCAGGCAATATACCATTAAAGAAGATGAAGTCAACAATAGAAAAGTTTATTTTAGAGAATAAACTTTTAAAGTCTATGATGCAGCATATTCATCTTGAATTAACGCCCACTGGGCTAAATATTAACATTGTTGATACTGATGGGCGATCCATGTTTGTACCTGGGGGTGTTGAAATGTTAGGATCAATGAAAGATTTATTAAAAGAAATTTCAATCATCATAAACGGAACAGTAAATAAGATAAGTATTACTGGCCATACTGATGCTGTGCAATACACAAATACAAAAGATTATTCAAATTGGGAACTGTCTGCAGATCGCGCAAATGCAACGCGTAAAAGACTAGAAAAAAATGGTGTTAATGCAGGGCGCATGTATTTTATTCGTGGGCAGGAATCTAAAGAATTATTTGATGATAAAAATCCCACCTCTTCAAAAAATAGACGTATTACGATAACGCTTTTAAAATGATATTATAAATGTGTATTGATTTAATTAAGTGTAGCCTATGTTTTTAAGATCAAAAATAATGTCTTTATCTATCTGTGGTTTCTTATGTGTTAACCCTGGATTTTGTGATGAAAATAAATTTGTAAAATGTGAAAATATATTCAGCAAAACGGCAGATGCAATTAATAAAGCATCTAAATCTGTTGTCAATTTACATGTAAGTCAAACCAATAAACACGATCTTTTTAACCCTTTTATGGGCGACCCAACATTTCAGTTCTTTTTTGGAAACCGCATGCAACCCCCACAAGTTAGTATGGGCAGCGGGTCAGGTGTTATCGTAAATGCTAAGGGTCTTGTTGCTACCTGTGCCCACGTTGTGAAAGACGCTGAAAAAATTCTTGTTAAATTGAACGATGGTCGTGAATTTGAAGCCACAATATTGTATCAAGATTCTTATCAAGATATTGCGCTTTTAGCGATTAAAACAACATCATCAGAAGAATTCCCTGTAGCACAATTAGGGGATTCAGATGATTTAGTAATAGCAGAGCCCGTGTATGCCGTTGGTAATGCTTTTGGTATTGGTCAATCTATTACAGGCGGTATTATTTCTGCATTCAATCGGGTGCTTGACGGTGATGTGGTGATGCAAATAGATGCTGCCGTGAATCCAGGAAACTCTGGTGGGGGGCTTTTTAATCAGCATGGGCAATATGTTGGAATGCCCAATGCTATTGTTACAAAAACTGGTGCTAGTCACGGTGTGGGGTTTGCGAAACCCATTCGTTTAATTAAATCAATCATTTATCAAGTGGAAAATAATATTCAGCACAAACCAGTTTGGGTTGGTATTTCTGGTCAAGATTTTTCATATAATATAGCAAAAGCTTTGGATGGATTTAAAATTAAGGAGTACCAAGGCGGCGTGATGGTTTTAACCGTTCATGAGAAAAGCCCCTTTGCAAATAAAATAAAACCTAAGGACGTTATTTTATCTGTTAATAATTATCCTGTTGATAATGTGGCGATTTTTGACTTTCGTGTAAAAACAACAAATCTAAATGATGACATCACACTAATTATTTGGAGACAAAATAGTGGCATCCAAAAAATAACAGAAAAACTGCCTTCTGTTCCTGAATCTGAGCGGGTAACAGCCATAGAAATTAAAGGGGATAACTTGTTAAGTGGCTATGTGATAACAGATGTTACAGATTTTTTAATAGGCAGTAAAAACTTGCCACATTCATTAAAAGGGAAGACGATTATCCTTAAAACACCTGAACAGTACAGCCAAAAACAAATAGGTTTCGCACGGTACATACAGGAATATGATGAAATTATTAAAATTAATGGAAAAGAAATATCAAAGGCGCAACAAGTAGTGGAAGCTGCTGAAAAAGGCTTAATTTCTATTACAATGCGCCGTGGCAACCAAGTTATGCAATTTAGCCAAAACGGCTAATTCTTCTAAGTTACAGACTGCTGGTTTTGATAAATAGGTGTTAATGCAAATTAATGCCTACTTTTTTTGGTTGTCTTATGAATGTTTTTAAAACATGTGCAGCGGTAAAAACACAGGTATTTTGGCATTTATGATCAGCTGTAACAGAACCCGCGTCCGTATAAAGTCCAATAAACTATTAAAATTCTAATCAATATTTTGACATTTTGTTTATATATGTTAAGTTGTCCTTGTATAGATTTCCCTATACGTCAATAAGTAAACAGGAGAAGAATAATGGTAAAATTATTATCACTTTTATGCGTATTAACTACTGGTGTTGTTTTTGCACAAGTACCTGCACAAGAACCATGTGCTGAAACGCAATCATCCATTAATGCTGGATAATTAGTTTAACGCTAATCTTCATGTTTTTAAGGCCCACGAAATTATTTTTTGTGGGCTTTGTTTTTTTTGGCACCTATTTAGATTTTGGGATTATTAGGTATAAAAAATTACATAAATTTTAATCGCTGCAAAAATTTAAAATAGCCTCACACCTTCTTAATCTGCAGAAATAAGACATTTTTCTTCTGTTTTATGGTGAAATGGATTATACTAATTACAATTGCTTTCTTTATAAATTATGACTGGGCGACATCTCGGCATAATGGTTTTAAAGATCGTGTATGGAAAACTTTTTATATAAAGGAAAAATGATGTCGATTACTACAGAAGAAAAAGCAAAAGTTATTAAAGCGTATGCAATTAATGCAAATGATACAGGTTCACCTGAAGTTCAGGTTGCTATTATGACAACACGTATTAAAAACTTAACAGCACACATGAATGATCATAAAAAAGATTTTCACTCACGTCACGGACTGTTAAAATTGGTTAGCCAACGTCGTAAACTTTTAAGCTATTTAAATCGTGAAAGCGTTGAGCGTTATCAAAATTTAATTAAACGTCTAGAATTACGCCGTTAATTATTAAAAGAGATTATTATATTGCAATTATTAACCTTAGGTCATAACGTGTTTTTTATTGAACCAAAAGGATGTTTTGCAATAAATTTGAGGGCCGCTATCTAGTGTGCCCTTTTTTTACAGGAAAAGAGAAAGAATGTTTGAAGTTAAGACAAAAGAAATTTCATTAGGCAATAAAAAGTTATCCTTCGAGACAGGCCGTATTGCACGCCAAGCTGACGGATCTGTTATGGTTCGTTATGGTGACGCACAAATTTTATGTACAGCCGTTGGTGCAAAACAAGCAAAACCAGGGACAGATTTTTTCCCACTTTCAGTACATTATATTGAAAAAATGTATGCTGCAGGCCGTATTCCGGGTGGTTATATTAAACGTGAAACAAAACCATCTGAAAGTGAAGTCTTAACCTCACGTTTGATCGACAGACCTATTCGCCCACTTTTTCCTGCTGGTTATTACAATGAAGTGCAAATTGTTTGTACAGTCATGTCTTCCGATGGCGAATCTGATCTTTGTATTGCTGCTATGGCTGGTGCATCTGCTGCACTAAGCATTTCTGGAATGCCTTTTGCAGGACCTGTTGCCTGTAGTCGCGTTGGGTATATTGACGGTGAATATATTTTAAACCCAACACCTGAACAGCAAGAAAAATCTAGCCTTGATTTGGTTGTTGCTGGTACAAAAGAAGGTGTTTTAATGGTTGAATCTGAAGCCGATGAGCTTTCAGAGGAAATTATGCTTGGCGCTGTGGAATTTGGTAAAAAAGCATATCTGCCAATTATCGATATGATTGAAAAGCTTGCAAAAGAAGTTGGCAAAGAAGCTTGGGCTGTTGAAGATAATAGTAAAGCCAAAGAAGAACTTCTTAAAGATTGTAAAGCACTATGCGAGAAAGATCTAAAAGCTGCTTATGCACTTCAAGATAAGCAAGAACGTACACAAGCGATTAAAGATATTAAAGCTAAAACGACAGATGCAATTTTGGAAAAAAATCCAGATACAAATTCTGTACTATTAGCAGGTGCTTTAAAAGGCATGGAAGCTGATATTCTTCGTTTAGATATTTTAAAAAGCAAGAAACGTATTGATGGCCGTGGATTAAGTGATGTTCGTAAAATAATACCTGAAGTAGGTGTTTTAACGCGTGCACACGGTAGTGCTTTATTTACACGTGGAGAAACGCAAGCAATGGTCGCCATTACTTTAGGAACTGCGCAAGATGAACAAACCGTGGATTCTTTATTTGGTGAAAGTAAGCAACGTTTTATGCTGAACTATAACTTCCCTCCTTACTCCGTTGGTGAATGTGGACGTTTAGGTGCACCTGGTCGTCGTGAAATTGGTCATGGAAAACTTGCTATGCGGGCGCTTAATGCTATGTTGCCAACACGTGAAGAATTTGGATACTCTATACGCGCTGTATCTGAAATTACAGAATCTAATGGTTCATCTTCTATGGCAACTGTTTGCGGAACATCCCTTGCGTTAATGGATTGCGGTGTACCTATGAAAAAACCAGTTGCTGGTATTGCAATGGGTTTGATTAAAGAAAAAGAAGATTTTGCTGTTTTAACAGATATTTTGGGTGATGAAGATTACCTTGGTGATATGGATTTTAAGGTTGCTGGTACTAATGAGGGCGTAACGGCCCTTCAAATGGATATTAAAATAACAAGTATTAACCATGACATTATGACACAAGCCTTAGCGCAAGCAAAAGATGCACGTATTTATATCCTTGGTGAAATGAATAAAGTTATCAAAACCTCACGCTCTGAATTAAATGATAATGCCCCAAAGATGACAACGATCAAAATTCCAAAAGATAAAATTCGTGAAGTAATCGGTGCTGGTGGAAAAGTAATTCGTGATATCTGTGAAAAGTCGGGCGCTAAGGTTGATATTGATGAAAGTGGAACAATTACAATTGCTGCAATTGATCAAAACAGTTTAAATATTGCTTATGATATGATTGATGCTATTACTGCAGAGCCAGAAATTGGTAAAATCTATGACGGTAAAGTTATGAAAACAGCTGACTTTGGTGCTTTTGTAGCCTTTATGGGGCCACGTGAAGGCTTGGTTCATATTAGTGAACTTAACAATGAACGTGTTGCAAAAGTAATAGATGTAGTTAAAGAAGGCGACGTGGTTAAAGTAAAAGTTATTGGTATGGATGGTAATAAAGTACGACTAAGTATGAAGGCGTGTTTAGAAACTGAAGTAAAAAGTGCTTAATTTCTAATAACAATTTTAATAAGTATGAACCCTGGAACAATTTATGTTTCAGGGTTTTTTTATCAATTGACTTAACCCCCGTTGTAAAAAGGGTGCATTATAATATATATATGGAGGTTAAGAGTTTTTGTTTGCCCATGGGGACTCAAAGTCAAAAATTCTATAATTTTGTTCTAAGGCCACGGGTTGATAATCAACTTTTTGCTTTTCTTGATCATAATAGACTTGTGTATGCCCAGTTAATGGAAAGTCTTTTCTTAAGGGGTGCCCCTCAAAATTATAGTCCGTCAAAATACGTTCAAGGTTAGGGTGATCTTTAAAAGAAACCCCCATCATGTCCCAAACTTCACGTTCGTACCAATGGGCGTTTGGTAAAATATGTGTAACTGTTGATATTTTTTCTTGGTCTTTGACCCCAACTTTTAAAAATACACGTTCATTATTTTGAAGGCTTAGTAGGTGGTATGTCAGTTCAAAGCGCTGCAGTCGGCCAGGATAATCGATTGCGACAATATCAACCAATTGTTTGAATAAAAACAAATGATGATCGCGCAGTATTGTTAAGACGCGGACTAAAGAAGCTGGGTGAATATATAATATAGGAATATTATGCGTTATATCATGGTGCAATAGGTGATCTTGCAGTACATGTTCAACCTGATCAAAGAAAATTGTTTTTTTTGCCATGCTTAAACCATGTACTAACTTGAAAATATATTTTTATTATAGCATTTTCATAGAAGCCAACTCAAATGTTGGATTTTTTATATAATCATAATGGTTTTAATGACTAAATTTAATTTGTATAGCACTTATTCTTGATACCAACAGCGTGAAAGAAAATTGCGGGGGTATAGTGGCTGTTCTTTACCTAAACCCTTTATAAAATCCCAGTGCGCTACCATATGACCATCAAAATGCCAACCTTGAATGATATAATGCCCGTGCAGCAGTACATAATCCATTGCTTTTGTTGCATCGATCATCTCTTCATCGGTAGGGCGCTTTACAATAAGTTCAATAAGATTATCTATAACTTCAGACTTAATGCCACTATAGTTTTTCCCGCCTTTAGCATCTACTGATTTAGATCCGAAAAACGCACGCTGCTCATTTCCGGGTGTTGCTGCCTGTGCAAAGCCTGTATAAATCAGATCGTAATCATAGCTTTCAACAGAATTTGTGTATGTATTATTATCAAGTTGAATAAGCTTTAAGTTAATGCCGATGCGCTCTAAGTTTTCTTTCAGAGGGGTTATTAAGCGTGCAGTGGGTGAGGTTGCAAAAATAAATCGAAACTCTAGTGGTTCTTTTGTTTTATTATGTACGCGAATATTATCCTTATTAATTTCACTATACCCAGCCTGCACCAAAAGGTCTTGTGCTTTTTTTAGGCCTGCGCGCATTTCTGTATTATTTGCATAAAATGGTTGCTGAACATCTGTTTTAAATACTGTATCAGGAAGCTTATCTTTAAAAGGCTCTAGCATTTTTAAAATTTCAGGTGATCTTTTCCCTGCGCTAGATAAGTGTGATTTTGAAAAAAAGCTATCATTACGATTGTATAAATTATAAAATATATATTTATTCATCCAGTTAAAATCAAAAGCATAGCCAATAGCTTTACGCACCCTTATATCTTGTAAAAGGGGATTGCGCGTATTTAAGAATATTCCCATGGTTGGCTTGGGATTGTTATCTGGTAAAACAACTTTTAATACTTTTTTTTGTTGAAATGCATCAAATTTATAACCTGATGCCCATCTTTGGGAGCTATTCTCTTGGCGCCAGTGAAGGCTGCCTTTTTTAAATGCTTCAAATAATGCAGTGTCATCACGGTATGTTGTATATTCAATTTTGTTAAAATTATGAAAGCCAACCTGCGATGGAATATCTAATCCCCACCAATTTTTTGTTTTTTGATACGTAATATTATGTGGCGCATTAACACTTTCAATAATATAAGGCCCAGATGTTGGTGGCAGTTCTAAGGATGTTTCTGCAAAAGAAGTGTTTGTATAATGGTGCTTTGGTAGAACGGGAAGTTGTCCTAAAATAAAAGCAATTTCTCTGTTTTTAGGGTTTGTGTTGTAAAATGTGATCGTATGTTTGCCGATCATTTTGATAGATTTAATATCGCTATAATAGTGCTTAAAAAGAGGCATGCCTTTTTCACGCAAAATATTAAAGGAAAAAACAACATCATCTGCGGTTAAAGTTTTCCCGTCACTAAAGCGTGCATTTGGATTTAAATAAAAGGTGATGTTTTTTTTATCTGCTGAAATTTCGACCGCATCGGCAACATAGGGGTACGCACTTGCTGGTTCGTCTTCGCATTCTTGAAATAATGTTGCATGCGTATACATTTGAACACGAGGTGCTGGATTCCCCATGACAATATAAGGGTTTAAGGAGTCGAAACTTCCTTGTATACCAATCTTAAGGGTGCCCCCTTTTGGTGCTTTCGGATTTACATATTGAAAATGTTGAAAATCTTTTGGATATTTCAAACCATTTAAAAGTGACAAGCCATATTGTTTTTTAGGTTCATGCCCGTACGCAGATAAAGTAAAGCATAGTATTGATAATGCTAGATAAATTTTAAAGGTACGGGGCATGTTCATAAATATAAAGTGATAAAAAGTGTCAATCCTTTTAAAACGGCATTTCATCATCAATAGATGCTGGCATTGTAGGTTCTAATGATTGTTGTGGTTGGCTTTGTGATCCACCATCAAAACCGCCAGTCGTGTTACGGCTATCTAACATTGTAATCTCGCCTTTGAAACGGCCAATCACAACTTCTGTTGTGTAGCGATCCATTCCAGATTGGTCTGTCCACTTGCGTGTTTGAAGTTGCCCTTCAACATAAAGTTTAGAACCTTTTCGGACATATTTTTCAACAACTTCGCTTAAGCGTTCATTCATAACAGCAATACGGTGCCATTCAGTTTTTTCTTTTCTCTCGCCTGTCGTTTTGTCTTTCCAAGATTCACTTGTTGCAATGGAAAAATTTGCAATTTTAAAACCATCCTGCATTTGACGAATTTCAGGGTCTTTTCCAACATTACCTATAATAATTACTTTGTTTACACCTGCCATGTGATATCTCCTTAATACTAAATTTACTTCTAAGGATACATGGTTGTGTTCATGCCAACAAGTATTTTATGTATTGAGAAAAAACAAATGTATAGTGTTTTACGTGGCCTTGCGCAATACATCAGTTAAGGTTGTCTTTACAATGCCATCTTGAACGCGGATATGAACAGGTTGATTTTTTATGTCAGCTACCTTGTAGATAGGTTTTTTAGTTTCAGATGTGATGAGGCAAAAGCCTTTATCAAGCGTTTTTTGGTAAGAACTTTGGTTTAACCTAGCTGCCACATTTTGAAAAGCGACCGTATTGCGCTCTATATTATACGCTAAAGATGACTGTAAACGATCTGACAGACTTTTTATTTTGTCTTGGTGCTGCGCTAGTTGATGTTTTGGCGGCTTTAACATTGATGTAAGATTTGTTAATTTTTGATCAAAATTTAATATGGTAGAAATTTGTAAGCGTTCTAAGCGTTCTACCCAATCATCCAAACGTTGTGATTTTTCTTGTGTATATTTAATGGGGTCTATCAAATTTTGTGCGGCTAATTTATAGCGCATTGAATAGTTTTGAAAAATATTTTGATAGCTGTTAATTAAGCGTTTTGCCAAATGAATTAAGGTTGATCTAACATCGGCTAAATCAGGTGTTATTAATTCTGCTGCAGCTGTCGGTGTTGGCGCCCTAAGGTCAGCTGCATAATCTATAAGGGTTGTATCTGTTTCGTGCCCAATGGCTGAAACAACAGGAATACCAGATTCATAAACAGCCCGAACTATAGGTTCTTCATTAAAAGCAAATAAATCTTCAAAACTACCACCACCACGTGCAACAACTAAAATATCTGGCTTATCATCAAGTGTGTTAAAGCCATTGATAGCGTCTGCTACCTGCTTAGCGGTTCCATTCCCTTGAACAAGTACGGGCCACACCAAAACATGACAGGGGTAACGTTGCCTTAAACGATGTAAAATGTCTTGAATAACAGCCCCCGTTGCAGAGGTTACAATACCAATTGTTTTTGGGAATTTGGGTAGGGGGCGATTGTTGTTAAATAACCCTTCTTCTTGAAATTTAGCTTTATTTTCTAAAAGCTTTTTCATCAGGTCGCCTTGCCCAGAAAGTTCTGCTTGGGTTACAATCATTTGATATTTAGATCTGGCTGGGTATGTGGTTATACGCCCTGTTGCTATAACCTCTGTACCTTCTTTTAAAGACGTATCAAGTTTTGTACCGCGCCACACAACACCGTCAATGGCGGCATCCTTATCCTTTAGCGTAAAATAGGCATGCCCAGATGAATGGATCTTTAATCCTGAAATTTCTGCTTTTACTTTTATGTTAGAAAATTGAGATTCTACATGTTTTTTTAATATAGTTGATATTTGCGTTACAGAAAAAACAGCATTGGCTAATGGTACAATAGATATATTTTGTGCTAAATTATCTACATGTGGGTATGGATTCATTGTATTGGTTGCAGATTCTTGTGACATAAAGAGCAAAACTTTAATTGGTACGACCTAACTTTACATTATTTTATTATTTTAGTCTATTTAAAGATAGAGGTTTTCCTTGTTAAACTATAATCAAGCATTTAATACTCAGCTTGTAAAACTTAAAGAAGATGGACGGTATAGAGAGTTTGTTCCGTTGTCACGCATGATGGGGGATTTCCCTCACGCCCTGTGGCACTGTAATGAAGACCAACAAAAAGAAGTTATTGTTTGGTGTACGAATGACTATTTAAATATGTCGCACAATAAACAAGTTGTGCGTGCCTTTCAAGAAGCTGCACAATACTACGGTGTGGGGTCCGGTGGAACGCGCAATATTGCTGGCACAAGTTATCCGCATCTTTTATTAGAAAAAGAAATGGCTGACTTGCATAAAAAAGATGCTTCTTTAACGTTTTCATCCGGATACGCTGCTAATGAGGGTGCGTTATCTGCTTTAAGTAATGCTTTTAAAGATATGACTATTTTTTCCGATGCGAAAAATCACGCATCTATGATTCAAGGCATTCGTGAAGGAAAAGGCAAATATCAAATTTTTAAACATAATGATATGGATCATCTTGAAACTTTAATACAAGATTTACCCTTAACACAGCCTAAACTTATTGCTGTAACATCTGTCTATCCAATGCTTGGAGACTTTGCAAAACTTGAAGACCTTTGTGATTTGGCAGAAAAATATAACGCTTTATTATATGTTGATGAAGTTCATGCAATGGGTATGTACGGACCAGAGGGAGATGGCCTTACCGCACAATTGAACTTGCAGGACAAAGTTCATATAATTCAAGGAAATTTTGCAAAAGGGTATGGTGCAATTGGCGGTTATGTTGCAGGGTCTGCCAGTGTGATTGATTATATCAGGTCCTTTGCAAGCAGCTTTATTTTTACAACCTCTATCCCGCCTGCGACAACACAAGCGGCGTTAGAATCTGTTCAATATTTAAGAAAAAGCTCAGTAGAACGTGAAAAATTGTGGCAAAATGTGGCGCTATTAAAAGATGCATTGCGACATTACAATGTGCCCTTCGTTAAAAATGATAGCCATATTGTGGCCGTTATTATTGGTGGTGCTTCATACTGTAAACAATTTTGTGATCGCTTATTAATAGAGTATGGTATTTATTTACAACCCATTAACTACCCAACCGTACCCCTTGGCCAAGAAATGGTGCGTATTACCATAACACCGGAACATACGTTGGAAATGATTAGTGGTCTTGCACAAGCGTTAAACGAACTGTTGAATGAGAATACCAAATTAGAAGCTGCGTAATACCTTCATGCGTTGTTTCGTGATTCTTAAACAAAAAAAGTTGATAAATTAGCTTTCACCTATAACTGAATGTGAATGCAGTTATAAAGCTTTATTATGTAAATGTTTTCCCGTCACTTGTTTTGATATGAACATCGCGTTGTGGGTAGGGGATGATAATATTTTCTTCTTTAAAGGCGCGCCAAATAGAAAACATAAGATCACTTTTAATGCGTGAATATCCTTTTGATGGATCTTCAATCCAAGCCCTTAGTTCTAAATTTATAGAACTATCACCAAAAGCACGCAGAAAAACAAGTGGTTTGGGCGTTGATAATACTTCGGCATTGTTATGAGCAATATTAAGCATCAGGCTTTTAATTTTTTCTATATCCTCTTTATAACTAACGCCAACTGGAATGCCAACACAAATACGGTTGTGTCCAAATGACCAGTTTTCAACCCTGTTGGTAACCAAAAATTCATTTGGAATCAAAATCTTTTTACCATCAAGCGCTTCAATAGAAACGTAACGGGCTTCTAAATGTGTCACGCGACCAAACGTATCATCAAAAGCAATAATATCTCCCGGTTTTATAGATTTATCCAGAAGTAAAATGATGCCACTAATAAAGTTAGATGAAATTTTTTGCAAGCCAAAACCTAGCCCAAAGGCAATAGCACCAGAAAACACAGTAATTGTTGTTATATCAATACCAATTAAATTCAGGGCATATAAAGCGGCGATACTATAAAGAAAAAACCGCAAAAATTTTATGGCTAATACTTTTTCAGAAGCATTGATTTTCATGGATATTTGTAAGCGTTTTTTGACAAATTCTACAATTAAGGTTGTGACCCAAAATACAAATGTGCAAATAATTATAGATTCAACGACACTGAAAATTGTTATTTTGTACGACCCTACTTGTAAAGGGCGTATACTTTCTAAAAATTTTGTCGCTTTCTTTTCATACCCAGAGATATTAAGGGCTGCAACCCCCCAAGCCATCCAAGAAATGACGCGGCCAATTTTACTGTCATCAAAAATGCTTTGGAATAATCGAATAATCGACCAGGCTATACTTAAAGGGGTTAAAATAGAGAAAAAGTTTATTTTTCCATCAAAAAAGTGAATAATTTCACCTATAATATGTACTGTAAGCGGCAGCATTAAGATGAAAAATAGTTCGTCAAAAGGAATTTTGATTGTTTGATGTAGGGTTAATAAAAAACGCTGGTTAATATGCTTGCTTCCAAGATTTTTTATTGTTTTACGTATTTTTTTTAAAGCATAAAAAATACCAATAAAGAAAAAGGTTTGTAACAAAAAGTGAAAATCTAAAATATAAGTCTTAATCCATAACATGCTTTGCGTGTAGGTAGCAGACAGAAAAATCATGATCTGATTATATAGATTCATTTTAAAAACGCTTTCGTAAAAGGGTAGGGAAATAGAAGTGTTCCTTTTTTAGAGTACAACGAATGAAGACAAGAAAAAAGGGGTGCGCCTTTATGGGATCTTTCTAGAAATTCTTAATAGCATTCGCTAGGGTTCTTTGTGTTACTTCCACACGGTTACCTAAATTAGATATTAATTAAATTTTCAAACTCTATAATTTTTTCTTCAAGTAAAATTTGGTTATTTTTTGTCTCTATATTTAAACGTAAGAAGGGTTCTGTGTTAGATGCGCGTATATTAAAGCGCCAATTTTCAAAGCTCATACTTAAGCCATCACGTGTATCAATAGTTGGATTTAAATGTGAAAAATATTGGCGTATATTGGTTAACATTTTTTTTGTATCGGATACTTTGTAGTTAATTTCGCCACTACACGGATAAGCGGCAATACCCTCGTCAACCATTTTTGATAAGGGGGTATTTTGCATAGACATCAGTTCTGCAACTAAAAGCCATGGAATCATACCGCTATCACAATAGGCAAAATCTTTAAAATAATGATGTGCGCTCATTTCACCACCATAAACGGCGTCTTCTTCCCTCATGATTTGTTTAATGAAAGAATGCCCTGTTTTACTTTGAATGGCCTTACCGCCCAAGGTATTAGCGATATCAATTGTATTCCAGATTAACCTTGGGTCATGTATAATGCTTGCACCTTTATTTTTTTTCAAAAATGCCTGCGCTAAAAGACCAACAATATAATAACCTTCTATAAAGCGCGCATTTTCATCAAAAAAGAAGCAACGGTCAAAATCACCATCCCAAGCAATACCAAGGTCTGCCTTATGTTCTTTAACTGCTTGCTGTGTTGATGACCTGTTTTCTGGCAATAAGGGATTGGGTATGCCGTTTGGAAAATTACCATCCATATTTTCGTGTAAATAAATAAATTCACAAGGAAGGTGGGTTGCTAACTGTTTAAGCGCAAGGCCAGCTGTACCGTTACCCGGGTTCACAACAATTTTAAGGGGCTTTAATGCTGCCACATCTATATAAGAAATAAGATGCTGTATGTATTCAGCTTTATTATGCTGTTCTACACTTTGTGCTGCAGGGGCTGATGACAGTAAATTTAAAACCATATTTACAACACGGTCATGAATACGCTTTAATCCATCTGAACCAGAAATAGGGCGTGCACCCTTTGACACCATCTTCAGTCCATTATATCCCTTTGGGTTGTGGCTGGCTGTTACCATAATGCCGCCGTTAACACCTTTGCTTTCCATATTAAACGTATGAAAATACACTTCTTCTGTGCCGCACAGGCCAAGGTTAATAACTGCTACATTTTGGCTATTCAATCCTTTAATTAAAGCATCTAAAATTTCGGGGCTTTCTAATCGTGCATCATAGCCAACAACAATTTTTGTGGCATTCATTTCTAGTGCATACGCTACGCCAATTTTATAGACAAGATCTACGTTTAGTTCGTCTGGAACACGGCCACGAATATCATAGGCTTTAAAACATGCTAATTGCGTCATTGTGATATTTCTTTGTTGTTATTTATCATTACACTACATGGATTGGCGTCATTATATCAATACATACGGTGGATATAAAAAAGGCCCCTTAATTTTCATAAAGGGGCACGATGATTATTGATATAAATTTTTATTCAGACTTTAAGTCCATCCACCCAATATTTCCATCAGGGCGTTTGTAAACAACATTAAAGCGATTGTGTGCAGCGCTTTTAAAAACAACCAGTGGATATTCTGTTACTTCTAAACGCATAACAGCCTCACTTACGGTTAAAGTTTCAATTGGTGTATTGAGTTCTGCAATTGTAACTGGAATTTCTTGCT
This sequence comes from Alphaproteobacteria bacterium CG_4_10_14_0_8_um_filter_37_21, assembly GCA_002791835.1. Taxonomy (GTDB): domain Bacteria; phylum Pseudomonadota; class Alphaproteobacteria; order Paracaedibacterales; family UBA11393; genus UBA11393. The sequence continues at coordinate 77,646 of PFNE01000032.1, read as the reverse complement.
CATGATCATCGTGAGAATCTCCAAAGATATGTTTAGAAATTTCAATAAAATCAACTTTTTCAGTTCCACGTTTTCTAGATTGCAGACGATTTTTATATTTTTTAATACGCGTTTCTAGTTTGTGTAAAGCCTGTGCTAGTGCTTTATAAGGGTCACTATCTTTTCCATGACAGTTTACAATAAAATGATGACTGATATGTACTTGAATATCAGCTAAAAAATTATGGTGGTCTTTGCTAAAAACAGCATGAGATTCTAAAACATGCCCCATATATTTTTTTACTATTTCGTTTATAGATTCTTGTGCATGGTCTGATAGGCTTGCGCCAACTTCCATGTGCTTTCCTGATACACGAATTGTCATGAGCTTTCTCCTTATTTTGTGGATAAATAACATGTTAAATTATTATATCCTGGTAAGTATTAATAAAAGCTTAAGCTCATGAAAAAAAAACGTCAACCTATATACACAAAGAACCGATATAAAAATTAGCACATATTTTTACCACGCATTACAGTAGAAAAAGTATTTATAAAAACGCTACGCTGGATAAGGTCAAGTTCAAAAAAATAAGGCTATAAGATTTAAGGGCATACAAATAGTTTGCTTAAGTTATGCCTAAAGATAGAAATCACAATAAACATTGCGTCATTATTATGATATGATTTTAATAGTCAACACAATAAATCTGCTATGATCAGTAGCAATTATTATTTTACAATACGGTTAACATTATGACGCGTCCAGCCATTGCTTATTTATCAGGTAAAAATTTACGCCATAACATAAGTGTAATTCAAAAAAAAGCAAACCATTCACAAGTTATTGCTATGATTAAAGCGAATGCTTACGGACACGGCATGGTTGAAACAGCAAAGCATATTGATGATCTTAATTGTTATATGGGCGTAGCATCCATTGATGATGGTATCGAATTAAGAAATGCTGGTATTAAATCAAATATACTTTTAATACAAGGACCCTTTCAGACAGAAGATATACCTTTAGCAATTCAATACGATTGTGATATGGTTTTTCATCAAAAAGAACATATTTCTTGGCTTGATGAAGTCAGCACACCAAATAAATTAAAAGTTTGGATTAAAGTTAACACAGGCATGAACCGTTTGGGCTTTTCTATGGAAGAAGTAGAGTCGGTTTATAACACCTTACAAGACCACCCTAAAATTAAAGAAGGTATTTCAATTGTTAGCCATTTTTCATGCGCCAGCAAACCTGATGGACTTATGAATGCCCATCAATTGCAGTGTGTTAAAGACCTAAAAAGAAAAATTAATACAAAGTTTAGTTTAGCAAACACCGGTGGTATTTTTTATTTTCCAGAATCCCATTACGACTATGTGCGCCCAGGCATCGCTATGTATGGCGTTTCTTCTCTACCAGGCGTTATGGCAGAAGATTTGAACTTAAAACCAGTGATGACCTTAAAATCAATTGTAAATGCTGTGCGCCATGTGAAAAAAGGTGAATATATAGGCTATTCAGCAACATATCAAGCCAAGGAAGATATGATTATGGCTGTCATCGCTTTTGGGCACGCTGACGGTTATCCTGTTACGGCACCTGTTGGAACGCCAATACTTGTGAATGGGGTACGTTGCCCAATCATTGGCCCTGTTTCGATGGATATGATTATTTTAGATGTCACAAAAATAAAGGACGTAAAAATTGGTGATGAGGCTGTTATTTGGGGTGACGGGTTGCCACTAGATGAAATTATTCAACATACAAAAGTATCCCCAGGCAGTATGCTTGCCCTTTTAAGGAGCCGTGTTAAGTATATTTGGGTAGATTAACTGTTAACTTTCATGCGTTTTTCTACATATGCAGCTAAATTTGACAGAATGAGAATCATAACATAATAACAAATTCCTACCATGAGATAGGGTTCTATCACTAAAAATGTTTGACTTGCAATAACTTGCCCGCGCCTAAACAGTTCTAATTCACCTATAACCGAAATAACAGCCGTTTCTTTTAAAAGGTTTATCATTTCGTTTATTAAGGCTGGAAAAATATTACGTATGGCTTGCGGCAAGATAATAAATTGCATCGTTTGCGCGTAAGATAACCCCAATACTTTTGCAGCGTCATACTGACCTTGATCAACGCTTTGTATTCCTGCACGTATGGATTGAGAGGTGTATGCAGCAGAATTTAGCGCAAGCGCTAAGGCTCCAGATTCAAATGCAGAAAGTGTAAGCCCCCAAAAGGGCAAAGCATTAAAGATAATCATTAACTGCACCAACAAAGGTGTTCCCCGAAAAACAGAAACATACGCCGTTGCTACACCTTTAAGTATTTTACTGTCTGATGATTGCATCAGGCCAAAGGTAATACCAAGTGGCAACCCGCAAATTAAAGCAATTAAGGTTAATTTAATTGTAACGAGTGCCCCTTCTAGAAGAAAAGGTAAATTATTGACAATGACATCTAATTGAAGCATGAGCTACTCTGGGTTATTTGACGTTAAATTATGATCTTATTTTGCCGTTTTTAAAGTTGTCGGCATAGCTTTTATGGGAAGGTGCTTCTTTTAAAGGGCTGTGACGAACTTCTAAAACGACATATCCACTTTTTTCAGCAAATGACAGTGCTTTTTCTAGACTTTCAAATGAAATATCAACTTGGGGGTTTGTGTCACAATCTGCTATCCAGCCGATAGGGCCAATATGCCTTTGATCCTGATTTTTAATATACTGTAGCCGCCATAAATTTTTAACAGCATAAGCAGATTGATTAACGACAGTCTCATGTTCAAAAATAATAACTGAGGTCATAAAAAGAATCCTGGTAAGGTGGTCGGGACGAGAGGATTCGAACCTCCGACATCTTGCTCCCAAAGCAAGCGCGCTACCAGGCTGCGCCACGTCCCGTTCTTGATTAAGTGTACATTGTTTTAATAAACAAGTCTACTATCTTTTGCTACAAAGAAACTAAAATAAATACACATATATTATGGAGGCCGGTACCGGAATCGAACCGATATCAAAGGATTTGCAATCCTCTGCATAACCATTCTGCCAACCGGCCACCTGGAGTTTAGATTAAATAATTTAAGAATTTTCGTCAAGCACTATTGTGCAATTAGGGTGCTAGAATGATAAAGATTCGTTATAAAACACCTCAGCTGGTAACAATATTTATTTTGCAAGAGCAGCCTTTAGTAATCCATTGAATAAAGGGTGCGGCAAAAAGGGGCGTGATTTAAATTCAGGATGAAACTGCGCTGCTACAAACCACGGGTGATTTTGATGTTCTACAATTTCTGGCAGTGTAGCATCTGGAGAGAGTCCAACAAACTTTAGGCCTACCTTTTCAAGATCATTCTTGTAAGACATATTCACTTCATAACGATGACGATGGCGTTCTGTAATATGTTTTGTGCCATATGCTTCATAGCTTTTTGACGTTACGTCTAAGGTGCATGGATAAGCACCAAGGCGCATGGTGCCACCTAAATCTGATTCATCAGATCTTTTTTCTGTCATATCTTTTGATAGCCATTCTGTCATGATGCCAACAACAGGAGACTGGCATGGACCAAATTCTGTTGATGAGGCATCTTTCAAATTCAATAAATTACGTGCAGCTTCTATGACGGCTAACTGCATACCAAAGCAAATACCTAAAAATGGTATATTATTTTCACGCGCGTAGCGAATGGCTTGTAACTTACCATCAATACCGCGGAAGCCAAAACCACCTGGCACGATGATGGCATCAAGGTCTTTAAGCTCTGTTTTAAGATGTTGATCATTTTCCGAATCAATCCAAACAATATGTGCTTTTGCATTGTTATGAAGTGCCGCATGTTGTATAGATTCTACAACAGATTTGTAGGCATCTGGTAGGGCTACATATTTACCAACAATACCGATGTTTATTTCTTTTTTTGAAGACGCATTAGCGGCTGCCTGATTTTTTAACCAGGGAGATAAATCTGGCTCTGGTGGTGTTAAATTAAAAAATTCGCATACCTGATGATCAAAACCCTCTTGATGATAATGTAATGGCACTTCGTAAATATCTTTTGCATCTAAAGCGGCGATGACATTATTGCGTTCAATATTACAAAATAAGGATATCTTTTGAAGTGCACCATCTGGAATGGGGCGGTCGCTTCTGCATAATAATAAGTCAGGCTGAATACCCAAGCTTAACATTTCTTTTACAGAATGTTGTGTAGGTTTTGTTTTAAGTTCTGATGCAGTTGGGATATAGGGCATCAAGGTTAAGTGCACAAAACAAGTTGCTTTGCGGCCAAGATCGTTTCTAATTTGACGGATGGATTCTAAGTAAGGCAGGCCTTCAATATCGCCGACGGTGCCACCAATTTCGCATAAGATAAAATCAACATCATCCGTGTTAGATGTAATAAAATTTTTAATTTCATCTGTAATATGGGGGATAACCTGCACTGTGGCCCCTAAGTAACCGCCTTTGCGTTCTTTAGCCAAAACATTAGAATAAACTTGTCCTGTGGTTATATAATCAGTTGAAAGACAATTAACATCTGTAAAACGTTCATAGTGCCCCAAATCTAAGTCTGTTTCCATGCCGTCTTCTGTTACAAAAACTTCCCCATGTTGATAGGGGTTCATTGTACCCGGATCAATGTTTAAATAAGGATCTAATTTGCGAAGTTTAACGGTATAGCCACGCGCTTGAAGTAATGCCCCAAGGGACGCTGAAGCAATTCCTTTTCCAAGAGAAGAGCTAACGCCACCAGTGATAAAAATATAACGTGTCATGATTCAACCTAATTTAAAAAATAATTACTTTTTTTTGCGATAACCCATCGTAAACATCAAGCAGAATAATGAAATAATCGCCATCACACAGCCATAAATATAAACTTGACCTATACCATAATAGTCGCCAATAAGACCTGCTAATGTATCGGCTATAAATGCACTTGCTGCACAAATAATATAGAACATACCAAATCCTGTGCCGCGCAAATCTTCAGGGACAGTTTCTGCAATCAGTGTTGTAAATACGTTTTGTGTAATACCAAATTGTACCCCCCACAAAAATGCACCAATAAAAAAGGCTGTTAATCCTGTTGCAGTTGCAAGGCACAAGTCAGATAAGATCAGCATTAATATGCCCATAGCCAAAACCCAATAACGGTTCATGCGATCGGCAATATATCCGGTTGGATAGGCTATCAAACAGTGCCCCAAGTTGTAGGCAACCATAACCATTGCAATATAACGTGGTTCAAGTTTAAAACTACCATTAGCATGAAGGGTCATGAAGGTTTCCCCAAAACGTGCCAAGAAAAATACAGCAGCTACAAACATTAACATCCAATATGAACGGCCCATGCGTCGTAAATTTTGCATACGGATGGGATGTTTGCGTTTCACCTGTGGTAGTGGAATTTCAGCTGTCACAGCAGAGATTTTTTGTGCCCGTTTTTCGTGCACGAAAAAAATTAAAATTAGAAGTGAGATCACCGATGGAATGCAAGCCACGTAAAAAACGCTAGCGTAATCATCATTTGTATATACCATAACAGCGTAGGCTAAAAATGCACCAAACAAACTACCAGCTTGTGCCAAGGCGCGTTTTAATCCATACGATTCACCCCTGCGGGAGGCGGGGGCAATATCCCCAACCATGGCATCACGCGGTGTGGATTGAATGCCATTTCCAAGGCGTTCAATGATACGCGTTAACGTAATAAGAACAAATGTAGGCGACATAGCTAGAAGCAAACGACTGATAACAGTTAGTGTAATGCCAGCAACAACAAGCGGTTTTCTGCGCGTCATTTGGTCGCTAATAACACCTGATAATAATTTAGTAAGGTAAGAAGCTGCTTCAGCCATAGCTTCTAAAAAGCCAATCCATGAAAGGGATACACCAGCAACATTTTTTAAAAAAATACCACAATATGCATAAATCATAACGTAAGATGCGCATGCCATGAACATCATCATGCCAACCATCCAAACAGATAAAGGGATTACGGGCTTTGTTTGTGTGTCTGTTATGTGGCCTGTCGTTGTAGAATTTATCATTATACTAATTCAATATCTTTATCACAAACAAAGTCAGCTTATAAAAGCTTATTACCTACATTCATACCCCATTTAGATGTGAAAACACAAGGAAATAATAATGATTTTGCATCTAAAAATTAACGTATATTCATTGCTAAAAAATTTGACAAACAATGTTGTTTGTATTGCTTTCTGTAAAGTTAATATTTTTTTAAGGATTAAAAATGAAAAAAATTATTATTACTTTTTCTATACTATCACTAGGCATTGCATGTGCTGCAGAGGATGCGAATCGACTGCCAGTATCAGATGATGCGCTGTCTTCAGCGTTAATTCCTGAAGATAAAATTCCCCACTATCATGGTATACCAGATGCTAAAAATATTTATAAAGTGGAAAGCCAAAAGGTAATAGCCAGTTTAGGTAAGTCAATTAATATCTGGAGAAAAATACCCGGTCAATTCACTAAAATCTCGTTTTGGACATTTTTAGAAAATCTAGGAAAAAAGAGGCAGGCTATTGCAGAAAAATGCAAATCAGAAGACAAGGATATCTTTGGTTGCATCCGTGATGACATAACAAGTTTCACTGACTTACACCCATACGGAATTATGAGAGATTTTGTAGCAGGTGCACTAGAAACAATGTATCTCATTTTTTCATTCTCCCCTGAACAGCAGTCAGAAATAATTAAGAACCTTAAAGCCCCGAATGGGAAAAGAGATGAGTTCCTTCATAAGAAGGGGTGGACTAGAATAGAACGTGAAATCATTTTAGAAAAATTAAAATACCAGCAACAAAATTTCCCTGAAAACTCAAAACTTTTTATTTATAGCACCTCCTTATCAGGCGAAGAAGCGTTATCAAGACGATTTTGTTTATCAATTACCCATGCTTCTGATGGTAACAGCTATATGAACGCAATATTGCAAACGCATGGATCTGCTTCAAAAGATAGTCCCGCTATATCTGAATTATATGATTTATTTAAGGATCTTCTCTGCGCCCCCACCCCTGAATCTGCATTTAAATTTTTCCATAAATTTGCTGTGACAATGCCTTACAAACGCGGGTCTAGTGCTGTAAATGAATGGATTTTAGCAACTGCCTGTGACACAATGGGTATTCCTATGCCAAAACAGTCTGTTTTTGCTGAATTTGATCAAATGGCCCAAATTTCAACACGTGAAGATTTTGTTCAATTTATGATGACAAAAATTCCACTTCAACAATAGACTAAAGCACTTCACAGGACGAACCTCTGTCAGGTAAGCAGACAGAGGTTTTTTTATGTAATCATCATGTAATTTCTGTAAAATTATTTTTCAACAACAGGGTAGCCCTGTGTACCCCAGGCAAGAATACCACCCGTCAAATTATAAACAGTGTCAAAGGAATTATGATGAACATATTTTTGCGCCGCCATTAAGCTGCGCTTGCCAGAACGGCACATAAAAACAATTTTTTTACCATCATTTTTAAAAGAACGTAAAGGTTCAGATAAGGGTGAAAGTATTGCACCCTTGATATGTTTTAATAAATACTCTTCATTTTCGCGCACGTCGATTACTAAGTAATCATCAAAGTTTTTATATAACGTTTCAACTGATAAAGAATCAACCATAACTTATACCCTATTCATTCAAAGCACTTACTTCCGCAATTGCTAACATAGAAAGGTTTACCAGCCCACGTACAGTGACAGTATGGCTTGCAATATGAACAGGCGCATTTACACCCAATAGAATGGGTCCAATGCTATTTTTTTGGGTTAAAGCTTTAATCATTGTATAAGAAATATGGGCAGCATCAATACTGGGCATCATCAATACATTCGCCATACCCTCTAACGTGGAATGTGGCATTATGGCTTGGCGCAAATGCGGCGTTAAGGCAACATCAGCATGCATTTCCCCATCGATCTGAATATCTGGATGACGTTTTTTTGCCTGTCGTGCAGCCTCTCGCATAAGAAGTGCCCCATCATGATTTTGTGTGCCAAAGTTAGACCTTGAAACGAAAGCGACTTTTGGTTGTATTTGAAAACGTTTCACACAATCAATAGCAAGACTTGTCGTTTCTAACATATGTTCTATCGTTGGCGTTTTGGCGACTGATGGATCTGCAATAAATAATGGCCCCGTATCCAAAGATAAAACACTAAGGGTAGAGCAATGATGCACATCTTTTTTTAGCCCTAATATACTTTGAACATGCAGACTGTGGCCGTTGTATTGGCCAATACTGCCGCATACCATACCATCGGCGTCTTTTAATTTAACCATCATGGCAGCAATGACTGTAAAGTTCGTGCGCAGTGTATTTTTAGCAACGCTTGCTGTAACGCCGGCGCGCTCCATTATATTGTGATAGGCTTGCCAATACTGATCAAAACGCGCATCTTGCGCTGGGTTCACAACATCAAAGTCACGGCCTTGTATTAAGCGTAAAGATATTTTTTCAATACGTTTTTGAATAATATCAGGGCGACCAATTAAAATAGGGCGACATGCTTTTTTATCAACCAGGTCTTGAACAGCTTGTAGAACACGGCTTTCTTCACCTTCAGCAAAGGCAATGCGTGGCATATTTTTTTGATTTTTTTCAATCATGTCTAAAACAGGGCGCATCACTTGTGCCGACGTATAGGCAAATTCTTCTAAATCTTTCGCATACGATTTAAAATCTAGTATCGGGCGTCTTGCAACGCCTGAATCCATTGCCGCTTTTGCAACTGCTAGCGGCAGCGTTGTATGCAAGCGTTTATCAAAGGGCTTTGGAATAATATATTCAGTGCCAAATGTGTGGTGGACACCTCCATACGCATTGGCAACAACATCAGTTGATTCTGATTGTGCAATTTTTGCCAGTGCATGAACACATGCAATTTTCATTTCTTCATTAATAGCGCTTGCATTTACATCTAATGCGCCCCTAAATAAATACGGAAAACAAACAGCATTATTAATCTGATTTGGAAAATCAGAACGGCCCGTTGCCATAATGGCATCTGGCCGCACTTTTGCAACGATATCTGGATGTATTTCAGGCTCTGGATTTGCTAGTGCAAAAATAATAGGTTTATCATTCATCACTTCTGCCATATCAGCGCTCATTGATTTTGCAGCGGATAAGCCGATAAAAATATCTGCTTTTGTTAAAGCATCTTTTAATGTGCGCTGTGGCCCAGTTGTGATAAATTGACGTTTAACGTCATCCTCTTTAAATGTTCTATCTGAATGGATCACACCTTCACGATCACACATTAATAGATTTGTTGGTTTAACGCCCATTTCAAGTAATAATTTAGCGCATGCAATTGCAGCAGATCCAGCGCCATTAAAAACAACACGCACATCATCAATTTTTTTATCAACAAGTTTTAAAGAATTGACGATACCTGCTGCCACAACAATAGCTGTTCCATGCTGATCATCATGAAATACTGGAATGTTCATACGTTTTTTTAGTTCTTCCTCAATATAAAAGCATTCAGGGGCCTTAATATCTTCTAAATTAATACCACCAAAAGATGGTTCTAGTGAGGCAATAATTTCTATTAATTTATCGGGATCTGTTTCATCAATTTCAATATCAATACTATCAACACCTGCAAATTTTTTAAAAAGGGCAGCTTTTCCTTCCATTACAGGTTTTGAGGCTAACGCCCCAATATTGCCCAGCCCTAGAACAGCCGTCCCGTTGGAGATAACAGCAATTAAGTTACCCTTAGATGTTAGATTGTAAGCCTCTAGCGGATTTTCGTGAATCAGTTCGCACGGTCGTGCAACACCAGGTGAATAAGCTAAGCTCAGATCAAGCTGGTCAGACATAGGCTTTGTTATTTGAATGGCAATTTTACCGTAGGGTTTTTTGTTATGGTACGCGACAGAACGCGTATAAATAGAATCAGACATTGTTAGTAAATCACTTTAATTAATAGATACTTTCAAAATACAATGAAAAATCAAAGAAGTCTAAACATATTTTTTATAAAATGGTTATGAATACTAATTTATTTACTGACCATATTGTTTGAATCCTGTTTCGTGTAATATATATTTATACTGTGTACATAAGTTATAAAATGTTAAATTTTAGCTATCTTAACGCCACAATACCCCTAGCGATGTTAATAAAAACGAATATTTCTATTGTGCTTTAGGTAATTCTGGTGGTGCCCCATTATCTAAAACTAATACTTGTTGTGCCAGTGTCTTCAAAAAAACATGTAGTGTCTGTGCTTGCATAAAAAGTGTTAATATTTTATGCAGGACAATAAATCCATCAATCCCATTTAAGGCGATTTGTGTTGGTTGAATAGGGTCTTGCTCATGCTGTAAAGCAGAAACAGGGTCCTTATTTGTGGTAACTGCCAATACATTTTCTTTATATTCATCTTCTGTAGGCTCTTTGATACCATCTGTATCTTCAAGGCTTTTATAGATCCACAGTGCATGCCGCAGTGCCCCGCCAGGTGCGTTAAAGCTAAATGAACGCATTCCGGTTAATAACCCTAAAATCTGTGCGCCATGCCCACCTGCAGAATGCCCTGTTACAAAGAAATCTGTATACCCTTCTGCTTCTAATTCTTTGCGGCGCATACGTATGCGCGCTAGCAAGCGATTTGTATGTGGTTTGTAACGTAGTGTATATAATGCATGCGGCGTCATGTTCCAATAAATAGCAGCACTCATCATAAAGCCTGCGGAACATAACATGCCAAAATATGTGTCATACAAATTTTGTATACGATCAGTTTTAGAAAAACCATACATAGACGCAGTAAAAAAAGCGATATTTACCATATGATATAAATTTAACGGTAAATTTGAAATATAATTGAATGCTGATGCGCAATAGCTATTTTTTGAATAGAGTTTTGGCGCCACATGATCTGACCACACAGATGTTATAAAATTATGGTAGTCACGTGCATGCATGTGTGTACCAATTCCAATATTTGTAATGGCATCAGAAATAGAATCAGTGCCAGTAACAGAAAACCAAGCTTGTTTAACGCCCTCAGCAGTTGTCCTTTTTAGTAAAACTAGGTTGTCAGAAAGTACTTCAATGACAAACCCTAGAGAATTTAAATATATATTAACAGGATGCGCTTCTTCCGAACGGGTATCTTTGTATGCACTTGCTGATGCGGCAATAGCTGTTAAAATATCAGGATGATGCAAAATAAAGTTTTGCAAATCTTGGGGTAAAGGTTGCTTTAATAAATTTTTTAGCAAATCCCCCCCCAACATGACATTTAATTCTTCAGGGGTTCTGGGTTTTTGAGCGGGATTTTGAGGGTCATCAAACAGAAATGAAGCAGTTTTTTTGATTGGGGTAGAAACAGTATTTAAGGCGCGCCTAGCGTAAGAACCATTATACGTAGGTGATTCAGGCGTACTTGAACGAGACAAATTTGGCGTGGGTTGTTCTTTTTCTCCACCATCATTGGAAGCAATGAGTTGTAAACTACAAAAAAATACAGTAATTAATGTTTTATTTAAAGTCATAGTATTTCCTTTTACAGAATATAATAGCAATAATCACAGAATATATAAGAAAAAAAAATGAAAGTCAAGTATATGTTGAAAATGAACGGTTAACTGTCCTTTTCTTGAAGCCCATGACGGTGTAGAGCGTCCGTTACTTTAGCAGTGTAGGCTAAAGCCAAGGAAGAAAGAAGAAAGGTAATATGAATAAGAACTTGCCACATAATGGCGTGCTTACTCATTTTATTAACTTCAATAAACGTTTTAAGTAAATGAATAGAGGAAATGCCAACAAGCGCCATGGACAGTTTAATTTTCATTGTATTCGCGTTAACATGATCCAGCCACTCTGGAATATCTGGGTGATCGTCCAAGCGTAACCTAGAAACAAATGTTTCATACCCACCAACAATGACCATAATTAATAGATTCGAAATCATCACCATATCTATTAAACTTAACACCGCAAGCATAACTTCCTCTTCACAGGCAAGGCCCTTATGCATAAATAAATGGAATACGTCTTGCATAAAACGATAAACATAAAACCCTTGGGCGCCAATTAACCCTAAATACAAAGGGGCCTGAAGCCAACGACTAGAAAAAATTCCTAAAGCTATAAATTTGTGGGTTATCATATCAATTTTATTTTCATTCATGATGTACTCTATCAACATAGCATAAAAACCGGTAATGATCATAAAAGAGAGTGTTTTTATGCAGTTCTATAACCGACTTTATTAAACAGTTTTTTGGATGAATTTTTTATAAGCAATAGGCATTAATGCAAGTATACCAAGTCCTGTAAGGCTTCCCCAGATTTTGGGGTTCATGAACAGCTCGCGCGAAAAACCTGTCGTTAAGATAACCTCTTGCAAGGCAACGCCCATAGATACAAAAATAATGGTTGCAGGTATTGTGCCAATAAAAGTGCCAATAAAAAACGTTTTAAATGGTAACTGCATTAAGGCTGCGACTAAATTAATAGCTGCAAAAGGAAAAATCGGGATCAAACGCAATGTTAGCAAATAAGATAATGCGTTATTATTAAAACCCCTTTTCATTTTTTTTGCCCATGGGCCGGTTTTCTTTTCTAAAACATCTTGTGACGCGAATCTTGCGCTAAAAAATGGAATGAAAGATCCTGACACAGCGCCTGTTATTGCATTGACAAAACCTAAAATTGGGCCAAATAAAACACCACCAGTAATGGTCATAAATGCAGACCCTGGAAGGGAGAGGGCAACAACTGCAATATAAACAGAAATATAAAGAAAAGATGCAAGTATGCAATTTTGATCAATAAAATTTTTAATAGGAATATAATTTTCCTGCACTATTGAAAAACTAAGATATTGATATAAACCTGTTTGAAATATAATACCAGCAGTTAGAATAAGGCTTAAAATTGGTATGAACTTTTTAAAATGCATTTAGGTAATTTTCATCTGAAACTTAGTACTTTTTATCATTTTGGCACTATGTAAGATTTGTGTATAGAACATACTTTTAAAAGGTGCGTGTTTTACCAGGGTACGCTGTAGGCTGTTAAATATTTTGCATTTATTTTATGTGACGGTGCTTCATTTTTTTTTAAAAGCAATTTAGCATTCTTTATGTCTAAAGCAGTTAACAGTATGATCGTTAATAAGGCCTGCCGCTTGTAAATAAGAATAAACTATTACAGGGCCCACAAATTTCATACCATGCCCTTTTAGACACTTAGAAATTTCTGTGCTTAAATCAGTTTTTGCAGGTACTCGATCTGCTGTTTGCCATGTATTGATAATTTGTTTACCGCCAATTTTTGACCAAATAAAGGTATTAAATGATTGGAATTTTTGTTGTATTTCTAAAAATGCTCGGGCATTTGTGCGAACACTCCATATTTTGTTCCGGTGACGTACTATGTTGGGGTTGTCCATCAATTCTTCAAGATAAGGGTCCTGTAATGTGGCTATAATTTTTGGGTCAAAATTTTTAAAAGCCACTCTAAAACTTTCCCGTTTTTTTAAAATCGTATCCCAACTAAGCCCTGCCTGACAACCTTCTAGGGAAAGAATTTCAAAGTGTTTGTTGTCATTATGAACGGGTACACCCCATTCTTCGTCATGATAAGCGATGTAATATGGCTTTTTCATATCAACCCAGGAGCATCTTTTAAGGTTGACGGTCATTTTATATTAAGACTTTTTTAATACGCTGATATTTTTTCGTGTTATTGTGCCACCTTTTACTTCTTGTACACTAGAAAGGTCGCCGTACAAGATGACTTCACCTTCCATGCCATCAAATTTTACAAGATCAACTTGACTGTTTGTAAGGTTTATAACGGGGTTTTTAGCATCTTCTCCGCTAACTGTAATTTTTTTAACTATTGAATTATGTAGGTTGATATCAGCGCCTGCACATTCCATGCGGTTGATTTGTGCATGATCCAAATTAACAGTGCTTGCCACAAATATATCACTTTCAATCACAAGCTTATTTGCTGAAAGTTGACCATAAACTTCTAAGTCACGAAAGCGTGTTGTTGATAAAATAGCAAATCCATAAATGTTTGCATCTTGAAAATAGGCGTTTTGTGCTGTTAACGGGCCATACACATTCACATCTTTTAAGTGTGAATCTGCTATATTTAAGGCACCATAAATGTTCGAAACGCCCGATACTGAAATTTTTGTTGCTTTAATATTTGCATAATAGTCCAGGCTTTTAAAGGACTGATTATTTAGCTTTTCAAGCCTTGAAAACTTATGTTCAAGTGTATTTTCTGTATCGTTAGCACTTTTAAAATATTGATACATAACAATAATAAACAAAATTGTTATTGCACCTAGTATAGATGGGCGTACATATTGCGTTGGTTTCCCTACAGTAAAGCGGTTCATTCTTTTTGGATTGGCCATATCTACAATTTTTTCAAAAAAAAGCGTTTTTTGATGGTCTGCTGATACATTTTTTAAATGAGCGTTTTTTTTAATTTCTACTTTTGTCATATTTATTGTTTATCAAATTACTTTTATGTTTAAAATACATTGATTATGCCCTTTAATCAATGTTTTTGTGTGTGTATATTAAAGATAAACCTATATTTGACTGCTATATGGACGCTGCATTTAAAAAAATATTTGATCAATGGTTGAATAGTCTGTATGGAAGATATTGTGAAAATACACTCAAAGCATATTCAAAAGATGTTAGACAATTTCTGCAATTTTTGCAGCAGCATTTTGGTGGCGACATTTCGCTTTCCATTTTGCAAAATTTAAATGTTTCCAATATTCGATCGTGGCTTTCTTTTCGACAAGGACCTTATCAAGTAAAATCTACTGGGCGGGCTTTTTCTAGTGTTAAAATGTTTTTTCTATTTTTACAAAAGCACCAACACATTCGGCAATCCCCCTTTGATGTTATGCGCGCACCGAAAACACCTAAAACACTACCAAGACCCTTATCGCAAGAGCAAATTTTTGACGTAATTGAAAATATTGCACAGTTATCTGATGAACCGTGGGTAGGGTATAGGGATAAAGCATTTTTTATGTTGATATATAGTGTGGGTTTACGCATTAGTGAAGCTTTACAGCTAAATCAGGGGTGTCTAATATCACATGTAATTTTGATAAAAGGAAAAGGGGGGAAGCAACGATCTGTACCCTTAATGGAGACGGTGAAAACCGCCCTTAATAATTATCTTAATATATGCCCTTACGCTAAAGATAATAATGCACCTTTATTTTATGGTGTTAAAGGCGGACGTTTTGCCGTGAACACGGCAGAAAGGCAATTACAGCGATACCGAGAAATTGCTAATTTGCCAGAATCAGCCACCCCACATGCCTTGCGCCATTCATGCGCAACACACTTAATTGAAAGCTCTGACGATCTACGCGCTGTGCAAGAACTTTTGGGACATGCTAGTTTGTCTACAACACAGATATATACGCAAATAGATAAAAAGAAATTACTCTCAACTTATTTAGACGCCCATCCCCGCAGTAAATAACATTACAAATGATATCTTAGCGCAAAACTGGGGTTAAAAATATTTATCTATTTAAGCTACGCATGACGGTAATACGTGTTGTTATAAAACTAATTAAAGCGATAATAAGCGGTGTGGCTATAATAACGCTTAAATTATTACTGAGTGAAAAAGCCATGGATTCTGAAGATAGCAGGCCAATAGATTTTGCAAGAAGAGAAAACCCGTAAATGACAGGTAATGCTAATAAGGATCCGATAAAGCCACCCATTAATGTACTTTTTACAATAGGCATTTGATAAAGGTGTGCTATGTAATTATTACGTGCACCCATTAACCGCAAAACATCAATAACTTTTTTGTTAGAATGTACTGCTGATTTTGTAATAAGAATCATTAAAGCAATCAAGCATAGAACAATTAAACTAATAAACAGGTATGATACAAATTTAATAGCTTGCCCAAAATTTTTAATAGACTGTTGCCATTTATCTTGATGGTCTACTTGAATATTTTCGTGAATATTTTTTAATTTTAAGAGCGTTGCATTTAAATTAAATTTACCACCTGGTCTGACATCAATTTCTATTAATGTTGGAAGCGGTAATGAATCTAAGGTTTCTGTATTTGTACTAATAAAGGGGCGTACTAATTTTTGTACTTTTTTAGGGTCCACAACATCCACACGGATGACTTGTGGGTCTGATTTAAAAACAGTAATTGTTTGCTGCAACACAAGGCGGGCATCTGCTTTTGCTTTTTCGGTCTTTTTTTCAAACGATAATGGGTTTTCTTCCGGATTGCCATTATCATCTAGCGTATCAATTAATTCTATTTCCGGTGCTGGAACTTGCACTGTATAACGGTGTTTCATTTCAAAATCCCATTTGAAGAATGATCCGCCAATGCTTAGAGAAACAGAAATTAAGATAATAATTAGAAAAACCATTACTGAAAAAATAGCCGGTATGTATCTGTAACTTAATTCTTTATCTAGGGAAATTTCAGAAAAATATTTATTTGTCATTTTTACTGCCCGCTCATAGAATATTGGTCTTGCTGCGAATAACTAAGCTGACCATGGTAAAGTTGTAATTCAGGATAGGGAAATGTTGAAACAATTTGCCTATTATGCGTTGCCAAAATAATAGTTGTACCGATTTTATTCAGTTCTTCAAATAAGCTCATCATTTTAAAGGCAGAGATATCATCCACGTTTCCAGTCGGTTCATCTGCCAATAAAAGTTTTGGTCTTGTTATCACAGCACGGGCGATGCCTATACGTTGTTTTTGTCCATCAGATAGTGTGGATGGGAAAGCATCTATATGCTGACCAAGGCCAACCCAATGCAAAAGTTCTTTTGCATACACGCGTGCTTTTTTAAGATCACTTCCTGCTATTTTCATGGGAAGTGCTACATTATCTAACGTGTTTAAATGATCTAGTAATCGACAATCTTGAAAAACAAGCCCCATTTTTTGCCTAAAATTTGGTAATTCTTGTGCTGATAATTTTGATAAATCTTTACCAAAAACACGAACAAGACCACTCATTGGCGTTACTTCTTTGTAAATAAGCTTTAAAAGAGAGGTTTTTCCAACCCCACTTGGCCCTGTTAAAAAATAAAAACCACCCGCAAAAAAAGAAAAATCTAAATTAAAACAAATGGGAGTATCTTTTGTATAGTACAGCCCAACACGATCCAATCGAATAATTTCTTGCTGTTTTTTAATATTCTGCATGATAAACAATAGTCCTTGATGATGCTTTAGACCATAGTCATTTTATATATGATCATTGACCTTATTATAGTAAAAACAAAAAGTATTGCGCAAGCTTAATACTTACCAAGAACAATAGAAGAATTTTTATAATATTCAATTCAAACAATAGCATGCAATGACGATACTAACCAAAGGCTGCATTAATAAGTTTTTTTGTGTAAGGGTGCTGTGGTGTTTCCATAATATTTTCTGTCGTACCATGCTCGACAACTTCTCCATTTTTCATGACAATAATACGATGGCTCATGGCGCGCACAACAGACAAATCATGACTAATAAATAGATATGATAGCGTATGTTTCTTTTGCAAATTCCTTAGCAAAGCAATAATACCTGATTGTACAGATCTGTCTAAGGCTGATGTTGGTTCATCTAAGGCTAATAACTTAGGTTGTAAAATAACGCTGCGCGCAATACTAATACGTTGGCGCTGACCACCAGAAAATTCATGTGGATATCTATCCATCACCTGTGGGTCTAGGTCAACCTCTTTCAGTATATCAACAATTTTTTGTGTTTGTTCTTCTTGTGAAAGGTGGGACTCATGAACGGCTAAGCCCTCTCCAATAATATCGTGTATTGAAAAACGGGGGTTTAAGGCACCAAATGGGTCTTGAAAAATAACCTGCATAGATTTGCGCAAATTAAGCATTTCTTTTTTAGCTAAATTTTTTATATTTATGTCATTAAACGTAATTGTACCCTTGGATTGAAGCAGGTTTAAAAGGGCAAATGCTAATGTTGTTTTTCCAGAACCACTTTCGCCGACAATCCCTAAAGTTTCCCCCTGTTTTAAGGACAGGGCAACGTTATTAACGGCTAGAAACGGGGGTGCTTTCTTAAAGCTTAATATTTTTCTTTCTTGGTATTCAACACTTAAAGAATCTGTCTTTAAAATAATAGGCGCATCATATTTTATTGGTGAGGGCTTGCCTGATGGTACGGATGCTATTAGTTTTTGTGCGTATGGATGTTGTGGATTTTTTAAAACGTTACGAACAGGTCCCTTTTCAACAAAAGATCCTTTTTGCATAACACAGACATCATCAGCTAGTTTATTAACCATATGCAGGTCATGGCTAATTAAGATAATACCCATATCTTGTGTTTTACTAAGGCGTTTAATAAGATTAATAATACCTTTTTGTATCGTCACATCTAAAGCTGTTGTTGGTTCATCAGCAATTAAAATTTTAGGTTCACATGCAAGGGCCATTGCTATCATGACACGCTGACGCTGACCGCCAGACAATTCATGAGGGTAAGATTTTAAACGACTATAGCCATCTTTAAATTCGACCATATCCAATAGCTCTTTAACGCGATCATTAATTTGTGACTGGTTCATGTTGGTGTGAATATGAAGCGTTTCAGAAATTTGCTGTTCAATTGTGTGCAGTGGATTTAAGGCAGATAATGGTTCTTGAAAAACCATCGCAATTTCATTGCCGCGAAATTTTTGTAGCTTATTTTCACCCAAATTTAAAAGTTCATGAGAACCTTCGGCATTATGGTATTTAATTGATCCGGATGAATGATAGGCAACGGGGTAGGGTAATAAACCTAGAATAGATAAGGCTGTAATGCTTTTTCCAGATCCACTTTCACCAACAAGTGCAATTGTTTTTCCTTTATAAACATCAAAGCTTATATTCTGTACAACAGATTTTTTTAGCCCATCAGCGTTAAAGCCTATTGATAAATCTGATACTGTCAAAAGCGGGGATAAGACCATTGTTTTAAAATTTACATAATCACTATAGACTATAAATCATTATAACGATCTTTGTACTGTATAGATAGAAAATTGTCTGCACATAATACGGTCTGTATGAATTAGTTCGCACTTACCTTATGATTGGTAATTCGATAGATGTTCATCAATTTTAGTGCCCCTATCTGCAATCTGACTGGAATTATTTCAGAATGTTCGTCTGGCACAATTTATTTTCCACCTTCAAAGGCAGCGCTTATAGCAGAGCTAACTTTAAAGGTGGAAATTCGTATAACAATTTACAGATTTTTATAGTGGTTAAACTTAATCCCCACCATAGCCGCCTTGTGGTTGAGTGTATTGTTGCTGGCCATAGCCGCCTTGTGGTTGAGTGTATTGTTGCTGGCCATAGCCGCCTTGTTGTTGATTGTATTGTTGCTGGCCACCAAAGCCGCCTTGTTGCTGTCCAGAAAAGCCACCTTGCTGTTGCTGCGATTGCAATAATTGTACTTGTTCGCTTAACTGTTGTACAAATGGCACAAGTTGCTGTATATATTGCGTTAATTCTTGTAACTGCTGTTCTAATGTTTCAATTCTGGCTGCGTCCACATTGTTCATATTACCTTGACCCTGCATTGGTGTGCCCATGACAGGTTGTTGTTGTTGAGCGCCTCCAAAATTATTACCTTGACCCTGCATTGGTGTGCCCATAACAGGTTGTTGTTGAGCGCCTCCAAAATAATTCCCTTGACCCTGCATTGGTGTACCCATGACAGGTTGTTGTTGAGCGCCTTCAAAAGAATCCTCTTGTTCGTCGTCGTCACCAAAAGGGTTTTCTTGTTTGTTGATGAGTGCAATACCACTCCCACAATATTTCTCTTTAGCCTGAGAATCCGCACTTGCTAATCCACAGTTTTCTTTAAATTTCTTTTGATAATTTGGATTACTGCCATCTAAACAAGGCTTTATTCTATCTGCGGCTTTTTTCTCAATAGTACGACCACCACCTGCTTTTTCTGCTTGTGCAACAAGATTCCAATTAATTTTAGCATTTCCAGATGAACACTTTGAAGAAAACATTGATTGTGGGAATGCTTTTTTTAATAATGATGATACATCAGATGCCATAGCATTAGATGGTACATTAAAGGCTGTGAGGCTTAAAAAACCCAATAAAAATGTTTTTTTATTCATAATATTTTCCCATATGTATTCATGGCTTATTAATTAAAGAATATCAGGGAAAAATTAACAAACTCTTAACAACACGAAAAATTATATTTTAGAAAAAATATCTACACGCCTTGCATGGCGACCGCCTTCAAAAGGTGTTTTTAGGAATGTGTCAATAAAAATTTTGACCTCATCTAACGTTTGGTAACGGCCAGAAAAACATATAGTGTTTGCATCGTTATGTTCCCGGGCAAGCTTCACCTCTGTTATATTATGCGCAACAAATGCCCTAACCCAAGAATGTCTATTTGCTGCCATACAAATGCCAATACCTGTTCCACATATTAGTATTGCTTTTTGAATGGTTTTATCTTTTAAACACTGTGCAGCCTGATTGGCAAAATCAGGGTAATCTACAGCATCAGCAGAATTTGTTCCGTAGTCTACAAAATTATATTCGCTTGCACAGTTTAATAAGTCTTGTTTTAAAGTATAACCACCATGATCTGAAAATAAACCCACTTTAGCACGCATTATATTATCCTTTATGAAAACCATCGGTATTGACTATAAAATGTCTTATTTTTTAGGGGTTTTGGAAGGGTTACATCTAGTACACCTTGCGTATTGCACCCTAAAGATTGCAGTACACGACCAACGCCATCAATGATACAGGAAACACCTTTATTTGTGCAACGAACAATAGGTATGCCTTCTTCAACAGCGCGCCACCTTGCTATATGTAAATGTTGATAGGGACCAGAAGAATTTAAATACCAGGCATCATTTGTAATATTTAAAAGCCATTCAGGGTGGTTTGCACCCACCGTATTTAATACTTCCCCAGGAAATAAAATTTCATAGCAAATTAAAATAGAAAATGGGGGGATATGATCTAACTGATATAAGGCGCGCTTTTTTGCGGGTGTAAAATCATAAGCCCCTTGGGTAAGTTTATCTGCACCAAACTTACTTAATATACTGCGGTAGGGTAAATATTCACCGAAAGGCACAAGATGCATTTTATCGTAAGTATCTATTAAATCAGTTTGATTTAAGATATAGGCACTTGTATATAAAATCGGTTCATTATTACTGCCTGCTAACCGAGGGGCGCCAATGATAGCGTACCCATTGTCCGGTGCTATTGATTTTAAAGCATTAAGCCAGCTTTCTTGGGTGTTTGCTGCCAATAAAACAGCAGCTTCAGGCCATACAATAAGATTAATAGGTTTTTTACTATTTTTTTGCGATAAATCTTGATGGCAGTAAAAATTTTGATAGGTTCGTTCCCGATTCTGTTTATCTATTTGTTCAAGATTTGGGTGCACTATGCGAACAACAGTATCTGTAAATATTAAGGGCGTATGGATATATCGCACGTGTCCAAGAAAACTGATAAAAATAAACACCCCAAATGCAGTAAACCCTTTTTTTGCATTTGGCTTATATAATAGCGCTAGCCATAAAAGCGTTATAAGTGAAACACCGTATACCCCCACAAATGCTGCAAGCTGCATGCCCCATTCGTTCCAGGCGTAGGCTGTCAGAACCCAAGGAAACCCTGTGAACAAATAATGCCCAATCATCCATTCATTTATAAAAAGGCACAAGGCAAAAATAAAAGGATAAAATGCTGGGTATTTTTTAACCTTAAACAAAACAGGCCCAACCCAGCAGGAGGGCACACAAAATAATAAAGGAAAAAAGACCATGCCAACTGGCGCTAAATACCACTGGCCCACGGGAATAACAGATAAGCTAACCCAGTAAAGGCTGGCTGCATAATAGGCATATATATAGATGAAAAAAAGTAAAAAGCTTTGCTTTACAGTTTTAGTATTGTTCTGAAATAACCATAAAAATCCCAAAAAACCACAACTTAAGGTGACTAAATTATTTGTTGGTGCAAAACTTAAGGCAGACAATGTGCCCAATAAAAAGGCACTTAAAAAAGGCTTGTTTATTAAAACTGTCTTTATGTTGTTAAATTTCAAACGATAAATCATGCACGTATAAGAATGTTTTTTAATATATGTCATCATTACATAAGAGGGGAAAGAAAGAAATATTTAACAATACATTTCATCGCGTGGCATATGTATGGTCACCGGTTATCAAATCATGTAAGATCATAATCAAAATACACACATATAGCTTAGCCGCAAGCACAGAATCTAAAGGGGGTATTATATGACTTATTTACGTATGTTTTGCATTTCTAGTGTAACAATATTATTAATGGATACTGTATGGCTTGGTTTTTTGGCAAAGTCATTATACAAAAAACATTTGGGTCATTTTTTTCATATTACCCCAACAGGTATGCAATTAAATTACATGGCAGCTGGCGTTGTTTACGTATGTTTAATTTTGGGTATTATCTTATTTGTGCTTCCTAAAGCGCAAAGCAGTGTTATATCAGCCTTTTTTTGGGGTGCCATATTTGGGTTGCTGACCTATGCTATTTATGACTTTACAAATCTTGCCATCATCAAAAAATGGCCACTATATATAAGCCTTATCGATGTTGCCTGGGGTGCTTTTCTTTGCGGCACAACAAGTGCTATGACAATGTGGCTAAAATAGCATTATTATCTTAGAATCAAAGACATAAAGTTACTTGATATTTATGTCTATCACAAGCATAAAAGGTCACATATTATGAAACGTTTGGTTATCGCATTACTCCATTTTTACAGGTGGCTTATTTCCCCCCTTTTGCCACCAAGTTGTAAGTACACACCAACATGTTCCCGTTACGCTATTCAAGCAATAGAACTGCATGGGCTTAGGCGCGGTATTGCCATTACTTTTCGGCGCATGATGAAGTGTCAGCCACTTTCTGATGATGCAAAAACACAAGGTACTTATGATCCTGTACCCGAAAAAGATACAGACACAAAAAAAAATTGTGATCACGATAAAAACCAAGTATAATTTATTGGAATACCAAGCAAGAAGCTAAAAAATAAAGGGGGTCATTATATGCCAAAGCTACTTTCTTTTACCCATATGGGAAATCCGGTTCTTAAGCAAGTTGCAGAACCTGTTAATTTGAAGCATATAGAAAATTACCATGAACTTATTCATGACATGATGTTCACCCTAAAACAGCAAAATAAACGCTTAGGATTAGCTGCCCCTCAAGTTAATGTGTCAAAACGTATTTTTATTTTCAGGCTGCCAGATAAAATTCATCCAAGATATGGCGTTGAATCTGTAGAGCCTATGGACCTACATGCCTTAATAAACCCAGAAGTTACAGTCATATCCAATGAACAACTCGTTGGATGGGAGGCATGTATTTCTTTGCCAGCACTTGTTGGAAAAGTGCCCCGATATAAAAAAAT
Organism: Alphaproteobacteria bacterium CG_4_10_14_0_8_um_filter_37_21; assembly: GCA_002791835.1. Lineage (GTDB taxonomy): Bacteria > Pseudomonadota > Alphaproteobacteria > Paracaedibacterales > UBA11393 > UBA11393. The sequence continues at coordinate 54,102 of PFNE01000032.1, read as the reverse complement.
AAGCTATTCTTTTTATGATATATTAGGGGAAAAGCACACCCGCGTTGCCGAGGGCTTTCATGCGCGTGTTGTTCAACATGAAATGGATCACCTAAATGGCATTTTATTTCCCGATCGAATGACAGACTTAACGACCTTCGGATTTGAAGACGAACTGATAAAACCAAATAGTCATGAAAGAGAGCTTTAATGCAAGACAGCATAAAACGTAAAGGCCTTATGTTAGTGCTATCATCCCCATCTGGGGCTGGAAAAACCACCATAGCGCGCGCCCTACTTGCAAAAGATAATCAAGTTCAATTATCAGTATCTGTTACAACCCGCCCCATAAGAAAGGGAGAAGTTCACGGCAAAGATTATCACTTTGAAAATCAAAAACACTTTGAAGAACGCTTACAAAGCGGTGGTTTTTTGGAGCATGCAAAAGTATTTGGTAATTATTACGGCACATCAAAACAATCTGTGGAAGAGATCATAACCTCTGGTAAAGATGTTTTATTGGATATTGACTGGCAAGGAACACAGCAACTACAAGAAAAGTGTGCCCAAGACCTTATCACAGTTTTTATTTTACCCCCATCAATTCAAGCATTAGAAGACAGATTAAACAGGCGCGCAACGGACACAAAGGAAGTTGTTGAACAGCGTATGACTGAATCCTTATTTCAAATTAGCCATTGGCCTGAATATGATTATGTTATTATCAATCGCGATCTAGATAAAAGCATAAAACAAATAGAGCTTATCTTGAAGGCCGAGCGCTTAAAACGCCACCGCCAAGTAGGACTTGTAGACTTTGTGAATAAAATGAGGAAAAAAAACAGTTAGTTCATAAGGTGCATAAATTTTTCATTTAGTGGGTTTGCACCTTTTGGTTCGTATTTTGTTCACTTGTGTCTTTTGAATTAACGGCGCGGTGTACAGTCAATTACAACCGGAAAAGTAACCTCTCCCTTTGTTTTTTTTAGGTTTAAACTGCCTGTAATATTAACCTCTAGAAGTTGTTTATTATTATTAAAATTAAGAACTTCTACTTCTATATTTTTAAGGCGCGTCTCAAAATAACTAATAGAATTTTTTATCAAATTTGCAATTAAATCCCAATCTTGGGCATTTGCAGCATCGTAAGATTGGAAATCTGGTAAGCCAAAATAAGATGGCGCACTTAAACTTTCCTCCGAATCCTGAAATATATCATCTTGATTTTTTGGCATGCCTCCCACTCTTCGCGTGTTCAGCAAACGGCTAATTTCTAATTGAATAGATTGTTTTACCTGATCTTTTGTTAAATAATGATGATCAGCCGTTTCAAAGGGATTTGTTGAATCCATGTCAACAAGGCGATCAAATAAAAGGGGGCGTGCCCCCAAAAAACTTTTAGGTTCTTTATTACGATTCACTTTAGCAAGAGACATTAACGTAAGCTCCAAATATCTATAGCAATAGAATATCACAAACTGTTTTTTCAAGAAACACGCGAATATTAGTGCTGCAACTAAACGGATTCTTGTTTTTTTAAACTAATGATGGTGAGTGTACAGACTTTTTTACAAATGTTAAAATTACTTATCTTCTATAAGGGCGCCCCCCTATTTATACACTAAGTTTATAAATGGCGTTCATCATTTTACTTTTGAATTAAGGCGCGCAAATCTATGGTCAATATAAAAACAGCAATGATTTTAGCGGCAGGAATGGGTACGCGCCTACGCCCTTTAACACTTACAACCCCAAAGCCCTTGTTGCCTGTTCAAAGTATTCCCTGCATTCAATATATTGTGAACTATTTAAAAGATTTTGGTGTTGAAAAAATTGTGATTAATACGCACTACTTAGCAAAGCAAATTCATTACCATTTTCAAAATGATCCAAAAATCGTGTTGATTAATGAAAAGGAAATTCTAGAAACTGGTGGTGGTATAAAGAACGCTATAACAGAATTAGATGATATTTTTGTGACCATAAATGGGGATATTTGGTTTAATGATCCTGATTTTCTTGAACGTATGGCTTATGCGTTTGATACCAAAATTATGGATGCTTTGTTAATGATGGTGCCAAAAGAAAATGCATTATTTTTTAACAAAGATGCTGATTATTATCCACAAAAAGGTTACTTAGAAACAATTTTTCCTTTAAGGCATAAGGAACACTCTGAAAAATCTTATACTCGCCCTTCGTATATTTATGGTGGGGTGCAAATATGGTCTAAAAAAGGGTTTTTAAATTATAAATCACAGGATAAACACTACCCCATGCTGCCTGTTTTCCATCATGCAGAAAAAAATAATCGCTTATGGGGCGCACGCTATCATCACTTATGGTGTGATATTGGTACGTTAGAAGCATATAATGGTCTGAATAAAATTCTAACACATGATGATAAGTCATGGTCATAAGTTCTTAAAACAGTTATATATAATTTAAGTGCATGCTACGCTTTCTAGAATCTTTCTGGTTTCTGGTATGATATTTAATGAAAAAATGTCATAAAAATGAATTCGCGTTTCTTGGTTTTCAGGTCCAGGAAAGATTAGGTGTTTTAAAAGCATCTTGAAATGATCATATATATAATAAAAAAAATCTTGGTGATAATCTGGTGATATATGCGATAGGTATGCTGCCAGAAAATGGACCATGGAATGTAATAAAAGTCCTCTGCCTAAAGGTTTTTTAAATAATTCGCGGTGATGGCAAAAAGTACATGCAATAAAATAGGACACATCGTTTGTAATTGGTGCATATCCATCTCGATCTGGCAAATTACGTGCCATAGATAAAAAATCTATAAAAGTAATTTTCTCTTGTGCTGTTATAAATATATTGCCTGTATGTAAATCACCATGATTTATAGAAAGAAATAACCTTAAGAAGGTAGCGTCTGTCCCCACAGGTGATGTGCATGGAGGGGAATCTGTTTCACCTAAATAAAATTTCAAACTTGCTTTTTCGGATTTCATAAAAGAATCGATTTCGTCCTTGCTTGGGCGCAATATGTCGTGGAAGTCAAATAAAGAGTGTGCAATTCTTCTTATGATAGCTAAAACACAATCTGGCTTAGAATGCTGACCAAACTTATTTATGGGGATGTCTGCCTGTTTTCCTTCAGCTTTATGGTATAAGGTGCAATAAGTGTTTCGTCCGATACTTATAAAGCATTTAGGTAAAGCAAGGTATGTTGAGCAATTTTTTTTCTTTAAAAACAATAAAATGGATAAAAGATCTTTTTCTTCGCTTGTATTCGAAATCTTGCCAACTATACTGGTAAGATTGCAAGTATTGGGGATTCCTAAGGTTTGTCCATCAAGGAAAGCGATTATATTGTGGCCATTTATTTTAAAGTCTACAGAAGAAAATACAAGGTTTACCATGGCAGCTATTGTAGTAAAATTTTCTAAATTTTCTAAAAATGATTGAAAAGTCTTTTCTGTTATAATGTGGTAATTTTGGGGCCTAAAATCTTTGTCTGTCGGGTTTTCTGTGTTTGTAAATATTGTGTTGTTGTTATTTTCGTCATAAAAATTGGTTTCCTGACCAAAGCAAAAAAAAGGAATCAATAATATTGATAAAGTTATCTTTTTAAACAACATATACATTAAATTATTTTAAGCTTATCTTTTTATGCTGACATAAAAAAAACCATTTGTCTTGACCAGAAGGGTCGTAAAAGTGCCTTGCCACATAGAAATGTTAACGTTTTTCTAACCAAAACAACTTGTATTTAAAGAATAGAATGTCGTTATATTATGGCTCGTAAAATGGTTCATTAAGTAAAAACTTATTTTGCAAATAATAAAAAAATATATGAAGTCATTCAAAAATTTGAAGTTATGCACATGATCAAAAATAGGTAAGTTAATATTTGGATTGTTTTTTGTCATGATGAGAAGTTTTTTTATTGACAGAATTATGTTGCCGCGTTAAATTATCACTCAGAGGGTGAGAGTGCTAAAATGCCTTTTCCTTATGATAACCAACAAAATATAAAGGAGATCTCTATGAAATTTAGACCCCTACATGATCGTGTTCTTGTAAAGCGCATCGAGTCAGAGGAGAAAACTGCAAGTGGAATTATTATTCCAGACTCTGCACAAGAAAAACCAATGGAAGGCCAAATTGTTGCAGTTGGTTCTGGTCAACCCAGTGAAGCTGGTCAAGTTATCCCAATGGATGTGAAATCTGGCGACCGCGTTTTGTTTGCAAAATGGAGCGGTACAGAAATTAAAATTGACGGCGAAGAATATATCGTTATGAAAGAATCAGATATTATGGGTGTCATGGCGGCCTAGTCTACGTTCAACAAATATATTTTACTTTAAATTAAAGGATTAAAAAATGGCTAAAGAAGTACGTTTTTCAACCGACGCTCGCGAAAAAATGTTGCGCGGTGTTGATATTTTGGCAAATGCAGTAAAAGTAACGCTAGGGCCAAAAGGTCGTCTTGTTGTGATAGAAAAATCTTTTGGTGCACCACGCACAACAAAAGACGGTGTATCTGTTGCAAAAGAAATCGAACTTTCAGATAGGTTCGAAAATATGGGCGCGCAAATGTTGCGTGAAGTTGCAACTAAAACATCAGATCTTGCTGGTGATGGTACAACAACAGCAACAGTTTTAGCCCAAGCATTAATTCGTGAAGGTGTAAAATCTGTTGCAGCTGGCATGAACCCAATGGATTTAAAGCGCGGTATTGACCTTGCTGTAACAGCCATAGTTGCAGATTTAAAATCAAAAACAAAGACAGTTTCAACAAATGAAGAAATTGCCCAAGTTGGTTCTGTATCTGCAAACGGAGAAACAGAAATTGGTGAAATGCTGGCAAAGGCTGTTGCAAAAGTAGGGAAAGAAGGCGTTATAACGATTGAAGAAGCAAAATCTTTAGACACAGAACTAGATGTTGTTGAAGGTATGCAGTTCGACCGTGGTTACGTATCACCTTATTTCGTCACAAATTCAGAAAAAATGACATGTGATTTAGAAAACCCATTCATTTTAATTCATGAAAAGAAACTAACAGGTTTGCAACCAATGCTTCCTTTGTTAGAAAAAGTTGTGCAATCAAGCCGCCCACTTTTAATTATTGCTGAAGATATTGAAGGTGAAGCCCTTGCAACGTTAGTTGTTAATAAATTGCGTGGTGGTTTAAAAGTTGCTGCAATTAAAGCACCTGGTTTTGGTGACCGTCGTAAAGCTATGTTAGAAGACATTGCTATTTTAACAGGTGGACAAGTTATTTCTGAAGAAGTTGGCTTAAAACTTGAAAATGTCACAATGGAAATGCTGGGTACTGCTAAAAAAGTACACATCTCAAAAGATGATACAGTCATTGTTGATGGCGCTGGTGAAAAACCTGCAATTGAAGCTCGTTGCGCTCAAATTCGCGCTCAAGCAGATGATTGTACATCTGACTATGATAAAGAAAAACTACAAGAACGTCTTGCTAAATTAAGCGGCGGTGTTGCAGTGATTCGTGTTGGTGGTGCAACAGAACTTGAAGTTAAGGAACGTAAAGACCGCGTTGAAGATGCAATGCATGCAACACGTGCTGCAATTCAAGAAGGCATCGTACCTGGTGGCGGTGTTGCACTAATTCGTTCATTAAAAGCGCTAGATAATTTAAAGTCAATGAATGCAGATCAAGAAGTTGGTATCAAAATTGTTCGCCAAGCTTTAACTGCACCTTGCCGTCAAATTGCTGTAAACGCTGGTGTTGATGGTTCTATCGTTGTTGGTAAAATTATGGACGAAGATACTTACGCTTATGGTTATAACGCCCAAAATGAAACATACGGCGATATGATCAAAGCGGGTATTATTGACCCAACTAAAGTGGTACGTACAGCACTTCAAGACGCTGCATCAATTGCGGGATTGTTAATTACAACTGAAGCAATGATTGCCGATAAGCCTGAATCAAAAGCAGCAAATTCTGATGCTGGTGGCATGGGCGGCGGCATGTCAGGTATGGGCGGAATGGGTGGCGGCATGCCAGGCATGTTCTAAACCATTTTTGTTTAAAGTTAAAAGCGCTGCAGAGTTTTCTGTGGCGTTTTTTTATAAGCGCTGGTAGCCATTACTTATAAAATATAGTATATTCGTGAATATTAAGTTTACTTATATTTCCCGGTTTTAAAGGTTTGTTTATGCACATTAATATTGATGATTCTATGACACGTATCATCAGTGAATTACAAAGCTTACCACCTGAATTTGTGACGATTATATCTATTTTGACAAGTGGTTTGTGTATATTGTTTTCACAACGTCTATTTGGGCTTGTTGGCTTGTATGTTTATAATTCGCTAGCCATCGTTCTGGCCAATATTCAAGTGTTGCGTTTGTGCCAGTATAATATATTGGCAGAACCTGTAGCGCTTGGTACAGTGTTGTTTGCAACGCTTTATTTAACAACAGACATTATTACCGAATTTTATGGCGCAAAAGCAGCCAGGCGTAATATTTATCTTTGTTTTTTTGCAACTATTTTAACCAGCGTCTTAATGATTGTTGATTTAGGGCATATGCCTGCATCTTGTTCGCAGGATGCCTATAATGCCATGCAAACATTGTTTGTACCATCGGCGCGTATTTTTATCGCCAGCTTATGTGCTTTTGGTATAAGTCAATTTTATGATGTTGGCATTTTTAGCTTTTTAAAAAAACTAACGCACGGCCGTTTTTTATGGGCGCGCACATTATTAGCAAGCTTGTCTTCATCGTTTGTCGATAATATGATTTTTAGTGTTTTGGCATGGAGTATTTTTGCAAAAGTCGCCTTAGGTATGCACACAATTTTTGTAACATATGTACTTGGCGCCTATATTGCACGGGCACTTGTTGGGGTGCTTCTGATTCCCATTATTTATATGTGTAAGCGCCCCCAGCCATAAAGGCGGAGGCACCAATATTATAGAGATGCTGCGTTATCTTTTAAGAAAGATGCAACACCTTGTGCATTTGCAACCATTCCTTTTTTACCTTTGCTCCAGCCAGCTGGGCACACTTCGCCGTTTTTTTGGTGAAAAGCAAGGGCATCAACCATGCGTAAGGCTTCATCTACATTACGGCCAAGTGGTAGGTTGTTAATAACTTGATGCTGAACAATACCATCTTGGTCAATTAAAAATGTACCACGCAGTGCAACAGCATCATTAATTAAAACATGATAGTCTTTTGAAATTTGCTTTGTAAGGTCGGCAACCATAGGGAACTGAACGTTTCCTAATCCACCGTTATTTACGGGTGTATTTTTCCAAGCAATGTGACTGAAAGCAGAATCAACAGATACGGCAACAACTTTAACATTGCGTTCTTTAAATTCAGCCATACGGTTTTGAAATGCCAATATTTCTGATGGGCAAACAAATGTAAAATCTAGGGGGTAGAAGAACAAAACACCCATATCCCCATTAAGGTATTCCATTAAGTTGAATTCTTCATTGATAGTGTTATCCCCCATAACAGCAGGTGCTGTAAAATTTGGTGCTTTTTGTGTAACAAGATTCGTCATTTAAATATCCTTTATCTATGTAGTATGGGTTCATTATTAATATAGGAACTTTCCCCGCATAATGCTAGAAATTTATAACGTTATTTCTACATGGGGTTTTGTGTTGTTCATGATAGAAGGTCTTGCACACCCGAACGCTGTTGAATCAAGAATGAACATACCATTATAAAAAATACATTTCAAAAGTGTTTAAGATTAGAACGCACAAAACTTCTAAATCGTAGAGAGTACACATTATTAGTATGTATGCAACCTATCTTTTTTATAGTCTATTCTTGTTCCCTAGTCCTTGTTTGGACAAGTTTTTTTCAGCAAGATATAGCCTGCGATTCCAGATAAAAGAGAGCCAAAGATGACCCCTAATCTAATGAAAATTTTATTGTGTGCATTGTCAAAGGCTAGGTTTCCAATAAACAAGCTCATGGTAAAGCCAATGCCAGTTAAAAGAGACATCGCATAAAATTGCTTCCAAGTTACACCTTTTGGCAGTGCGCATTTTTTAATGGAGACGCCTATGATTGTCATTGTCATAATGCCAATTTGCTTGCCAAAAAATAAACCAAGCGCAATGCCCATGGTAATTGGATGGCGTAACATGTCTAAAGAAAATCCTTTTAAGGGAATTCCGGCATTTGCAAAGGCGAATATTGGCAGTATGCCGTACGCGACCCAAGGGTGTAGCTTGTGTTCCAAAGAAATTGCAGGTGAGTGATCAGACACATTTTTTGTGCGAAGTGGAATCGACAGTGCTACTATAATGCCGGCTAATGTTGCATGTATGCCTGATTTTAAAACGCAAACCCATAAAAAAATGCCAACAATAATGTAGGGCGCGAATGTAGGAATAAATTATATAAGTTACTAATATCCCTAATAATAATAATCCGTGAAAAAAACCAATTTTTTGCAAGGCACCCAATAAAGAAAAAATTATTGTCGCACTCAGCATCACACAAACATCTCTTTTTATACTGTTATTAGTCATGCGAAAGGGGGTTATCAGGGCAGATATCCCCAGTATTAATAAAATATTTGCAATATTGCTACCAATTACATTTCCAACGGCAATTTCGGGTGTATTTTTCAACATGGCGTCTACTGAAACCGTCATTTCTGGCATTGATGTACCAAAGCCCACGATAACAGAGCTTACTAAAATTTTAGAAATTTTTAAATGTCTGGCAACAGATACTGCACCTTTAATGAGTGCCTCGCCCCCTAAATATAAAATTATTATGCCCGATATTATGGCGACTATATCCATAGCGATATTATTAAAACAAATTTGGTTCTCTTTTAAGTATCTTCTTTTTTTAAATGCACGACAACCGGCTGGATGAAAAACAGTTTGATAGTTATGTCTGCATATTTAGTGCTCAGGAACATATGCCATTTTTTTCAGCAAAACAAATGAATATATGGTAGGATATGTTAACACTTAAATAGTATTTAGTTATTCATGGATAATACGAACTTAGCGCATAACGATATCGTTCCGATTAATATTGAAGATGAAATGAAGAAATCATACCTGGCTTATGCCATGAGTGTGATAGTTTCCCGTGCTTTGCCAGATGTCCGTGATGGTTTAAAACCTGTTCATAGACGTGTTTTGTATGCTATGAAACAAGGTGGTAACGACTATAATAAGCCTTTTAGAAAATCTGCTAACGTTGTCGGTAAGGTTATGGGAGACTATCATCCCCATGGTGATAACGCGATCTATGATGCTTTAGTGCGTTTAACGCAAGATTTTAGTTTAAGATTGCCTTTGATCTCAGGTCAAGGTAACTTTGGTTCTGTTGACGGTGACCCTGCTGCGGCTATGCGTTATACAGAATGTCGTTTAGCCCGTGTTGCCCATGAATTATTAGAAGACCTTGATAAAGATACGGTTGATTTTAAGCCAAACTATGATGAGCGGCTATTAGAACCAATTGTTTTGCCATCTAAAGTTCCAGGGCTTCTTGTAAACGGTACGAGCGGTATCGCTGTTGGTATGGCATCTAATATCCCATCCCATAATTTGGGTGAAGTGATTGATGCTGTTTGTGCGCTGGTTGAGAACCCTGACCTTGCTATTCAAGACCTGATGGAATATATTCCGGGTCCAGACTTTCCAACAGGTGGTTCTATTATGGGGCGCAGTGGCATTCATTCTGCCTATCATACAGGTCGTGGATCTGTGATTATGCGGGCTAAAACACATATTGAAGAAGTTAAAAAAGACCGCGAAGCCATAATTGTGACAGAAATTCCATACCAAATAAATAAATCAAAATTGGTAGAGCGTATTGCCGAACTTGTGCGTGCAAAAACGGTTGAAGGCATATCCGACTTACGGGACGAATCAAACCGTAAGGGTATGCGTATTGTAATTGAAATTAAACGTGACGGCCACGCTGAGGTTGTTTTAAACCAACTATACAAGCATACAGCCCTGCAAACAAGTTTTGGCTGTAATATGCTTGGCCTTGTTCATGGTAAGCCACAACAGCTAACCTTAAAAGATTTTTTAACGAACTTTATTGAATTTCGTGAAGAAGTAATCGTGCGTCGCACACGGTTTGAACTTGCACGTTCGCGTGAAAAAGCCCATGTATTATTAGGTTTTGCTGTCGCTGTAGCAAACCTTGATCCTGTGATAGAGCTGATACGATCATCTATGGACCGTCAAGATGCACGTGAAAAATTACTAGCAACAACCTGGGAAGCATCAAGTATTGCCCCGATGATACAGCTTGTTGAAGCAAATGTTGATAGCGAAACATTAGCAAAGGCGTATCAATTAACAGAAGTTCAAGCGAATGCAATTCTTGATTTGCGCCTGCACCGTATTACAGGCATGGAGCGCGATAAAATCTTAAAAGATTTACAAGACATTGCTGATAAAATTAAAGAATACTTAGAAATTTTAGCATCTCGCGTACGTGTTTTAGAAATTTTAAAACAAGAAGTCCAAGACGTTAAAGAAAAATTCGCAACGCCCAGAAAAACGGTGATTGAAGATTCATCGTCAGAGGTTGATATTGAAGACCTCATCCAAAAAGAAGAAATGGTTGTAACTGTCAGCACAGAAGGATACATCAAGCGCGTACCATTGTCCACTTATCGCGCGCAGCGTCGTGGTGGCAAGGGCCGTACGGGCATGAACACTAAAGATGAAGATGCTGTATCAGATGTTTTTGTTGCTAATACGCATAGTGAAGTTCTTTTCTTTACAACAAGTGGCAAAGTATTTTCTACAAAGGTTTATAAGTTGCCGCTAGCGTCCCCACAATCTAAAGGGCGCGCAATTATTAACCTGTTGAACTTAGAACAAAATGACCAAGTTGCAACTGTTGTAATTCTGCCAGACGATTCTAGCAGGCATGAAGATCAGTTCCTTGTTTTTGCAACATCGAATGGAAATGTACGTCGTAATAAGTTGGTTGATTTTTCAAAAATTCGCTCTAACGGTTTAATAGCGATTCGTTTGGATGAAGGCGAAAAATTAATTGGTGTTCAGCACTGTACAGCGCAAGATGAAATGATGCTGTTTACGAAAAATGGTCTGTGTAACCGTTTTATTTTAGACGATAATATTCGTGTGTTCGTTGGCCGCAACTCCAATGGTGTGCGCGGTATTAAATTGCAAGGTAAAGATGAAGTTATTTCAATGACTGTGGTATCTGCTGTAACGAAATCAACGCCAGAAGAACGTCTGCAATACATTAAAATGTCTAATAAATTACGTGCAGACAATCAAGATGTAGTTGATAGTGAAGAAGACGCACCTGAAGGTGAATCACTTACTGGTCATGATTTATCTGAAGACCGTTTCAATGAAATGGCAGCCCAAGAACAATTTATTTTAACGATTACTGAAAAAGGTTTCGGTAAACGCAGTTCAAGCTATACTTACAGGGCTTCTAATCGTGGTACTCAAGGGTACAAATCAATTATTGTAAACGACCGTAATGGTGGCGTGATATCATCCTTTCCGGTTGAAAGCGGTGATGAAATTATGTTGGTAACCGATGGCGGGCAATTAATCCGCTGCCCGATACAAGATGTTCGCATTACTGGTCGTGCAACACAAGGTGTTATCTTGTTCCGCGTTAAAGGCAAAGAAAAAGTTGTTGCCGTTAGCCGTGTTCCAATGGCAGACACTGACGAGGGCACGCAAGATGAACCCATTGAAGAGGCAGTTGAAGAAAATGCCACTCTTGAGAGCTAAACAAAATAAGTAGTTCTAACAGATTTAAACAATATAATACACAAGGGTTAAAATTTCATGGCAAACGCTAAAGAACAAAATATAGGCTATGTAACACAAGTTATCGGTGCTGTTATCGACGTTGCTTTTGACACTAAATTACCTGCAATGCGCAGCGCATTAACGATGAATCTTGTTGATGAAAATGGTAAAAAGAGAACACTTGTTTTAGAAGTTGCCCAACACATAGGGGAGCACACCGTTCGCACCATTGCTATGGATTCAACCAATGGCGTTTCTCGTAGTCAAAAAGTTCTGGATACAGAAGACACAATTAAAGTACCTGTGGGGCCGAAAACCTTAGGACGTATTTTTAATGTGATTGGGGAGCCTGTTGACGGCAAGCCGCAAGTTGAAGATGTTGATTATTGGTCTATTCACCGCGATCCCCCAGAATTTGTTGATCAATCCCAAGCAACAGAAATTTTAAATACAGGTATTAAAGTTATTGATCTTTTAACGCCCTATCCACGTGGTGGAAAAATTGGTTTATTTGGTGGTGCTGGTGTTGGTAAAACTGTTTTAATTATGGAGCTTATGAATAACGTAGCCAAAGCACACGGTGGTTATTCCGTATTTGCCGGTGTAGGAGAGCGTACTCGTGAAGGGAATGATTTATATCATGAAATGATTGAATCGGGTGTGATCGACGATAAAAATCCAGAAAAATCTAAAGCTGTTTTGGTTTACGGACAAATGAACGAGCCCCCAGGGGCACGTGCACGTGTTGCATTGTCGGGTCTTACGATGGCAGAATATTTTCGGGACGCAGAAAGTCGTGACGTTTTATTTTTCGTTGATAATATATTCAGATTTACCCAAGCTGGTTCTGAAGTTTCTGCATTGTTAGGTCGTATTCCCTCTGCTGTTGGGTATCAACCAACACTAGCAACAGAAATGGGGCAACTGCAAGAACGTATTACATCAACAACTAAAGGATCTATTACCAGTGTTCAAGCTATTTATGTGCCAGCTGATGATTTAACAGATCCAGCACCTGCTGCATCTTTTGCGCATTTAGATGCAACAACCGTGTTATCCCGTCAAATTGCAGAACTTGGTATTTATCCGGCTATTGACCCGCTAGATTCAACATCTCGTATTTTAGAACCTGCTGTTGTGGGCGAAGAACACTATCACGTGGCGCGTGAAGTGCAACGTATTTTGCAAACCTACAAAGCGTTACAAGATATTATCGCTATTTTAGGTATGGATGAACTTTCTGATGAAGATAAGTTAATTGTTGGGCGTGCAAGGCGCATTCAAAAATTCTTATCACAACCGTTTTTTGTAGCAGAAGTATTTACAGGTTCACCCGGTAAATTGGTTGCTTTAGAAGATACCATTAAAGCCTTTAAAGGCATTTGTGAAGGTGAGTACGATCATATTCCTGAGGGCGCATTTTATATGGTTGGCACCATTGAAGATGTAATAGAAAAAGCTAAAAAAATGGCAGAATAATCCTTAAAGATTGTTTTCTATATTTTTTGCACACCAAGGCAGCAACAGTGGCAAGCGTTATAAAAGAATGATAAGCTTTAAGTAATATTTATTCGTAATATTCAATCTATGCCGCTACTGCATTGGTTATTTCTACTGGTTATTTTCTTCAGTCTACTTATTTTAGATCTTGGTATTTTTCATAAACGTGGCATCACACCAAGCTTTCAAAAAAGTCTTGGTCTTAGTATTTTTTATATAGTTATCAGTTTTTGTTTTGCTGCTTACGTGCACTTGGTCTTTGGGGGTGTCAAATCACAAGAATTTTTAACGGGGTATTTAATTGAAAAGTCTCTGTCCCTTGATAACATATTTATAATTTCAATGATTTTTTCTTACTTTAAAATACCCCCAGCCTTTCAACACAGAGTATTGTTTTGGGGTATATTGGGCGCGGTTGTTTTGCGTGGTATTCTGATCGGCCTTGGCAGCATTGTTGTGAATGAATTGGCTTTTGTTCTTTATATATTTGGTGGATTCCTTGTTATAGCAGGCCTTAAAATGTTAAGGCCTCAAAAAACTGATCAAGATATTTCTCAAAGCATGGTGCTTCGCATTGTTAAAAAATTTATTCATGTAAATCATGACCTTGATCAAGAAGTGTTTTTTAAAAAGGGGGCAGAAGTTTATCAAGATAAATGGATTAAAACATGCTATACAGCAACACCATTGTTTTTAAGCCTTATCATGATAGAGTTTGTTGATGTTGTTTTTGCTGTTGATAGCATCCCTGCTATTTTTTCCATCACAACAGATCCTTTTATTGTCTATAGCAGTAATATTTTTGCCATTTTAGGGCTTAGGTCTTTTTATTTTGTACTACAAATGATGGTAGATAAATTTAAATATCTGCAATACTCACTAAGCTTACTGTTGATTTTTATAGGTGGTAAAATTTTTGCTGTGCATTTTCTACCAATTACAAAAGTGCCAACAAGTATAACGCTTGGTGTGACGGCCATACTATTAAGCGGCGGTATTGTGGCTTCCCTGTGGGGTAATAAAAAAACGTCTTAAGTTAAAACAGTTTTTTTGTTTTGAACCCAAGTGCAATTTTTAACTATTGTCGCACTGCGCGCGTTCCTAGATATTGTTATTTACTTAAATATTGAGTAATGATAGTTTGCCTTGCGTTAGCATATTCATCATCTTATCGGCGCTTTTCTCTTCAATCACGATGCCATTTTCAATAACAATTGCTTTATCGGCTATTGTTAATGCTGCATAGATATTTTGTTCATTTAAAATAATAGTCATGCCTGCTTTAGCTAAATCTTTAATTTTATTAAAAAGATTTTGCACGATGTGCGGTGCAAGGCCCTGGCTTGGCTCATCTAAAATAAGAACTTTCGGCTGCGCCATAAGGGCGCGCCCAATACAAACCATTTGTTGTTCCCCGCCAGATAATGTCTCTACTTTTTGGGTACTGCGTTCTTTGAGTTTGGGAAATAAATCATATACAGATTGTAGTAATTTTTGAACGTGTTTTTTTGAAGGGATGAGGGTTTTGACAAGCGCCCCAACTTCTAAGTTTTCTTGTACAGATAGCCCATAAAAAAGTTCCTTATTTTCAGGTACATAAATAATGCCTTGCTGCGCAATTTCATGCGACTTTAAATTTTTTAAAGAGAGATTATTGAAAGTTGCTTTATCTGCCGTGAAAGGCACAAGCCCGGCTATGGCTTTAACAAGCGTTGTTTTTCCTGCACCATTTAAACCCAAAATAGCCATGATGCTGTGAGTTGGAACAGTGCAAGAAACCTGATGAAGGATTTTTGCACCCCCAAGTGTTACAGATAAAAATTCTACTTGAAGCATTTATGAATAATTAATTATTTGTAGTACCGTAGCGACTAATAATAAAGTCCATTTGTGCTTGTGAGCACATGCCTAATTGCACTGGATTTTGGGGTTTAATATTTTGAGAGTTCCAATGTGTTTTCATCTTAATGGCTTTAATTGTTGGCTTTGTTGTGCTTAACAATTCGCAAATTTTTGAATCTGGTATGTTTGGGTAATATTTTACTAGCCATGCAATTGCATCAGGACGGTCTCCGCGTTTTGATACAGCAACATAGCGTGTTTTTTTGCCGCCTAAAACGTTATCAGGTGTTACAACCTTTGTTAGCACTAAACGGGCATCAGGATCTGCTTCACAGCGTTTAATTTCTTCTGCTGTTAGTTGATTGTTTGTTATGCTGTTCAGGCCTTTTAATGATGCTACTTCATCGTCTGCAATTGCTTGAATTTCAATCATATGTAAGCCTGTAAAGGCTGAAATTTGTTCAAAAGATAGTGCTGTATTTTCAATTAACCATACAGCTGTTGCTTTTGGCATTAGTGGTGCTGTCATAATTAAGTTTCCTCATGTTAAAAGTTGCACTGTCCATATGATGAAAAAGCACAAATTTTAGAAAAAATGCTTTTTACATCCATGACAGCAATTTACGAAATAATGGAATCACTATTTATACTACTAAAAAAATTACATACATGCCACATAAAAAAGAGGCAATACTTATATTGCCAATCATATGCTACGTGTGTGAGGATATTGAGGTTAAACAAGATGGATAAAGAATTTGTTAGTTTATTACGGCACATTTTTAGAATTTTTCGAATTTGTTTTGTTTGCTCTTTTATTTCCTGTCTTGGGAAAAACACTATCCTCCATCTTCACAATAGAACAACAGGCCACACTTCAGTATGGTTTGTTTTGGATTGGATTTTTAGGCAGACCACTTGGGGCCTTACTATTGTCGCCACTAGGTGACGGCGTTAGCCGAAAGAAGGTTTTAGTTGTGTCAGTTGTTGGCATGGCATTTTCGACCATGTTTTTGGGGTGCACGCCTTTTACAATAAACCCTTGGATTACCCTTATTTACATTGCAATTTTTAGATTATTACAAGGTGTTTTTACGGGTGTAGAGTATGCTGCAGCAACTATATACACCTATGAATCACATACCAATAAACAAAAACAATCCCAATCTGTTGTTTATTTAGGTGTTATGGCTGCCCTTGGAACCGCAGCTGCTTATCTTGTGGGTGGCTTTTGCTATCTTGATTATTTAAATGTTATTCATTTTTGGCGCGCTGCATTTATATTAGTTGGATTTTTAGGTCTTTGGACTGGCGGTTTACGTCTTATACGCTTGCCGGATAATTTTATTCAGCTAAGAATTGAAAAAAAAAGATTATTAAATACATTAAAAGATAAAAAGGTTGTTAAGAACATGATTATTGCCTTCTTTTTAACGGGCATGTCCTTTGGGCCGTGGTATTATATTACGACATTTTTAAATACATATGGGGTTGTGTTGCTAGAGAAAAAAGCACCCCTGCCGTTTTTTTTAAATGCGTTTATTTGTATTTTTATTGCTGCCATTATTTATGGCATTGTGTGGATGCAAAAAAAGAGGCAACCAACAAACATGAACATTAAAGTATATTTTATTCTGTTTGCTGCCTTTCTTGCGCCAGCATCGTATTGTGTGTTTAATTCAACGTCGAGTGTTGCTTACATATTGCCGCAGTTGTTATTGGCCATAAGCTCACAATTAATTGTTGTTAATGTTATAAGCATAGCGCCATCTTTATTTAAAAAAGAAATACGACTACGCACATTTGCTATCGTTCAAACATTATCAGCTAGCATATTAGGGGGCGCTGCTCCCCTTGTTTGCCATTGGTTAAGCGTAACATTTGGAAGCAAAGTATATGCCGCACTTTACCCAATTGTTTTAACGCTTATTTCTTTTCTATGTTTTATGAGTCTGAAAAAAAATAAAAAGTTAACTTTAAGCTGAATCGCTAAATGTTGCTGCTGGATTTAGCTGTCATCAGATTATCTATAAAAAACATTTAAGTGCACGATGAATAGGTGATACAGCCGTGCCGAAAATGCATTGTCATTTTTCTAATGACAGCCTGTTAACGTTATATATGAAAAAGGTGGATGCATTATTCATTGTGTGGGGGCCAGGTCATAAAATTTTTCATGATCTTGAGCACCGCGTTTTAAATATAATTCTTTAGACGTTACCAGTTTGTGTTATGTTAAAATATATAAAGTTAATAAAAGAAGGAATGTTTATGAAAATTTTTTTTACAGTGACGATAGCTGGTATACTATTAACTGGGTGCGACACAGCAAAAGATGCCTTTGGCCTTAGTCGTTCACAACCTGATGAATTTTCTGTGACAGATAACCCACCACTTACTATTCCAAAAGAATTTCAAGCCGTAAAACCTGTGGACGCTTCGCAGGGCGAAAAAAAATCAGATCCATCAGAAGCTGCGGTTAAAGTTTTAACAAAATAGCATTAATATAGGCTCAATATCATGAATCCCCAGAAAATATTAATTTTAATATGGTTATGTGTAAGTTGCGCATTTGCAAACGGTTTTTTGATAACTGAAAACACAACGCCTAAAGGGCAAGTCTATTGGGCACATAAAATTAATGACTTGGGCTTTGTCACCTTTATTTTTACCTTTAAGAATACAGGTGTGACATCTGACCCTTTGGATAAGCTAGGGACTGTTTCCATGTTGTGCGATGTTTTACAGCGCGGTGGCGGAGCATACGAAGAACAAGAAATTGCAAAAGTTTTAAAAAATATTCCCTGCGATTTATCGGTTTCGGCAGAAGATACTGAAGTTTTTATTTCTGTTCGTGTGCCCAAAAAAGACTTGTCACAGGCATTTACAATTCTTCAAAAGATACTATCAAAAAAAGACATTTCACAAAAAAAAATAAATCTGTTGGTAAGGCAGACAATTTCTGGCTTAGAACAATCTTTACACGACCCAAGTGCCATTGCGCGTCAATTGTTTTATAAACAATTTATTGGCGACCATCCACTTAATAGTCAGACAAAAAAATTATTAACAACACTACCAGCTTTGACCCATAAAGACCTGACACGTGCGTTACAAAATGTTTTCCAAAAAAGGAACCTGCAAGTAACCTTAGTTGGTGATTATGAACCTGAGGAATGGGATCAGCTATTAGATACTTTCACAGATAAATTATATTCTGATACAAAATTAACTAAAATACCCAAAGTACAATTTAAAAATTTAGGTCAGCACAAACACGGTGAATACGATGTGCCGCAAACCGTTATGTTTTTTGCATCCCCTTCTATTGATACAACGCATGATGATTTTTTGCCTTTTGCACTAGGTATGGAAATGATAGGAGGATCTGAATCAGAATTATTTAAAGAAGTTCGTGAGAAACGAGGCCTTGTTTATTATATTGGCGCAAGCGCTATTGGAGATACCAATTTTCCTGTGGTTCTTGGTCAAGCAGGGTTTTTACCAGAAAAAACAACAGAAGTAATTAACATTATTAAAGATGTGATGGGTAAAGCACACACTAACTTATCAGATAAAAAAATTCAAGAATATCTGAAGTCTGCAAAACATAGCTTTGCCTTTGCACGCACAAATACACTCCAGATTGCTGAATTGATGCAAAAAACACAGTTATTAGGGCGTTCCCTAAGTTGGCTTTCATCTTATCCAGAACGTCTTGCCCAATTAAAACCAAGCAATATTAGAAAAGCGTTGAAAGACCATATAGATGTTAATAAACTTATATTTATAACTGTTGGTCGTTCTCCTGAACCTATTCTAGCAAAAGTTCAATGACAAGAGAAAAGAAAAGGCGTGGTTATAAGCGCAAAGGGCCAGAGAAAAAAGGCCATAGACATAAAAAAAATGGGAACGTTCCTAAAAGAATCTCAAAACCAGGCGTAGCGTCTTTGCATTATGCAAAGTCATTAATTGGTACATTTACGCAAACTTCACCAAAAACAGGTTATATTACCTCTATTCATAGAAAAGATCCTTTTCCAGGTGTTGCACTAGAAGGCGAACAAACGGCCACGTTAAAACATAATGATGTTCTTGTCTTTAATTTGAAAGAATCTTTTGAACTTGTACAAGTAATTGGTAACATTAAAGACCCATCTACTTATTCAAAAATTGCAATCTGGCAAAATGATATTCCACACGTTTTTGGTCAAGAATGTTTAGACCAGGCAGAACAAAATACAAAAGAAAGTCCATCTTTAAATTCACCGCATCGTGTTGATTTACGTCATATACCATTTGTTACAGTTGACGGGGAAGATGCAAAAGATTTTGATGACGCAATTTATGCAGAACCAATGCAGGACGGCTTATGGAAAATCATGGTTGCCATTGCGGATGTTAGTTATTATGTAGAGCCCGCTACTCCATTAGATCATGAGGCTTTAAAACGCGGAAATTCTGTTTATTTTCCAAATACGGTGATTCCCATGTTGCCAGTTTCATTGTCGAATGATTTATGTTCGCTAAGGCCAAATGAAGATCGTTTAGCCTTAGCTGTGGAAATTATTATTAATCCAAATGGAAAACCTTCAAGCTTTAAATTTATGCGCAGCTTAATAAGATCGTCTGCTCGCTTAACATACAAGCAAGTTCAAGATGGTATTGATGGGGATTATGACAAAACTTGTATGCCTGTAAAAACAGAAATCGAAAATCTTTATGGTGCTTATAAATCTTTAAATCAGGCCCGTAAAATTAGGGGTACACTGAATATATCTATCCCTGAATATAAGGTGATTTTTGATGAAAAAGGACATCCAAAGCAAATAGAAGAATCGGCGGAGCGTGTCAGTAATAAAATTATTGAAGAATTTATGATATTGGCCAATGTATGTGCTGCTAAGGTTCTGCTGAAAAAAGGCTATACAAGTGTGTATCGTAATCATAAAGCCCCAGATCAAAAACGTTATGAAAGTTTAACCGATGTTTTAGTTTCTCTTGGGCATACAATTCCAAAAAAACAGCAGCTAACTCCACATACTTTTAATAAAATTTTAAAGGGAGCTGAAAATAGCGACAACCAAGCTATGGTTCAAGAACTTGTTTTACGTTGTCAATCACAAGCACTGTATCAACCTGAAAACTTAGGGCACTTTGGCCTTAGTTTGTCGCATTACACCCATTTTACATCCCCGATACGCCGGTATGCCGATTTAATTGTTCACCGCAGTTTAGTTAATGCTTTAAATTTGGATAAACATACTTATGCAACACCTGATTTAGGCGACATGAATGGAATTGCAGAGCATATTTCACAGACAGAGCGTAAAGCAGCAAAAGCAGAGCGTGCCGTTAAAGAACGATACGCCCTTTATTTATTACAAAAAGATAAGGGAAAAGTTGTGAAAAGTAAGGTTGTCGGCGTTATGCAGGCCGGTCTGTTTATAAATCTAGAAGGCACAAGTGCTGAAGGATTTGTTTCTGTGCGTGATCTTGATGACGACTATTATACATTTGACGAAAAGCATCATAAATTTGTTGGCCGAAAAAAGAGAAAAGCCTATCAATTAGGTCAAACCCTTTCTGTTAAAATTTTAGAGGTTGACCCAACTGTATCTAAATTAAGTTTAAAAATAATTTAAATACTTTTGACTACCCCCCCCCTTTTTTTTTAAAAGGCCATTTGCGGCATTCCAGTTTCTCCATCGTCCGATTCTTCCTGTTGGGGCATTATCGTCTGTTGTTTGTTTATGGCCTGCCCACCACCAAATATTGGCAGCCCCCCTGGTTGTTGTTGTGCTTGATTACCAAATTTTCCTAGTTGCGGCATTTGCGGCAGTGTTGCCCCTTGTTGGTTTCTGGCTTGGCCGCCAAATACTGGTAGGCCACCTGGTTGTTGTTGTGCTTGATTACCAAATTTTCCTAGTTGCGGCATTTGCGGCAATGTTGTTCCTTGTTGGTTTCTAGCTTGTCCGCCCAATACTGGTAGGCCACCTGGTTGTTGTTGTGCTTGATTACCAAATTTTCCTAGTTGCGGCATTTGTGGCAGTGTTGCCCCTTGTTGTTTTCTGGCTTGGCTGCCAAATACTGGTAGCCCCCCTGGTTGTTGTGGTGTAGAATTAAAACCACCTGCTTGAGGTCCCCCGACTTGTGCGCCAAATAGTGGGGCACGGCCTGCATCTGGCATTTGTGGCATTCCCGAAAACGGTTCTGAATTTCCTGCAACAAGCACAGCATCTTGACGGCTTCTTGAAACGATTGAGTTAATTTCTTCTTGCGATACACCCTGGCGTTTTAGATCTGAAATAATTTGATTGTTTTCTTGTTCTAATCTTGAAATTTCGGCTTCTATTGTTTGCATGCGGTTTTTCTCAGCAAGGCGTGCAGCCTGTGCTGCTTGCTGCATAGACTGCATTTGTTGCATTTGTTGCATTTGCTGTTCTTGGGCTTTTTGTGCCTGGTTTAAATTCATGCTTACTAAAATAGGTTTTAATAGTGAAGCCCTGACCATTTTGGCGTCATCGGCATTCAGTTCTAATTTAACACGTTCTAAAGCTTGCATTAGTTGTGGGTCTTTTTGTGCTTCAGTCATAATTTCTGCATATAATCCTGGGTTTAACCGTGGATCCATTAATACACTCTCATCAATTGGCCCAGCCAACACACCGCCCATGCCAAGTGCACCTGGTTGCGGGGCAAGAACAGGTTGCCCGGTCGTAGGGTCTATAATTGGTTGTCCGTTTGCGGCCCGCATTGGCGTGCCTGGTACTACTGATCCTGGTTGCGGGGTAAGAACAGGTTGTCCGGTCGTAGGGTCTATAATTGGTTGTCCGTTTGCGGCCCGCATTGGCGTGCCTGGTATGGGTTGCTGCCCTGGCATTCCTGGCATTGTACCATTAATATTCATTTGTCCAGGCATCATAGAATTTTGGTTCGTGGCTGGTTGTGGTACAAGAACGGGTTGTCCTGTCATTGGATTAATAATTGGTTGACCGTTGGCGCCCCGCATTGGCGTGCCTGGTAGCATCGATCCTGCTTGAGGTGTTAAAACAGGCTGTCCAGTTGTGGGGTCTATAATTGGCTGTCCGTTTTCATTTAGCATTGGTGTACCTGGAGTTTGTTGCTGTTCACCTGAATTCCAGGGCATTGAGCCGTTAGGACCCATTTGCCCCGGGAACATGCCACCTTGGTTCATGCCAGGTAGGCCGTTCATGCCTGGTACGCCTTGAAAACCAGCAGGCGGCATACCATTTTGCATCATGTCATTTTGACCAAGATTACCGCCTAAGTTCATTAAGCCGCCGCCCTGCATCATGTTAGAATTTTGGTTTGGTGCAAACTTACCTATAATATCACCTATTGCGCCGATCACTCCAGCTGCTTCTCCTGAATTATTTGAGCCCGCATTTGCATGAACGCTGTTGGCAATCGCTATCAGCGAAACATAAAATAAAAAGAATCTTTTTGTACTACTCATTTTGAATCCTATAATGCAGGTCCTTACCTTGAGGATATAAAAGAAAAGTTAAGATTTCGTAAATAAAACTAAAATTTTTAAATTATTTTTAAAATAAGAATTACTTTCTATAAAATCATCCCTATGGTAGGATATGCAGTATTAATGATTCATTATATAAAGATTTTTTATGACAGAACAAAAAAATTTTATTTTAGCGCTTGCCTTATCTATTGGTATTTTTGTTGGTTGGGATCATTTTTTTGGTACAAAAAATACACCTGTTCAAATCGAAAATACACAGATAGTAACATCTGATATTCAAGATAAAGCGGTTGTATCTACGCCAGAGGAACTTGTATTAGATAGGGCAGTTGCCGTTACAGATAAGCGCACGCCCATTAAAAGCAATAAGATTAAGGGCAGCATTAATTTAAAGGGTGGCCATTTAGATGACATCACACTTTTAGATTACAAAGTATCTGTTAATGAAGACGCAGATTATGTTGATATTTTAAACCCTAAGAATACAAAAAGTGCTTATTTTGTAGATTTTGATATTTTATGTCCTGATAAAACAGAGTTGCCAAAACAAGATTCTGTTTGGCATGTTAAGGGGGATGAATCGCTATCACCAGAAACGCCTGTTACAATTTATTGGGAAAACAGCCAGGGTATTCGTTTTGAACGTACATTTTTAATTGATGAAAACTATTTAATTACAGTTGTTCATAAAGTAACGAATAATTCAGACGAAAATATATGTATTCAGCAAAAAGCCTTTATTCAACGTAATAAGCCTAAAACTGAGGGCTTCTTTATTTTACATGAAGGCGCACTTGGCTTTTTAGATAACCACCTTGTAGAGCGTGACTACGATAAACTTGCAGATAATAAAAAAGAAGAAATCACCTCAAAAGGTGGGTGGATTGGATTTACGGATAAGTACTGGCTTGTTGCCCTTGTGCCCAACCAAAAAGTTAACTCAACATTTTCTTTCACGGGTAAAGAAGGTGCTGAATTTTCAGCCGCAGCTAAAATTGAGCAAAAATCAATCCAACCGGGTGAAGCAGTAGAACAGTCTGTTAATATATATGTTGGACCAAAGAAATTAGCGCTTCTAGATGGCTATGAAGAAACATTAAAGGTTAAAAACTTTGATTTAGCCATAGATTTTGGGTGGTTCTACTTTTTAACAAAGCCGCTGTTCCAGTTTTTAGACATTGTCAATTCTTTTGTTGGTAACTTTGGTGTTGCCATTTTAATTATGACGTTGCTATCTAAATTGTTATTGTTTCCGCTTGCAAATAAGTCGTACCGTTCAATGGGCCGCATGAAAACGCTGACACCAAAAATGGATTTGCTAAAAAAACGCCACAAAGACGATCCTGTTAAGTTACAAAAAGAAATGATGAACTTGTATAAAACAGAAAAAGTTAACCCGCTATCGGGCTGTCTGCCTATGTTAATACAGGCGCCAATTTTCTTTTGTTTATATAAGGTTTTATTTGTGTCTATTGAAATGCGTCATGCACCATTCTTTGGCTGGATTCATGATTTGTCTTCACAAGATCCAACAACTCTATTTAACCTATTTGGCTTGCTCCCTTTTACGCCACCTAGCTTTTTAATGATTGGTGTTTGGCCCCTATTAATGGGTATAACAATGCTTTGGCAGCAAAGGTTAAACCCACAACCTATGGATGAAGCGCAAGCAAAGATGATGATGTTGATGCCAATATTTTTTACGTATCTTCTATCTTCTTTTCCTGCTGGCTTAGTAATCTATTGGACTTTCAGTAATATATTATCGATTATTCAGCAAAAAGCTATTATGGAAATATCAAAAAAGAAAGCATAAATTGCATGAGTTTGTTTCAGCTTATCGGAACATTAGAACTAGGTCTTATTTATTCCCTTGTTGGCATGGGGGCCTATCTTTCATTTCGTATCTTAAATTTTCCAGATATGACGGTGGACGGTAGTTATGTATTGGGGGCCGCTGTTTATGCAGCTTGTGTTTCTCTTTTAGACTTACATCCTTTTGTTGCTACAATTAATGCAGCTATTGCTGGTGCTTGTGCTGGCGCTTGTACGGCACTTCTTTCAACGCGACTTAAAATGTTAAATCTTTTAGCTGGAATTTTAACCATGACAGCGCTTTATTCTATTAATTTGCGTATTATGGGGCGACCAAACTTAGCGCTATTGGATAATGATACCGTTTTTAGTCTGTGGTTTTCAGGGGCGCCAAAGATCTTGCCGCTGACCTTAATTGTGGCGATTATAGTGATTGCCCTGTGGTTATTTTTAAAAACACAAATAGGGTTAGCGCTTCGTTCAACGGGAAACAACCCAAGGATGAGCCGCGCACAAGGAATTAATGATAAGAACATGATCGTAATTGGTATTTGTATTGCCAATGCTATCGTTTCACTTGCTGGCGCCCTTTACGCACAGTACAGTGGTTTTGCAGATATTAACTTAGGTATAGGTACAATCGTTACCGGTCTTGCTGCTTTAATTATTGGCGAAGCATTATTTGCGCACGCAAAAGTACTACATGCATTGCTTGCCTGTGTTGGTGGCGCCGTTATATTTTATATGGTTACAGCCTTTGCCCTTAATTCAAACAGTTTTGGGCTTCAAACATCTGATCAAAAATTAATCACAGCCTTGTTTATGGCTTTTGCTATGGGGCTTCCCCGCATAAAAGCTTATTTTAAAAATACAAAAAAGGGTGATACGTTATGATTCGCCTTAAAGATATTAAAATAACATTCGGCGCGCAAACAGTTTTAGAAAAAAAAGCCATTTGCGGTATATCCCTTAATATTGAAGAGGGTGATTTTATTACGGTTATCGGCAGTAATGGTGCTGGAAAATCAAGCCTTTTAAATGCAATTGCAGGGGACGTAAAACTGACATCTGGTCATATTTTTATTGATGATGAAGATGTGACAGCAAAAGCAGCCTATGACAGGTCACACGCTGTAGCGCGTGTTTTTCAAGACCCTTTAATTGGTACATGTGGCGATCTTTCCATTGAGGAAAATATGGCATTAGCACTGAACAGGGGAAAAACCAGGGGTTTTAATAACGCACTAACTTTAGCAAATAAAAACTTATTTAAAGACGTTCTAAAACGTTTGCATTTGGGTTTAGACAAAAGACTGCACGCATCTATGTCTTTGTTATCAGGTGGTCAGCGTCAAGCCGTTAGCTTGCTTATGGCAACGCTTAGCCCTTTAAAGATATTGTTATTAGACGAGCACACATCAGCTTTAGATCCTAAGACAGCAGCATATGTTTTAAAATTAACGGAAGATATTGTTTGTGAAAAAAAACTAACAACCCTTATGGTAACGCACAGCTTACAACAGGCGCTTAAAATAGGTAATCGCACGATTATTTTACACAACGGTAAACTTCTATATGATGTTAAAGGCGAAGAGCGCGCAAAATTAACAACACAAGATCTGTTAGAACATTTCGGTAAAAATATTGATGATGACAGACTGCTATTAGATAAGGCATAAATCTCTCTATTTTGCGATGCTTCAACCATCCTGTGGATGTCTACTTAGGCTTATATGTAGAGAACTTCTGCAAAATATAAAAAATATATTGACTTTTGCACCTGTAATAGAGTAAAACTATCATAGGTTTAAATTATTTTACTTTAAGGTAAAGAAACAAATGGCAAATCATTCATCTTCAAAAAAAAGCATACGTCAAATTGAACGTCGCACACTTGTAAATACAAATCGCATGAGCCGCGTACGTACTTTTGTTAAAAAAGCAGAAATCGCACTTGGTATGCATACACAAAAAGCAATATCTCAAGCAGAAGCTATGCCATTAGTCGTGGCCGCTGAAAGCGAACTTATGCGCGCGGCACGAAAAGGAACAATCCTTAAAGCAACGGCTTCACGCAAAGTATCACGTCTTGTTAAACGTGCTAAGGCGCTGACTGCTTAATTTAGCTTAAAACTGTTGCATCAAGGTATGACTTTATGAAAAAACAAAATGTTTTTTTATTACTAAATCTTATTTTTTTGGGGGCCTGTTCTTTTGACGCCCCCACAAAGCAAAATTCTCCGCAAGACCAAGATGAAAAACGTAAATTTAATTTCGGATCTTTAGTAGGTGAAGAAGGTATTCAATTTGGATCTGCGGCAAAAAAAAATACGAACCCAAACAACTTACATATTAATATCTTTCTGTGGCGTGCAACCTTAGACACCTTAACATTTGCACCAATTGTAGTATCTGACAACGTTGGTGGTATTATTACAACGGAATGGTATTCACCAAGCAATAAAACAGAACGTTTCAAAATAAATGCACGCATTACAACGAAAGATCTGCGCGCAGACGGCTTATCCATTAAGCTTTTCAAGCAAGTTCTGCAAAATGGCGTATGGCGTGATGATAACAAGAACACAGAACAACAAGATGATTTAGAGCTTATCATCTTAAAGCACGCACGCGAGCTATACATCCAAAACAAAAAATAGAAATCATAAATTTTAATGGCCTTTAAACATGAGGACAACACCAATTAATTTTTTGTTTGTTGTTTGGTTTGTTATACATGAATGTGCAAAAAACCATATAGCGAAGGTGACGCCTGGCAATCTAATTTGTCATCCAAACATTTTTCAGGCAGACTTATAATTAGGGTATGTTTATAAGTTAAGAGCTAACATTACTATGGAGAACTTTAAGACCGTGTTATCGGGCGCAAATAGTACGTATTTGTTGGCATTACTAGAACAATATAATAATGACCCTGATTCTGTATCACAAGATTGGCGTCCTGTTTTGCAGGAAATGATCGCTGAATATGGCATGACAGAAACACGCCCCACATGGGGTGATTCCCTTTCTAAGACAGACGATTATGTTGTATCAACTTTGCCAGATGCAAAAGATGCAGGCAGCATTTCTGATGTAAAATCTTTTCATGATATTCAGTTAACGATAAAAGTACAAAGCTTGATACAGGCTTATCGGTTCAAAGGGCACTTAAATGCTAA
Organism: Alphaproteobacteria bacterium CG_4_10_14_0_8_um_filter_37_21; assembly: GCA_002791835.1. Taxonomy (GTDB): domain Bacteria; phylum Pseudomonadota; class Alphaproteobacteria; order Paracaedibacterales; family UBA11393; genus UBA11393. Next base: position 26,509 of record PFNE01000032.1, on the reverse strand, counting down.
TTTAGACCCATTAGGTATGCACAAACAGAAAAAAGATCCAGAGCTTTCACCAGCATATTATGGTATTTCAGAAGAAGATTACAATAAAAGTATTTATGTAAATGGTGCCTTTGGCGCAAAAACTTTATTATTAAGCGAACTTTTAACAAAATTAAAAAATACATATTGTCATCATATTAGTACTGAATACATGCATATTACCAATCATGAAGTTCGGTTATGGGTTCAAAATAGAGTAGAACAAAATCAGTTTAGGGCGGGTTTAAGTTTAAAGCAAAAAATACTTAAGCAGCTAACAGAAGCAGAATTTTTTGAGCGATTTATTCATAAAAAATTTCCTGGCGCTAAACGTTTTGGCTTAGATGGCGGTGAAATTCTTATTGCGGCTTTAAAAGAGCTTGTCAATTTGAAAACTAAAGAGGGTGTTAAAAAATTTATTTTTGGTATGGCTCATCGGGGTAGGTTATCAACACTTGCACATATTATTGGCAAGCCAATGCATGCAATATTTGCCCAATTTGAAGGAATATCAAAAGTTTCTGATGATATTCCAGGATCTGGAGATGTTAAATACCATTTAGGTTTTTCGTCAGATCAAGATATTAACGGTCAAAAAGTTCACCTTTCGCTCCTTCCCAATCCGTCACATTTAGAAGCCGTTAATCCTGTTGTATTGGGAAAAGTTTATGGTCAACAAGCGCTTAATAAAGACCATGATAAAAAAAATATTCTTGGTATTTTAATTCATGGTGATGCTGCTTTTTCAGGGCAGGGCGTTGTTTTTGAAAGCCTAAATTTGTATGGTTTGCCGCATTATAAAACAGGCGGTACGTTCCATATTATTGTAAACAATCAAATTGGTTTTACAACCTTGCCGCAGGATAGTCGACCCTTTCAGCATAGTTCTGATATATCTAAATTCATTCAAGCGCCCATTTTTCATGTTAATGCTGATGACCCTGAATCTGTTTTAAACGTGATGGAAATGGCGTGTGACTATCATAATACCTTTGGTAATGATGTTATAATCGATCTTATTTGTTATAGGCGCAATGGTCATAACGAAGGGGACGAACCTGCTTTTACGCAGCCACATATGTATAAAAAAATTAAAACACATCCATCTACACGTTCACTTTATGAACAAAGTTTGATCGCACAAAAAAACATGACAGAAGAAGAAGCACAAACGTTGCGTGATGATATAAATTACTTAATACAAAATGAGTTTGAGGTTGTTCAAAACGCAAAAAAAGATGGAAAAACAATTGAAGAAGTTGTGGATTGGAATAAGGCAGAAGAATTTAGTCATGAAAGTATGTTTAAACACGTAAAAACAGGATTGCATGACGCCGCGATTCAAGACTTGGGTGCAAAAATATTATCTGCGCCTGGCAATTTTAATGTTAATGCAAAAATAAGGCGTCAATGGAATGAAAAATTAGAAGCCATTAAAAGTGGCGGGCCAATAGACTGGCATTTGGCTGAAGCTTTTGCTTTTGCTGGATGCGTTACAGAAGGTCACCCAGTACGCCTTAGTGGGCAAGATTGTGAACGTGGAACCTTTTCACAACGTCACGCTGTTGTCATAGATCAGGAAACAGAAGAAAAACATATAAGCTTAAACAAACTTGAAAAAAATCAAGAACATTTTGAAGTTGTTAATAGTCCATTATCAGAATATGCTATTTTAGGATTTGAATACGGGTACAGTTTAAGTAATCCCAATGCACTTGTAATGTGGGAAGCACAATTTGGTGATTTTGCAAACGGTGCACAGGTTCTTCTTGACCAATTTATAAGCAGCGCAGAATCAAAATGGTTGCGTTTATCTAACCTGGTTATGATGTTACCCCACGGGTTTGAAGGGCAAGGGCCTGAACATTCTTCAGCCCGTATAGAGCGTTACTTACAACTGTGTGCTGAAAATAATATGATTGTTGCTAACTGTACAACGCCTGCGAATTATTTTCATATTTTAAGACGGCAAGTTAAAGCAGATTACAGAAAGCCGCTTATTATTTTTACACCAAAATCACTGCTTCGCCATAAACAGTGTGTCTCCAGTGTTCAAGATTTAAATTTAGAAAGTTATTTTAGACCCATTATTATGGATACGCTGCCTGCTAAAAAAGCACGTAAAATTATTTTATGTAGCGGTAAAGTTTATTATGATTTATTGGCATACCGTACCGATAATAAAATTGAAGATGTGGCTTTGATACGCTTAGAACAATATCATCCTTTTCCGGCAGAGCAATTAATAAAGGTGTTAAAAGCATACAATCCTATTCCCTTAGTGTGGTGTCAAGAAGAACCAGAAAATATGGGCGCTTGGCACTTTGTTGATAGGCGGCTTGAAGGTTGCCTCACCAAGGTTCATGGAAAATTGTTACGCCCCCTTTATGTTGGGCGCCCTAATTCAGCATCACCAGCAACAGGGTGTGCAAGCGTGCATAAAGTTGAGCAAATGACATTTATTGAAAAAGCCTTTTCTAAATAAAATGAGTCTTATATCTGCACAAAGCTTTTCTGTAGCGACGGATATTTACCCTTCATTTAAGACGCGTTTAGACCTGGAACTTAAATTATTAGAGCCGGCTTTTGTTAATGTAAGTGTACAATTAGAATTAGAGCTCTCAAAAACAATGAAATTCAGTAAGGTGCTAAATATTAGATATAATCTGCATAATGCTAAATTTGCACAAACTTGAATATTGTTAAGTAAATGGCTAAATGCTATAGTGTGATTGGAAAGGGTGGGCAAAAATCTCGCCAACCCGGTCAGGTCCGGAAGGAAGCAGCCGTAACGAATCATTTTTGGGTCATCCTTTCTACTATCTTTTTATATAATTGAAATTATGTCAGAAAAAAATACTGTATACCGCGTTCTTGCACGAAAATATCGCCCGCAGAAATTGTCCGATTTAAAAGGTCAAGAACTATTAGCGCAGTCTTTGCGCCAAAGTATTTCTGATGGTCGCATTCCGCATGCCTTTTTATTTCACGGTATTCGCGGTATTGGTAAAACAACCACAGCTAGAATTGTTGCAAAAGCTTTAAATTGTATTGGTGAAGATGGTAAAGGTGTGATGACATCTGAACCCTGTGGTGTTTGTAAGTCGTGCGTATCTGTTCAAGAAGATCGTCACCTTGATGTTTTAGAAATTGACGCAGCAAGCCATACCAGTGTTGATGATATTCGCGAAATAATTGATGCAGCCCGTTATAAAGCTGTTCAAGGCCGCTATAAAATATTCATCATTGATGAAGTTCATATGCTATCAAAAAGCGCCTTTAATGCCCTTTTAAAAACACTAGAAGAACCACCAGCGCATGTGAAATTTATTTTTGCAACGACAGAACTTAAAAAAATTCCAGATACAATTTTGTCAAGGTGCCAACGGTTTGATTTAAAGCGCATAGATCAGCCCATGCTGATAGAATACCTTGGTTTAATTGCCCAAAAAGAAGGGTTTAGTGCAACACCGCAAGCGCTTTCTGTTTTAGCACGTGCTGCAGATGGTTCTATGCGTGATGGCCTGTCTTTACTAGACCAGTCTTTATCGTTAACTCAAGCGCAAAAATCAATAACAGTTGAAGCCGATCTTATTCGAAATATGCTTGGGCAAGCTGATCGTGGCTTGTTGGTTGATCTTTTATCATCGCTGCTAAAGGGTGAAGTGACAGATGCTATGAAGGTTTTAAATACACTGTTTGAACGTGGCGCCGATGCAACCAGTGCTTTGCAAGACATTATGGATTTTATTTATGCAATGGTGACGTACAAAACACAAAAAATTCAAACAAATCTGGGTTTATCTGAAACTGAAACAGCTCAATTTTTAGACCTTTCACAAAAAACGCAACTGTCAGTTTTACTTCAAAGTTGGCAAGTTCTTTTAAAAGGCTATGAAGAACTTTTAAAGTCTCCCTTACAAAAGCAATCCTTAGAAATGATTTTGCTTCGGTTATGTTATATTGTGCCTTTAACGATCATTGATGATCATATTTCAGCTGAACCAAAAACACAGGCTGAAAAAAAAAATCCAAAATCTAAATTAACGGCTGTTCAGGACGATCCAAACAATATTGACATTAAGGATTTTGATAGTTTGCTACAGGCCTTAGAGTTGAAAAAGGAAATGATGCTGCACAGCCACATGCGCCACGATATACACCTTGTTAAATTCGAAATTGGTATGATTCAGTTGCGGGTTACACAAGGCGCAAAAACAGATTTCATTCAAGCATTAAAAATATTTCTGCATAATTATACAGCACATGAGTGGCTTATCAAGTTAACTGCAGAATCTGGGCAAAAAACCCTTATTGAACAACAGAATGATAAACAAGAAAAACTTAATCAAGAAGCGATTAGCCAAACTGTGGTACAATCAATTTTGAAAGAATTTCCAGACAGTAAAATTTCAACTCATAACAGGGAACTATCATGAAAAATATTGGTAAAATGATGAAGCAAGCGCAAGAAATGCAAAGCAAAATGGGTGCGCTTCAAAAAGAATTAGATGCGTATGAAATTGAAGGTTCTGCATCAGGCGGTATCGTAAAAGCAACGGTTAATGGTAAAGGTAGTCTTGTTTCAATTAAAATTGACAAAAGCTTAATGGTGGCAGATGAGGTAGATATTTTAGAAGACCTTATTATGGCTGCTTTTAATGATGCAAAAACAAAAGTGGATAGCCATGTATCCATCGAAATGAATAAAATTAGTGGTGGCCTTGCTGGGTTAAACTTACCTTTCTAATATTTTTTAAAGAAAGCTAACTTAGCATGCAAAAAGATTGTGGCATTCAGAATAAAACATTTTTTATTCTGCTGTTTAGTATTATAACAACAGCTTTATGTGTGCCATACCTACCCTTGCATTATCTAAAAATACTTTATACAACGAGTATTGCCATTAAAGATATTATCCTTTGGGCGCTGCCATTATTTATCTGTTTTAATATTGCCTTTATGCTGGATAGTATGAAAAAGCAGGCTGCCCTTTTGATTGTATCCGTATGTGTTTTTGAATTTTTATCTAACGCAATTTCTATGATTTTTGCTTATGGATACGCTAAGCTTACGCTTATTTCTGTGGATAAAATTCCTGCTGAAAATTGTGTAGAATGTTTAACGCCTTATTTTTCTCTGTCATCAGGGAAGCCAGAGATTTGGTCTTGCCAAAACGGTGTTTTGCTTGGCCTTATTTTAGGTCTTTTTATGGCTTACGTGCCAAAGTTGCGGTTAGATTTAAATCTGCAGTTTTTAAAAGAAAAAGTGGATTTCTTTTTTGCTAAAATTATCACGCGCCTGATACCCCTATTTATTGTTGGCTTTATTGCTAACAGTTATCATATGGGCGTATTTGATAATTTTCTGATATATGGCAAGGCCATAATGCTGGCCTTTCTTGGCGTTATTATTTATTGTTTCCTTATTTTTATTGTTGGTTTGGGCACAATTAAAAAAGCATTAAATGGTATGAAAAATGTTATGCCAGCCTATATTTTGGCATTTACAAGCGGCAGCAGTTTTGCAACCATGTCCACAACTATTAGCTGTACAGAAAAAAATTCTAAAGATCCAAAATTCCCGCAAGCAATTATTCCTGCCACAACAAATATTCAACAAATTGGGGATTGCTTATTTAATGCCTACCTTATTTTTGTGATGATGGATACGTTTGGTATGGAGCCACTATCTTTTGCACAGTGGGGCTATTTTGTTTTTTGGTACGTCTTAGCTCGTTACGCGATGCCTGCTATGCTGGGGGCAGCTATGTTTGTATTATACCCGCTATATGAAAGCATACTTGGCTTTTCTCCTGAGATGTTAGCCGTATTGCTGGCCATTAATGTGCTCATAGATCCGCTTATTACAAGTGCGAATGTTCTATCAAATAGTGGGCTTTGCGTTGTGTTTGAAAATTTTTGGGCTAAAATTCAAAAGATATTCATAAAGAAGTATTCTTAAAAAAACATCATATTTTTCTAAGGGCATCATGTTCAATTATAATTATTTTTATAAGGTTGTTGACACTTTCTCTTAATGACACTTTCTCTTAATGACACTTTCTATTAATCATATGTTAAACATCTGTGGTGTACACTAAAATAGGTTCTTTTATTGAAGCTTTAAGATGTCAGATCCAATTAGTGGCGCATCATCATTTTCAGTTAAAACAACAGCGGATGGAAAGCCTGTCGTTTCCACTGTTAGGGATGGTATTGACCCTTTAGATATTGCAGAAAAATTAAAGCAAGCTACAATTGATGCAAAACAACCAACACAAGATAAAATAGATTCTGGCACAAAAAAAATTACAGAACTTGGTAGACTAAAAGAAGTTGTCACAGCTTTTCAAAAAGTTAACAGTGAACTTGTGAATAAAAATTCATATTTTAAAACCAATATTTTCCAAAATTTAAAACCTGTTATGAAACCTGTTAACGGTATTTTTGCTGAAAATTACTTAGAAGTTACGTCACAATATTCAAATAAAATATTCGATAAAACGTATGATATTCAGGTAGATCAAATTGCAAAACGTGACAATATTAAATCCACAAAAACTTTTTCAGATACAACAACCGCATTAAATTTTTCTGATTCCATTACAATTAATTATCGGGATGATAGCGCTAATACTGCTAGAAAAATCATCATGATAGATGCAACCGATTCATTAGATGATATTGTGACAAAAATTAATGCGCAGAAAAGCACCACAAAAGTAGAAGCATCTATAGCTATGTTGAGTGAAGGTAATTATTCTCTTAAGCTATCTGCGCAAAATTTAGCAGAACCGATAGACTTAAGCGCAACGCACGCAAATCACTTTGGTCCAAATGGTTTAGGGTTGCCTACAAGTGCTAATTATATGGATGACCCCTTATTAGTAGCTATAAAAAAAAGCGATCTTCAGGCTGTAATAACTGTTGATGGAACGCAATACATACGTGATACCAATACTAATATTTCAGATATCATGAAGGGGGTTAGTCTAAATGTGTTAGGCCCAATGCCAGAGGCTACACAGTTAGATTTTCAATTAGATCGTGATGCTATAGGTGCAAAAACTAATGAATGGATAACGTCTTTAAATGAAGTGAAAAAGTTTTTAGCGCCACACTTAATTGAAGCACAACCGGATGAACCCCAAGCAGAACAAGATAAGCATCTGTTATTTGGCAATCGTCTTGTGATGCAAACAGTTGATATGATTCATCAAATCACGCAAGGTGCAACAGGTGTTACGGTATCCAGTGCATCAAAAGAATTTCAACGTTTCGGTTTTGATCGGCCAGAGGGGAATTTATTTGGTGGTGAAATTAAATTTGATGCTCAAAAACTAGGCACAATGATACAAGATAAAACATTAGATTTTGTAAAGCTTATGGGAAATTATTCAGAAATTTCTAATACTGACGTTAAAATATTGCAATTTCCAAACAGTTTACCTGCTGATATTGCTGGCGTTGACATAGCGTTGCAGTTTGATCCAACAGGGGAGCAGAACGCTACTGGTCGTGATTTATTTGATGTAACACTGACTTTTGGAAGTAAAACAGAAACGGTTCGTTCATCATTAAGTCAGGTTTCGTTTGTAAATGCTTTTTCTGGTGTTAAGCTTACTCATGCAGGCGTGCCGCCAACAATAAAACAGAATATGACAGTTAAATTAACGCAAGGAATAGCGGCTAAGATGGACTCTTCTTTAAGTGGATACCTACTTGATAAGAAAGATTCTAAAGGAATTCTAGCGCGCGCTACGCACAAAATCATCTCCGAAAAAAATCAGTTTAAACAGCAAATTGACGATACAAAAAAACGCGCTGATGCTGTATATGCACGCACTGTGCGCGCCATGAAATCTGCAACAAAAAGGGCAGAACAAGCAGCGCAAATATCTAAGATGTTACGTGCCTTGCAAGCTGCAGCAATGAAAGGGTATTAAAAAAACAGTCATGTCATTTTATAGTAAAAATATTAACGTGTATAAAAATGCCCAATCTGCAAGCAAGCCCGCGCAAGAAAATGCAGCACTTGTATTCGAGGCAATCGCAAAAAAAATTGAAGAATTTGAATTGTTATATGCTGAAAAGAAATTTGAAAAAGCATGTCGTAAGGTGAATGATACCCTGATTCTGTGTGAAGGTTTGTCAGGCTTATTGATCGATATTAGCTTAGATGGTACGCAAACTGAAATCAGTTCACACAAAGTCGAATCTACTTTAGATTGGCAAACATACTTTATAGAGCTTATGCGCACAATTTCTAGTTTGGCAAGCGATCACAATGCACAAAAAAAAGAAAAACTTATAAATAGTTTGAAGGCCATTGCACAACAATGGAGAGAGGTGCCGAGCGTTTACGCAAATACTGTAGATGTCGAAAACTTAGATCAGCAATCTATTAATATGGATGCATAATGTGCACTGCTAAATATTAATGCGTGATGCTGGAATGAATCTGCACTTTTCATGTAGAGTATGGTAGAATTTCTTAAATACTTATAAGTAAAAATGTACATGAATCATATTCGAAATTTTTCTATTGTTGCCCATATTGACCATGGTAAGTCGACACTTGCAGACAGACTGATAGAATTTTGTGACGGCTTGCAAAAGCGTGAAATGTCAGCACAAATTTTAGATTCAATGGATATTGAGCGTGAGCGTGGAATTACGATTAAAGCACAAACTGTACGCCTTTTATACAACGCAAAAGACGGCAAAGAGTATCAATTAAACTTAATGGACACGCCTGGACACGTTGATTTTGCTTATGAAGTTAGTCGTTCTTTAGCTGCCTGTGAAGGTTCTCTTTTAGTGGTGGACGCATCCCAAGGGGTTGAAGCACAAACCTTAGCTAACGTTTATCAGGCTATTGATAACAATCATGAAATCATTACGGTTCTTAATAAAATAGATTTGCCGGCTGCAGACCCTGAACGTGTTTGCCAACAAATTGAAGATGTGATTGGCATAGATACATCAGAATCTGTAAATATTTCTGCTAAAACTGGCCTTGGCATTCAAGATGTGTTAGAAAAAATTGTAGAAACATTACCGGCACCAAAATCTGAATATGGTGAAGACGGGCCCTTAAAAGCCATGCTGGTTGATAGTTGGTACGACCCTTATTTAGGCGTTATGATTTTAGTTCGTATTGTGGATGGTATTTTAAAACCGGGACAAAGAATTAAAATGATGTCTAATGGTGTGACATATGATGTTGATCGCACAGGTATCATTACGCCTAAGAAAGAACTGATTAAGTGTTTAAAGCCAGGTGAAATTGGTTTCTTCACTGCAAGTATTAAAGAAGTTGCAGATTGTAAAGTTGGCGATACCATTACCGAAGAAAAACGCCCGTGCGCTAAGGCACTTCCTGGGTTTAACCCTTCTATTCCTGTTGTGTTTTGTGGCCTGTTTCCTATTGATTCTTCAGAGTTTGAAAAACTGCGTGATTCACTTGCAAAATTACATTTAAATGATGCTAGTTTCCATTTTGAGCCAGAAAGCTCTGCAGCCCTTGGTTATGGTTTTAGGTGTGGATTTTTAGGCTTGTTGCACCTTGAAATTATTCAAGAACGCTTAGAGCGTGAGTTTAATTTAGATTTGATCACGACGGCGCCAAGCGTTGTTTATAAATTAAATATGCGTGATGGAACAGACATGTTGATGCATAATCCTGTGGATATGCCTGATGTTATGAAGATTGACACTATTGAAGAGCCTTGGATTAAGGCCACAATAATGGTACCGGATGAGTATTTAGGCAATATTCTAACGCTTTGTACAGAACGTCGTGGTGAACAAATTGATTTAACGTATGCAGGATCTCGTGCGATGGCTGTTTACCGCTTACCGTTAAATGAAATTATTTTTGATTTTTATGATCGTCTCAAATCAATCACACGTGGATATGCATCTTTCGATTATCAGGCAGATTCTTACAAAGAGGGTGATCTTGTAAAGGTTAGCATACTTGTAAACCAAGAGCCTGTTGATGCGCTATCACTGATGGTTCACCGTTCTAGGGCTGAATCTAGAGGGCGCTTTTTATGCTCTAGATTAAAAGATTTAATCCCAAAGCAGTTGTTTAAAATTGCAATTCAGGCAGCTATTGGCGGTAAAATTATTGCCCGTGAAACAGTTTCTGCTATGCGCAAAGACGTAACAGCAAAATGCTACGGTGGTGATATTAGTCGTAAGAAAAAGCTACTTGATAAGCAAAAAAAGGGTAAGAAGAAAATGCGTCAATTTGGTAATGTGGAAATTCCTCAGTCAGCCTTTATTGCCGCCCTTAAAATGGATGACTAGAAAGTTATAATAAACATTAATATCTGTGTTTTGTGCTAAGCAGATATTGGCTGTACTAATTGTGCAGATGATTCATCTGTGTCATAATTTTCACAAAATAATCCGCGTGAAACATCATCATGTGTTTCATTTTCTTCACGTTTTATAGAATATCGTGGGTTCATTCTATTATTTTGATGGACAGGGGATAATAAATACCCAAGCCATTTTTCTGACACCGGGCTATAAAATATTTTTGCATAGGGCATATTATCTTGATAAAGAATATTATCAGCGTTGCAATATATGTAGTCTCTTTTTTGACTTGAATAATCTGACCAATCTGCAAAACAGAAGCGTTGGTCCAATAAATTTCCTGAAAAAGCATGGTGATTGTAGGCCATCGTGTAGTCGATACCTTGAATTTCTATATTATTATTGAAGTCTTGCGAGAATACGCCATCTGAATCTAGATATATAATCCCTGATATATTTGTACCTAAAACAAGCAGTTCATTTGGTTTGTTACGGCGCAGAATTGGTAGTCTTTTCTTGTCTTTCACAGATCCAGTTGTTGTCGTTGCAAATGTGCATGCCGAAGATTCTGCCGTTAAAGTGTAGTGATCCCAAAAGTGCTTGATGCACTCAGCATCCGTATTTGCAGAAAGATAGCTGATTAAATCTTTATGTGGGTGCGCGTATTGACCGCCATTGCCAGAGTTTACAAAGTAAGCGCTTGGTTTAAACATTTTAAATATTTTTTCAGGAAAGTGACGATGAGAGCCATGATGTGGTACCGAGAAAAGTACATTATGGTCTTTATTAATGTACTTTCTTATCATGTCATCAGTAGGCAGATTTCTGTTGGTTAATTCTTCTTCTAGTACCTTAAAAGTTGCACTTGTTGCATCGCCAGCAAACACCATAGACATATTTTGCTGCTCTAATGTTGCCGAAATAATATAACTTTGAGAATTAGCATCTTTTTTTTGGGGGTTTAGTAACCATAAATGTAGAAAATTTAGTTGTTGTAAAACATCAGGCTTTTTAAACCACTCTAGGTATTCTTGGTTATTATCTTTTAAAAGGGTGCTAAGAAAATCCCCGCAAGCAGTTTTAACAATTAAATTCATAGTGTATGTGTCGAATCGATAAGCACATTTTTTATTTTTCAATAGTTGATTGAAGTAGGTATTCTTTTGAATAGACACATTGCCGCCAACGCAAAAAATTGCAGGTACATCTGGCAAGTGGCTAATCAGATTAATATGATCTTTATCTGTATGCGACAAAAATACAAGAATTTGTGTGACTTTTAAATTTTCTAAAAGGCTTTTTAACTTACCCCCTAAATCAACAGATATTGTTTCTTTTTGACAGGTTATAATGTCATTGCACAATGTTTTTCTTGCAGGTGTATCTACTTTGTTAATACTTAATGGCCTGAAGGCAGTTAGTGGCGGTAGAGGAGACGCGTTTAAATTTAAATCCTCTTTATCATTGTCACGACCTCTTTTTTCCCCTGGGGTTGGTGTGTTTTTTTTGATTTCTACATTGTTAGTTATAAGGCTTGATGGGCTTAAGAAGGGGCTTAGGGTATTGTTAGATAAAAATTTTACATGTGTTTGCGTAGACGACACACCTGCATCTAAAACAACGGCAATATTATGCCCTTGAATTTTTTTTACAATAACAGCGCAAGAACCTTGGCCAGGAAGGGTGAAAAAAATACTATCACCTTCTTGTTTTAATGAAAAACTATCGGGGCAGGTGCAAAAGCCGTAATTAGCAAAACTAAGCAATAAAAATAAATAAAATTTAGTCACAGTAAATAAAACTAATTAAAGGTTGAATTATAATAGAATATAAATACATTAAGTATACTTTGCAAATACATTTATTTACTTAAAATATATTATTAATTTCTTTAAATATTTAAAAAAAACGTATTTTATTGTTTGCAACATTCCAGCAGGCTGAATCCACTTGTCTTTGCTGACGAAAGTGCATAATCTTAATGGTAACAATATAAAAAATAAGGAACCGCTATGGCCGGTGACAAACCAATGAATGTTCAAGATGTTTTTCTAAACCACGTACGTAAGAATAAAGTTCCTGTTACAGCATTTTTAATTAATGGTGTTAAGTTACAAGGGATTATTACGTGGTTTGATGCGGCTACAATGTTATTGCGCCGTGATGGGCATTCACAATTGGTCTATAAGCATGCAATTTCAACAATGATGCCGCAAGGGCCGATACAGTTGTTTGATAATTTCAATAATAATGACGATACATCAGAGTCTTCATAAGTATTTAAAGATGTTATCCCTATGATTGGACTTATTCTTGGAACGGGTGATTTGCCGTGCCAAATTATAAAAAAGCTAAAAGAGCAAGAAACTCTTTTTACGTGTGTATTTTTCGACAGCTTTTTAAATAATCAAGCTATTGCCTTAATAGACGACTATAAACGTTTTCAATTAGGATATGTTGGCGAAATCATAAGTTACCTGAAGCAAAAAAAAGTAACGCATGTTTTATTTGCAGGGCACATCGCAAGGCCAGGATTTAAAGATCTACATACAGATAGTAAAGGTAAAATGTGGCTTGTAAAGCTTGGCCTTTCTATCTTTAAGGGAGATGATGGTCTGCTGGTTTCTATAACACAGCTGTTAGAGGCTGAAGGATTTAAAGTGATTGCAGCAGATGATATTTTAGATGATCTGCACCTTTCAAACGGTACGCACACGATTATTCATCCATCAAAACAAGATCTATTAGATATTGAAAAAGGCATCGATATTTTGAAAGCAACAAGCCAACTTGATATTGGACAAGCTGTTGTTGTAGAAGATGGCTTGGTCTTAGGTCTGGAAGCCATAGAGGGGACAGAAAAATTAATTCAGCGAATAAGTTGCTTAAAGCGTTCAAAAGTAAACTCGGGTGTTTTAGTTAAAATGGCCAAACAAAATCAGTCAAAGAAAATAGATCTTCCAACTATTGGCCCCGACACAGTACAGCAATGTATCGATTCTAAGTTAACAGGTTTGGCAATTGATTCTAATTATACGCAAGTATTAAATCAAGAACGCGTCATACGTTTAGCAAATGAAAATGGTTTATTTATTCAAGCATTCTAAAGTACTGGATTTAAAGTGAATCAAAAACGAGCCAATAAAAACTGTAAAGATTCCCCGCTTCAGGTGCCGTATAGTTTTACAATACAACATTTCCAAGAATGTGATCGTGCAGCACGTGTGATTCAAGATCTATTTAAAAATGAGACAGATAGGGATATAGAAACGGGCTGTCATGAGCTGCTTGTCAATGCAATAGAACATGGTAATTTAGAAATAACGCTCGATCAAAAATTATCCCTTATTCAATCTGGTTCTTTATTAACTTTTTTAGAAGCACGCTTAACCGAACAACCTTATAAAGATAGAAAAGTGTCTATTAACTGCGAAAAGGGCTACTACAAAAATAAAGCTGCTTTAATGGTTACCATTACAGATGAAGGTGAAGGTTTTGATTGGGCTCATCAAATTGAAATCAGTCAAAAGGCTTGCCCTGTAAGCCAAATACATGGGCGCGGCATTTTAATTGCCAAAGAATTTGCCTTTGATGACCTTAAATATAATCCTTGCGGCAATCAAGTTATGGGTATTGTATATATTTAGTTTACGTGATCAGGCGCACTCACAAATAAATGGCTTATATTGTACACTATCAAGAAAGCGTATTTTATTTATACTGTGCATAAAAAAGATTAATAAACTATTAAAATAAATATTTTAGGTCTGTATTATGGTGTGTTAAAAATTCAAGTATGTCATCTTGTTTGTTGAATTTTCCCCCCTCTTGTTGTTCTGCATTAAAAACCGTATCCTATAATAGAACGCATTTTAATTAAATTGGTTACATTATGTCTGAAGTGTTTGAAGTCAAGGTTCCAAACCTTGGTGAGTCTGTCGTTGAAGCAACAGTTATTCAATGGACAAAAAATGTAGGGGATGTCGTTAACATTGACGAGACTATTGCAGAGCTTGAAACAGACAAAGTAACCTTAGAAATTTCAGCACCTGAAACCGGTATTTTAAAAGAAATTAAAGCAAAAAAAGGTGATTTTGTTAAAGTTAATGAAATTTTATGTATAATAACGGCTGCTGAACAAGCAACACATAGACCCCCCAAACCAACATCACCAGGGAACCAATCTGTTCTGGCAGATAGTAGGGCCCATGCATCTTACGCAGAAAATAGCGATCAGGACAAGGGGTATGAAGTGCAATTAGCCGCTATTGAAGAAAATACCAGTGTGTCGCCCTCTGCAAGGCGTGCAATGGCTGCTTCGGGTTTGCCTTCAAGTAAGATTCATGGCACAGGAAAAGATGGCATGATCACCAAAACAGATGTTAGAAAACATCTTGATCCAACACCATCGCCAGAATTACCAAATACAAAACCATTTTCTTTAAAACATGGCTCATTTGAAGAGGCTATGGAGAATAGAAAAGAACAGCGCGTTCCGATGTCGCGACTACGCGCCCGTATTGCAGAACGTTTAAAAGAGGCACAAAATACAGCAGCCATTTTAACCACCTTTAATGAAGCAGATATGACTGCCCTTAAAATGCTTAGAACGCAGTATAAAGAACTTTTTGAGAAGAAACATGGTGTTAAACTTGGCTTTATGTCATTTTTTGTAAAAGCCGTTATTGAAGGGCTGAAAAAAATTCCATCTGTTAATGCAGAAATTCAAGGTAACGATATATTATATAAGAATTACTATGATATAAGCGTTGCCGTATCTGCACCGCAAGGTTTGGTCGTTCCTGTTCTTAGAAGTGCAGACCATTTAAGCCTGGCAGATATTGAAAAAGGTATCGCTCTATTAGGGCGTAAAGCGCGCGATAACAAGCTGTCTTTAGAAGACCTTTCAGGTGGAACCTTTACCATTTCAAATGGAGGGGTGTTTGGATCACTTTTATCAACGCCTATTATTAACCCTCCGCAATCTGGAATTCTTGGCATGCATGCTATTCAAGACAGGCCAGTTGCGATAAATGGCCGTGTGGAAATTCGCCCTATGATGAACTTAGCCTTATCTTATGACCACCGCATTGTTGATGGCAGAGAAGCAGTCACCTTTTTGGTGACAGTCAAAGAATGTTTAGAAAATCCAGGCAGATTTTTGTTAGATCTTTAAAAGGTGTATAGCATGAGTTATAGAATTGACAGCTACAAATCCAACACTTTACGTTCTGTTCTTTTGTTGACAATTTCGGGCGTCATAATTTATTTTTTTATTTTAGATTATTCTGAAAAAGAAGTTGTCCATTATTGGTTAAGCGAAATTCAAAGAACAGCTTTTTATGGACTCGATATATTTTACAATTTATTTAATACGTACTTATGGTGATTTTATGATAGGCGATGAAGACCCAGGTAATAAGCATGAAGGAAAAGGTAGAAATATTTTTATCTTTATTTTAATAGGCGCTGCAAGTGCTTTTTTTTACTACAATCAAAACATTTTTTGGAACATGGTAAAGCGTTTTCACGCCGTTTTTGATTTGTTTTTATAAAAATTACAGGAATTTAAAAATGGATAGACTATCAACTGAGATTTTAATTATTGGCGGCGGGCCTGGTGGATATGTTGCAGCTATTCGGGCAGCACAGTTGGGGTTAGAAGTAACCTTGGTTGATAAAAGGGCAACCTTAGGTGGTACTTGTTTGAACGAGGGGTGCATTCCATCAAAAGCACTTTTAAGTATTTCTCATAAATTAGAAGATGCGCGTCAAAACTTTAAAGATCAGGGTATTTTAGCTGATAATATTCGTGTGAATTTAAAGCAAATGATGCATAGAAAAGCGTCCGTTGTTGACGAATTAGCGCGTGGTATTTCATATTTAATGAAAAAAAATAAAGTTAGAGTTATTTATGGAGCTGCAACATTTATTAGCCCGCAACTTGTTGAAATTGCACAAAACGATGGCACAAAATTAAAAATAAAAGCACGCCGTATTGTCATTGCTACCGGATCCAGCCCTGCAACAATAGATGGCGTTGAAATTGACGGCAAGCAAATTATTACATCGACTGAAGCCCTTAATTTAGATAAAACCCCAAAGCACCTTGTTGTTGTTGGTGGTGGTGTTATTGGTTTAGAACTCGGTTCTGTATGGTCACGCCTTGGTGCGAATATAACGGTTGTAGAATACACGGCTAATATTGGTGGCGCTATGGATAGGGAGTGCGCCGTACAGCTGGAGAAAATTCTAACAAAACAGGGCTTGGTCTTTAAAACACATCGTAAAGTAACGTCTGTTAAAAAGAATGCAAAATTTTTGACATTGCAAGCTGTAGACCCCAGAAACGAAACAAGTAGGGCAGATGTTATTGAATGTGACTATGCATTAATTTGCACTGGTCGCAAACCCAACGTAAAAGGTCTTGGTGTTGATAAAATTGGTTTAGAATTTGATGATCGTGGTTATATTGCCATTAACCAGAATTATGAAACATCTGTTGCTGGTGTTTATGCCATCGGCGATGTTGTTTCTGGCCCACAACTTGCCCATAAAGCTGAGGAGGAAGGCGTTGCCCTGATGGAACACTTTGCAGGCCTTCCTTTTCATGTAAATTATAATGTTATTCCATCTGTTGTATACACAAATCCAGAGGTTGCAAGTGTTGGATTTACAGAAGAAGAATTGAAAGCAAACGGCATTCCTTATAAGGCTGGAAAATTTCCATTTTCAGCAAACAGCCGTGCTAAAGCTGTGGGGTCATATGAGGGGTTTTCCAAAGTACTTGCAGACCCAAATACAGACAAAGTTTTAGGTGTGCATATTGTGGGGGAAATGGCAGGTTCAATGATAGCAGAAGCAGCAACAGTTATGGAATTTTCGGGCAGTTCAGAAGATATTGCCAGAACATGCCACGCGCACCCAACCCAAAACGAAGCTTTAAAAGAGGCTGCTTGGGCAACATTTGGAAAAGCTTTTCATATTTAAACATGTTAGCGTTTTCTTAAGTGCAAGCAGAAAGTGAACACTGGTTATGGACTTATAATAATGAAAGACCTAATATGGCAATAGGTGGTATGATGCCACTAATGAAGTTGAAACAATATATAAAAGGAAATGTCTATAACTAAACCCTGCTAACAATAGGGGGGTATCTAGTTAATGTACATTCTTAAGTTCGCTGTGCACATGAAAACATTATATTTAATCGATGGCTCTGGATTTATTTTTCGGGCTTACCACGCACTTCCGCCTTTAAATAATCCGCAAGGAGACCCTGTTGGTGCCGTTTACGGTTTTTGTAATATGTTACTTAAGGTTCTGCAAGAACGACAATCAGATAATATAGCGGTTATTTTTGATGCAGGCAGGAAAACATTTAGACAAAATATTTATAAAGAATATAAAGCCCACAGACCGCCAGCACCTGATGATTTAGCCCTGCAATTTCAACCCATTCGTGATGCATGTACAGCCTTTGGTATTCCTCATATTGAAAGCGATGGTTTTGAGGCTGATGATTTAATTGCAACTTACGCACAGCAAGCCACAGCTCAAAACACTGACGTTGTTATTGTATCGTCAGATAAAGATCTTATGCAGTTGGTAAATAGCCACGTCACCATGTTTGACCCCATGAAAAACAAGTTAATTACAGAAGAAGGTGTTTTTGAAAAATTTGGTGTGACACCAGATAAAGTAATCGATATTCAAGCCCTTGCAGGGGACGCTTCTGATAATGTACCGGGCGTACCGGGTGTTGGGCCGAAAATTGCAGCAGAGCTTATTAATAGGTACGGTTCCCTTGAAGAATTATATAACAATGTTGAATCTATCACACAACCAAAACGCAGAGAATCTTTGCTAAACAACAAAGAATTGGCTTTTATTTCAAAAGACCTGGTAACGCTTAGAAAAGATGCCCCTTGTGATTTACCCTTAAATAGCATGATCGTTGATGAAACGAATCTTGAAAAGCGTGACGATTTTTTAAACAAGCACGGATTTTATAAAATTTTAAAACGCTTAGATGGAAAAATTGAAGAGCAAAAATTTTTGGTAAAAGCTGATGACAAAACTGAATTACCAACGATCGACTTTAAAATAAACACTGTTGATATTATAACAACAGAAGATCAGCTAAAAGCATACATTGATTTTATTTATACAAAAGGGCATGTCGCTGTTGATACAGAGACAACATCTTTAGATACATATACAGCAAACCTTGTGGGTATTAGTTTATGTGTAGAAGATAAAGTTGCTTATATTCCCCTAAAACACATTTTTGGCAACCAAATGAAAACAGATGTTGCAATGCAGTACTTAAAGCCTGTGTTAGAGGATGAAGGCATCTTAAAAATTGGTCACAATTTAAAGTATGATCGTGCCATTTTCTTAAATCAGGGTGCTGATATTAAGTCATATGATGATACGCTTTTACTATCTTATGTTTTAAATGGCACAAAGCACTTTAATAACCTGGACGTGTTAAGTAAAATATATTTAAATCATGAAACAATTAAATTTTCAGATGTTTGTGGTACGGGTAAAAAGAAAAAAACCATGGCAGAGGTTGATATTAAAGATGCCGCTGCTTACGCAGGGGAGGATGCAGAGACGACGTATCATCTGTGGAAGTTATTTAAAACACGGCTAACCCAAGATAAGCAGCATGTTATGTATGAACGCGTGGAACGCCCTATGATGGTGGTAACATCTACGATGGAACGTCATGGCGTGTATGTTGATCCGAAAATTTTAGATGCTTTAGGTACTGATTTTTTAACAAGAATGAATATATTAGAAACTGAAATTCATGAAAAAGCTGGTGAAACATTTAACTTAGCATCCCCAAAACAATTGGGCGACATTTTATTTGGTAAGCTAAAATTACCTGGCGGGAAAAAAACCAAAACAGGTAATTATGTAACAGATGCAGACGCACTAGAAAAACTAAGCAACCAAGGTTTTGAGGTGCCAAAACTTATTCATAATTGGCGTTCTTTATCAAAGTTACAATCAACGTATGTTGAAGGTCTAAAATCTGCTATTAATCCCAAAACTGGGCGTGTTCATACTTCATATTCATTAACAGCAACAAACACTGGGCGCTTTTCATCAACAAACCCTAACTTGCAAAATATACCTGTGCGTACAGAAGAGGGCCGAAAAATACGCTCTGCCTTTTTAGCAGCACCTGATTATAAATTATTATCTTTAGACTATTCACAGATAGAGCTTCGCTTATTGGCCCATATGGCTAAAGTAGATTCTTTGATTAAGGCCTTTAATAGTGGAGAAGATATTCACAAACTAACGGCATCACAAGTGTTTCATATACCTTTAGAAAACGTCACAAATGAAGATCGTCGTAAGGCAAAAGCTGTAAACTTTGGTATTATTTATGGTATTTCTGCTTACGGATTAGCCGAACAAATTGGCATTTCAAATACAGAGGCAAAAAAAATTATTCAAGCATATATGCTTCAGTACCCAGGTATTCAGGCTTTTATGGAAGAACAAAAACAATTTGCGCGCACGCACAATTACGTTGAAACAATTATGGGTCGTAAATGTTATACGCTTGGTATTAATGATAAAAATGCTGCCCGTAGGCAATTTGCAGAACGCCAAGCTATTAATGCGCCGCTTCAAGGATCTAATGCTGATATTATTAAAATGGCTATGCATGAAATTCATGACGTTATTATAGAGAAAAACTTAAAATCGCGTATGTTGCTAACCGTGCATGATGAACTGGTTTTTGAAATTCATGATAGCGAAGTTGACACAGTGCCACAGCTATTTAAAAATATGATGGAAAAAATAATACATTTATCTGTCCCTTTAAAAGTGGATATGTCCCTCAGTCAGAAATATGAAAAATAGAGTTATCGATACTTTTATATGGACTTGACCCTATATCAGTAGTGGGTTTTACGAGATGATCTAAAAAACAAAGAATGAAAAAATATTTTTCTATGTGCTCCCTGTGTTTTAATGCACGTGACAGCTCTTGCGGCAAAACGAGAAGATATTACTATTATCGTTCCGTCTTGTGATAAGTATTCCTGTCTTTGGCAAAGTTTCTTCGGCCGCTTTTACGCTATTTTTTAATTCATGCAACACATCCCTGTTAACTTGATGATGCACTTAGAATAATTTTGCCAGTGTATTTTTGAATATGCCCCTCGTCAGACAGCCCGATCATTGAAAGATATTTTGTAACTTTAATTTTTAAAATACGCTCTAACTCCTCATAAAATTCTTTTTTGTTTTGTTCTATTTCTTCCACAAAGGTTAATATATTATTTTTGTTTGCATGTTCTGGGTAAAACTGTTCAACAATTTCTTTGTATATCTGCCTATGACCTGTTCTTTTATATTTGGACTGCATGTTTTTAATTTTTTGATACTTTTCTACCATATCCATATCAGCCGCCATATTCCCAATATGCTGCGCTAGTTTAAACAATTTTGGATTCGTTCCTTTCAGAAAAGCACTCTCTCCTTCATCATTTTCAAGATATCCAAAAGCCAGCCCATACCAATTAAGGTCATTAGTGGATGAAATTTGGCGAAAGAAAGCACAAAGACAAAAAAACGCTTGATCCTCCCTTAAAAGGTTAGCCATATTTTTGATCTTTGGCAGTTCATCTATAATTTTAAGAAGTTTTTTCACCGTAAGTTCTTGTGGCGCAAGTGCATAGTGAAAAAGTGTATTTGAATGGAAGTTATAATCTAGTAAGGAAGATAAAAGAACATCTGAATATACAACGAGACAGGAGCTTGAATTAGATAATGCTGACTGAAAATACCCTGCAAAAAAGCAAGATATTTCCAAAACGATACTTTGTGGTGGGTGTTTTTGATGGGGCATCGGAAATATCTCAGTTTTTGATTCTGAATTATCAGTCTAATGAGACTGTTGGTAGCAGTCAAGATAAGGTGCGGTGTTGCATGAATCAGAGAATATTAGGTATAATACCTTAACACCCTGTCTGATTTATTCGGACACCTCTGATTATTTGAATTTAGTCACAAAACTTTCTGATAAACCAAATACCCTTTCAAGACCAGATCTAATGAAGGATACGTATTTATGCGCCATCGGATCGCGGTCTTTTGCTGGTTCGTGCACTGTAAATTTCAGGTTTGTCCCCGTCAAAAAAACGCGTCTTACATTGCCGCCTGCACCAACAATTTCAAATCCTGCTTTTTTAAAGGCTTTTAAAAAAATTTCCCAAGTAAATTGAGATGTTCCATAAACTGTGTCACGTAAAAATGCATAAAATTCTGGATTGTGAACGATTTTTTCTGCCGCTTCTTCAGGCTGGGGAGACGTGCGTCTTTCTTCTTGTTTTCTAGCTTGGTGCATGGCATGTATTTTTTGGGGTGAAAAATCAGATTCTTGACTGTCTTCATCAGGTTTTGCATGTTGACGTTCTACTACTGGTTCAGGTGCAGAGGCTGCTGCCGCTTCAACAACTAAGAGTGATTCTGGTTTTGATACTGCAATGTGTGTTTGAGGAGGGGTATGAGCATTAATCACCCGCTTTTCTATAGAGTTATCATCAAGATCTTTAGCTCCTTGTAAAGGCGAAGGTTCTCCCTCTTCTGGCTTGGGTGTAACGGGCCTTCTAGTAGTTGTGATCACGCGTCTTCTTAAGCCTGCCTCTCTAGGCTCTTCTTTCATTTTTCGTCTAATATCATCATTAATCACAACAGGTAAGAGTAGGGGTTTAATAGCTTTTTCCAATGCTACGCGCGCCACGCCTAGAGGCTGCTTTAATGTAGAGTTAAAGTAATTTTCCATATTTTTAAGTGTTGCTTTTTTTTGTTGCGCTCTTTTTGTGTAAGAAATTATCGTGATTTTAACAGCGGCTGATGCTATCTCATATTGTTCATCCATTTCATCGATACGTGTCTTACCATTTGCCATTTGAAATATATTGCCAGACCCAATATTGTTTGATGGAAAATATTTATTTAAGTCCGAAAAGATTATAGAAACAGATTGCACCCAAGGTAAAATATTCAGTTCATTCAGGGCGTTAAAATTGAAAGAAGTTTCAAACCATTTGTTAACGTTTGCAATTTCTTTAATAAGTTGTCGATAAGCACTATCGCGAATTTTTTCATCAGGCTGATCTAAATTGTATACAACAGTTTTGTGAATAAATAATAAGTTATGTAAAAATATTTCTATTGTCTGATTTTCAGTGTTTTTAATAAATTTAATATATGATGGCGCCAAAATAGAAACTTTAATTTGTTTTTTGAGTAATTCTTCTCTCTGAGCTGTGATTTCAGGATCATTGTTATTACCATCGATCAAGCCATATAAATAAGCAATTGCATCTGTTAAAATATGGCTTATTGATTGAATATCATCAGGTGAAAATGGGCACACAGCCGTACGAGCACCGGGATTAAACGTATCCACAACAGCATTAAGCATTGCGGCATTATCTCCATTATCTCCTTTTATGGGAATGACCATAGCCGTCATACCATTTCCAATATCGATAGTCTCCATGTTTTGTCTTGAAAATTTTGATATTTTACTAAAAGGAGGTGTTGCAGCAGACGTTATACTGATTGCTAATATGAAGACTAAAGATGATTGTAAAAAGTTCATTTGAATACCTGTTTTAAACATGAATTTGATCATGCAGCAAAAATCATGGTGTGTCAATAAGTTTGTTGATTTGGTAAATAAACTTTCTGTTACAATATTAATTATATTAACGCTTTCTGCCCGCATTCAGTAAATCAAGCATGC
This sequence comes from Alphaproteobacteria bacterium CG_4_10_14_0_8_um_filter_37_21, assembly GCA_002791835.1. Lineage (GTDB taxonomy): Bacteria > Pseudomonadota > Alphaproteobacteria > Paracaedibacterales > UBA11393 > UBA11393. Next base: position 3,367 of record PFNE01000032.1, on the reverse strand, counting down.
TTTTCTGTGGCAGCGGTTCACCACCAAATTCAGCGCGCATCATATACGTTTTCATGTTTTCTAGAACGCGCATGACATAATTTCGTGTTTCATAGTAAGGAATAAGCTCCACCCATTGAATGATATCAATATTTAAATCCTCTAGCGGATTGCCAATTGTTTTAAAAAATAAATTATCAACAGCTTGCGCGCCGGCGTTATAAGCACATAATGCTAAAACATAAGATCCATTATATTTTTCCATCAATTCTTTTAAGTGGGCCGTACCGATAGCGACATTATTCATTGGCATGATAAAGGACCGTTCGTCCTGGCATTTTATGCCGCAGTCCTTACATAAAAAGCTTAATCTATCAATGGCATTTTTCGCAGTTGTATTCATGACTTGCATCAGACCACGGGCGCCCGCTGGGCTTAAGGCATTTGCATCAAAACCACTTTCACGGCGAATTAAGGCAAAAACAAGTTGTGTAAATAATGGGTTGTTTGGGGCGATTTTATAAACCGTATTTTTCATAAAACCTTCAGCCAAAATAGGATAGGTATTTAAAGTAATCAACATTTCATCTGGCACTTGTCGCGCTAATTTTACACCAATTTTTGGGTGTGAAATTTCGGCACCTAAATTAATAAGCAATTGCATTTCTTCTTTACCAGTTATCTGTGTTGCCAGTTTGTCGAAAAAGCGTTCCACCAAATGAACCGGTTCTGCATTTTGGCCAATAAAGCGAATAACCTTCACAAGCGTTCTTTCCTCAAAGCGCCGCTTAATATTGATTGATGGTGTCTGTTCTTCAAATATTTTAATAATTGGAACTTTTCTCTTCCCTTTAATAAGCTTGGTAATGGCTAACTGGCCGTAATACGTACCAGGATGCATAGCAGCTTTTCGGTACCATTCATAGGATTGGTCTTCCAATGCTATTTTTTTAGCAGCAATAGCTAGCCAGTAAGCAAGCTTACTTAAAGATATTGGCATACGGACTTGGTCGTTCAATTTTAACAAACGGTCATAAGCAATTTGTGGTTTATTTAAAAATTCTATTAACAAAAAACACGCTAACCATTCCGCATTTACATAATGTTCGCCTTTCGTTAATTTGTGTCTATTTATTAGTTTATACGCACGCTCATAATCTTTTTGCTCTATCATGCGGCGTATCAAAATGTTACGTTCACCCCACATAAGGTCAGGTTCTGTATTTTCAACACCAAGTGTTTCATCGCTTTGAAGCATGGTATAAAGTTTTTCATCTTCCCGGTTACGACGGCGCCACTTTACCTCCTCATATATAAGGCCAAGGTCATTTTTAAAAATTGCCTTTGTATCAATTAATTGTTGTTCTAGATCTTCCTTCTTTTTAGAATCATTTTTAAGTAACGCAATTCTTGTTAAGGCAAGGTCGCGATGCGCCTTTGGGAACCACTTTAGCTGTGAATTTAACCAGCCTAAAACACGTTTTGCATCATCAACTTTTTCTTGTTTTAAAAGCATATTAATACGTAATTGATAATCTTTAGCATCAAGCACATCTTTAAATTCTAAGCGCAGTAAATCAACATCAGATTGGGGCGCATTACTTGTGCGCCATGCCTTTTTAATTAAATAAATTGCACGTTGATTTTTACCATTTTTCATCAATACCTTTGCATACAAGACAGTGCCTTTAATTGTTACAGGTCGGTGATCTTCAAACCATTTGATGAGATCTTCAACGCCGTGCTGAAATGTTAATTGTTTTTCTAACTTTTCTTTCAAAAGGCGAATATTTGGCCAATCTTTATGTTCTGCTATAAACTGTTTCAGCTCTGGAACAGTTGAAATTGGTTCTTCAACTAATTTTTTCCATAATTTATATTGAACCTCCAGGCCATATGATGGGCCACCAATATAATCTGAATATTTGGGTGGTACGACTGTGCCTGACTTCTTTGTTTCATCTTGCGTCGATAAAAAACGTTCTTGTTCTTCTTTATCTGCAGGTTTAATACATGCCTGTTGTGTTGATTGTTTAGCAGTAATTTTACTTTTTTTAGACTGACCCTTATGTGCCTTGCTAGCCTTAGCTGGTTTTTTTTTGGATTGATGTCTTTTTTTATGTGCAATTTTTGATATTTTTGCACTAGGTATGTTCTTTTTACTGTGTGCCTGCAGTGTTGTGCTACAAACATAAAGAACAAGTAAAACAATAATAAATTTGGCGGCACCACTAATATGTTTTATACTGGGTGCAAATGTTGTTTTTTGAAGCACAAAAAACATCCTAAACGTAGACTGATACAGTAATTCTGACAATAATTGAATTTTTTGTCCAGACCTAGATCTGCCACCCTAACTTTTAAAAAGGACGATCACCATGACACAGCAAGCAATACACATCCCAAAGGCTTTTATTTTCGATTGGGATAATACCTTAGTTAGTTCTTGGGATATGATTTTTGACATTATGAACCATACCTTAAAAAAATTTCGTGGGGAAACATGGTCTATGGAGAAAATTAAAGAAAGTACCCATCTTTCTGCTCAAGATAATTTTCCTAAATTATTTGGTGATAAATCAGATGCAGCGTTGGCAGAGCTTAGGTGTTATGCAGAAGCTAATCATGCAAATTATGTGGATTCGCTAAAATTTATGCCAGGTGCATTAGATTTATTAAAATACTTAAAAAAAAACAACATCCCTTGCGCCATTATCAGTAACAAACATGCAAAGCGTTTGCGCATTGAAGTTGAACATATGGGATGGAATGATTATTTTACTGCTGTTTATGGATCAACAGATTTCCCTCATGATAAGCCCAATCCTTACCCTGCAGAACGCGCTATAGAAGCAAATAAAATTGAGGCTGCACATACTTGGTTTGTAGGCGATACACCAGCTGATTGGGACTGTGCACGTAATTCAGGTTGTCAGCCTATTGCTGTTGGTGATTTAACACACCTAGATACACTGCCTAAAAAAATATTTACAGATTTAAAGGCGTTATTAGATGATTTAAAGGCTGCATAGTATATTAAACAAGTCCACCGGCTTGCCCCGTGGAGTGTTTTCTAACTAAAATGTAGATGATTAAAATGTGAAAATTTCTGATCAGCGAACAATAATATGAGAATAAAATACACTTGTTGTCTGATGGGCCTCCGTAAGTTCCCACAAAATACTCGCCTCCGCCTCCTCCACCACAAAGCTGCACTCTCCCCGCGCCCTTAAAAATCTTTAACAAAGAATTAATAAGTACCACGGCGTATAAATGATTTACGCATTTTACGCAAAACCTGTATACTGTACTCGATATCAGAGTTTAGTATACTAGCCCTAGGATAGAGGGCATTATTCCCACATTAACTGTGGGTATGACTGCCGCC